>VSOA01000026.1 GCA_009774585.1 Lachnospiraceae bacterium
GGCGAGAGTATTGCGCTGGCGGAGATTATGGAGAAGTTTTTGAAGACGCGAGAGTGAGAGATAGAAAATGACAGAAACGGACAAGAATTTCATAACAGAACAATACTATTTGTTCGGCGCAGGGAATAATGCATGGGGCGTCATTGCTTATTTCGGTAAAGAGAATATCATAGCGATTATCGATAATGAAGCTAAGAGGATAAATGGCTTTATGCAAGATATTCCCATAATATCTTTGGAACAATATATGAAATCCCATAGCGATGGAACGATTATTATTACGGCGGCAGTGTATGAAGCAATAGAAGAGCAGCTTCTCAGTTGCGGAATTACGAATTATTATGTCGCACCTATGATACAGATGGGACTGGCGTCTGTCGAGCAGATGATTGCAGACTGGAATATGACGCAGATGGAAGAAATAATCTTGTTTGGTTATCAGCCGATTGGCCGGCATTTGGTTAGTGCGTTATATAAAAAAAGTGCCAATTGCAGAGTAAAAGTAATTCCGCAGAGTAATAAGGAGATGGAATGGACTAAGAACGATGATTTAATTATTGCAGACGAGTCTGATATTAATAGAGATAACAATGTTATCGTATTTCGTTCTGAAGACTGGAATAGAGTAAGCACAATAAAAGGAACCGATGAAGGCGTTTATAACATTTTTGGTTTGGTAATGGAAACTAACAAGAGGGCAGCAGAACTGGTTAAATGGAGAAACATTCATGAAGGCGAAAGCTGTATTCTTGTAGGTAATGGACCAAGTCTCAGTGTGGAGGATTTGGAGAGAATCCAAAGTAGTAAAATAGCTAGTTTTGGCATGAATTTAGCTTATAAAGTTTATGATAACACATTGTGGAGACCTGTTTATTATATTTTTTCCGAATATAATATGATGCGTCAGTATTATGATGAGATTGGGATGTTAAGACGCGACAATTTGTTTGTAAAGAATTTTTACTACATGGATGAAACGCCCATGTTATCTGATACGAATTATTATCCCGGCTGCGCAGAGAGATGCTATCTGGAGAAGCAGCGTTTTTCCGATGATATCGTCAAGGCAGTATATGGCGGATATACGGTGATGTATGATGCTTTGCAGATAGCAATCTACATGGGATATAAAAAAATATATTTGATTGGAGCCGATTTCAGCTATTTGGATGATCCGGCAACCAAGGGCAATCATTTCTATGATGATAAGACTGTTGATAAGAGAGCGGTTGCGGGAAAACCGCATATCTATATTTCGTTAGCGGCTATGCAGAAAGCTGAAGAGTATGCAAGAGAACATGGCATAGATATTTATAACGCAACAAGAGGCGGTAAGTTGGAGGTATTCCGCAGAATAGATTTGGAGTCTCTTATTTAAAGACTTTGACAAATATGAAGGAGAGAATGATTTATGGAATGCAGACTATGTAAAGGCAGCCATATTAGCATTATATATAATGGTAAAATCAGAAACGGGGGTCTCGGTCAGTATACGCAGCAGGATATGCCGGTCTATCAGTGTGACGATTGTGGGGTCATATGGCATGAGAAAGACGATATGAACTTAGAACAGTACTATGAAAGTACGCAGTATAGGGAGTCGCTGGAAGGAAATTCAGATATTGAGGAATTTTATAAGCTTCATGATAAGGAGACGATGGCGAAATTTACATATACGGGAACTGAGCGGTTCAGACACAAAACAGTTGCGGATATTGGCTGCGGCGGCGGAGCATTTCTTGACTTCTTAGGCGGTGTGGCTAAGGATATTGTTGCGATTGAGCCATCGGCATATTATAGAGGTATTATGGGACAGAAAGGATATCATACTTATCCTTATGCCATCGAAGCAGCAGAAGAGTGGAAGGGTAAGGTGGACACGGTTGTTTCTTTTGATGTGATAGAACATGTGGAAGATCCCATACAGTTTCTGAACGACATAAAAGAACTGTTGTCTGAAAACGGTGAAGCTGTTATCGGAACGCCGACCGATGCGCCGGTTATGCGTCAGATGCTAGGGAACATTTATGAACAGAGACTATTGTTCAGCACACAGCATTTATGGATCTTTTCAGAGAAAAATCTGGAGATGATGGCGAAGGCGGCGGGCTTTAGAAAGTTTAAAGTACAATATTTCCAGAGATATGGGTTATCAAATTTTATCGGATGGATAAAGGAGCAGCATGCTTGTGGTGAACCGGACTATCCATTTATATCAGAGACGATGGATGCTGTTTGGAAATCAGAAATAGGCAGGCAAGGTATCTCTGACTACATTGTAATGTATTTAAGCAAATAGGAGGGACTATGTTAAAAGCATATCTTTTCGGAGCAGGCGGCGGCGGCGCCAGACTGTATGATCGTGTAAAGGAACAGTATGATATTGTCGGAATCGTGGATAATGATGAAAGAAAATGGGGAACAATGTTCCGAGACTATGAAATAGGCGTCCCGGAGAAATGCCTTAAACAATCTGTATATGATGTGATCGTGTTGACCTCAGCGCCGGGCAGGGACAGTATTATACATCAGGTGCTGGAATATGGGATAGCGGAAAACAGGATCATTACCGCTTATATTGATCAGCCGTTAGAGAGCAGAAGAATATTTTTGAAAAGTTTGTCTGTACTCATGCGGGAGTATGACCAGAATGTGTCGATTGCCGAAGCAGGTGTCTTTCAAGGAGATTTTGCGAAATATATGAATCAATATTTTCCTGACAGGAATCTGTATCTGTTCGATACTTTTGAAGGCTTTGATGCGAAGGATATCGCACTGGAGAGGCAGAATAATTATTCCGCCGCGGGAGAGGCAGATTATCATAATACGAGTCTGGAACTGGTAAGACAGAAAATGAAATATCCGGAGAGGTGTATCTTTAAAGCAGGATATTTTCCGGAAACGGCAAGCGGTATTGAGGAAGAATTTTGTTTTGTCAATTTAGATTTGGATTTATATCAGCCGACGCTGGAGGGCTTGCGATGGTTTGAAGACAGAATGGTGAGTGGCGGCGTGATTTTGATCCATGATTATTTTGCAGATAACTTCAGGGGTGTAAGACAAGCCGTCGATGAATATATGCGAGATAGGAAACGTAAGGAATTGCATTTGATGCCGATAGGAGACGGTATCAGTATTGCAATATGCGGATTTTAGGATAGGAGGACGACGCTATGAAAGTGGCATCATTTATTCCGATTAAGTTGAATAATCAGAGACTGCCGGGGAAGAATACGCTTCCGTTGGGAAAGAAGCCTATGTGTGAGTATATTTTTGATACGGTGTCTAAAGTACGGGGAATTGACGAGCGATACGTGTACTGCAGTGATGAGAAAATTAAAGGATATATGCCGGATGACCTGATATTTCTGCAAAGGGATTCCTATCTGGACGGATTTCAGGTGAAAGGCTTGGAAATTATTGAATATTTTCTGAGGGATGTGCAGGCGGATATTTATGTGCTGACACATGTGACACAGCCTTTTACGAAACCGGAATCCATGGAAGAGGCCTTGCAGAAAGTTGTGAGCGGTGAATATGATTCCGCATTCAGTGCAAGGGAAATTCAAGATTATTGCTGGTATCAGGGAAAACCGTTCAACTATGATATGCAGGATATTGTGACGACGCAGAACCTTGAGCCGATTTATATGGAAACAGGGGCATTCTATATTTTTACGCGGGAAGTATTTGAGAATTATCATCAAAGAATCGGTAAGAAGCCATATATCAAGGTAATCGACCAGATAGAAGCGGTTGATATAGACACTGCTTCGGATTATGAATTTGCCAGAGCAGTAGCGGCTTTTTTAGGAGTATGACGATGAGACGCAGGAGATGCATATGGGAAATATTAAGATTTTGGACTGTACGCTAAGAGACGGCGGAAGGATAATTGACTGCAAGTTTACGGATAACGTGATCGCTGAACTGACGAAGGAATTGACTGAGGCGAATATTGATATTGTTGAAATGGGATTTTTGCGGGATAACAAGCTGGTGCAATACCATGGAAATTCTACATTTTTTACGGAAACATCACAGCTTAGCGCCTTTCTTCCTGCCAATAAAAGAAATACTATGTATACGGCATTTATTGATTTTGACATGTATGATTTTTCGCGCATGGAGAAATGTGACGGAAGTTCTGTTACAGGTATCAGAGTCGGTTTTACCAAGAAACAGTTTCTCCGGCAGCATGCGGAATTAAGGAAAAGTTTGTTCAAAGTGAAGGAGCAGGGATATGCGTTATTTATGCAGGGAGTCAATACACTTGCATATTCTGACAGAGAACTTCTTGACGTGCTGGATTTGGTGAATGAAGTAGAACCGTATAGCTATGGTATTGTTGATACATATGGCGGAATGTATTTAGACGATATGGTGCATTTGTATAATCTGGTAGAACATAATCTGAATCCCGATATTTGTATTGATATTCATTCGCACAATAACTTCCAGCTTTCCTTTGCATTTGCGCAGGAGATTATCAGACTGGCAGGTGATAAGCGGCAGATCATACTGGACGCAACGCTCAATGGTATGGGCAAATGTGCAGGGAATCTGAATACGGAACTGATCGTTGATTTTCTTGTCAGAAAGAAAAGTTATGATTATGATACGGATCTAATATTGGATGCGATAGACAGATATCTGTATCCGATTAAGAAGACCAATGAGTGGGGATATTCTATTCCGGCATTTATGGCGGGTATTTATAAAGCGCATCCTAATAATATTATTTATCTCACCGAGAAGTATCGGTTGAATAGTAAAGATATGAAGTATATTATCTCCGGGATTGAAGGAGAGACAAGACAGCGGTATGATTACGAGAATATACAAAGAGTATATAAGGAATATTGCGCCAGCAGGATAGATGATACACAGGCTGTAAGCACTCTGAGGAGCCAACTGGAAAACAGACATATTCTGATTCTTGCACCGGGAAAATCGACAGAGGACTTTCACGAGAAGATTTGTAATTTCATAGAACAGGAAGCGCCGATTGTAATAAGTGTGAACTTTATTCCTCGGCAGATAGAGTGCGATTATTTGTTTTATGCCAATACCATTCATTGGGAGAAAATCAGTGACCACATTGACCGGAGTAAGTGCATTCTGGCATCTAACATTCATATGGATACAGAAAGCACGCTGTTAGTTGATTATTCAGGACTCATTATGGAAGACAGTTTTTTGTATGATAACAGCACGATCATGCTGCTGAATCTGTTGAAAAAGGTAGATGTTGCACAAGTTAGTCTGGCCGGATTTGATGGGCTGAGAGAGAATGAAGAAAACTATGTGGATGATACATTTCCCAATCAGCCGTCTGACGTAAATATTGTAAAAACCAATAAAGAAGTGAGACGCTTACTGGAGCAGTACAAAAATAAGGTGGCAGGAAAAATCGGGATAAATTTTCTGACACCAAGTATCTATGAGACATCGTAGAAGACTGATGGAGGGAGAAGAAAGCGTGAAAGATAAGCCGGTAATCAAAGCATTAGTTATGGATGTGGATGGGACTCTGACCGATGGCGGACTCTATATCGGAGCCGACGGCGAAGTGATGAAACGATTCCATGTGAAAGACGGCTATGCAATTCATGATTTGCTTCCTAAGATGGGAATCATTCCGATCATCATAACAGGACGTACTTCTAAAATTGTTGCGCAAAGATGTAGTGAATTGGGAATAACGAGGCTTGTACAAGGCAGCAGTAATAAAATAGAGGATTTGAAGAAGATACTCGAGGAAGAGAATATTGATATCAGGCAGACTGCCTATATGGGTGATGATTTGAATGATTATGACTGTATGGTGCAGGCTGGACTGAAAGGGTGTCCGAAAGATGCAGCGGATGAAATCAAGGAAATTGCTGATTATGTGACAGTAAGAGACGGCGGAAACGGTGCTGTGAGAGAGTTCGTGGAGTGGATTCGTAAGAGTGGTGAATAAAACAGAGCGGGCGCTGTTGACTGGCATAAAAAATAACGAAAATGATAACGTTTTCTTGTGAAATCAATCATGCAGGTGGAATCATGACATTAGGAATATTTGTTTTCTATGATAAAGATGGGATTGTTGACCGTTATGTAGAGTTTTTTCTCAATTCCCTAAAGCAGGTTACAGACAGACTTGTAATTGTAATAAATGGAGCGGTAAGCGCGGATGGACTCGAAAGATTTGGACGGATATCGGATGATGTCATATGCAGGGATAATAAAGGATATGATGCAGGCGGATATCGTGCGGCGCTGCTGCATGATATTGGAAGGGAAGAACTGAAAAAGTACGATGAACTGGTTCTATGCAATGATACGTGTTATGGCCCGTTTGTTCCCTTTACACATATCTGGGAGCAGATGGAGGAGAAAGAGGCGGACTTCTGGGGGCTTAATTGTATTTGTAATGGATTGACGGATCATATGCAGGCATATTTTCTTGTTTTCAGAAAACGTCTTCTTGAAAATGAATTTTTGTATCGCTTCTTTGAAACGGAGATAAATGATCAAAGTGGTGACGTACGGGAAATTATAGCGGTTTTTGAAAAAGGACTGTATAAAAAACTGACTGAAAGCGGATATAAACCGGGTGTATACATTGAAAATAATAATTTAAACATGTATATGTGTGGAGATGTTCTGCTTCAGAAATATGGATTTCCGTTTTTGAAAAAGAAGTGTTTTGACGTTAAATATAATGATAATTGCTTTAGCGCTGTAGATGCTTTGCGCTGGATTGATGCTCATACAGCGTATGATACAGAACTGATTTTAGAAAATGTAAAACGTTTGTATGGATTTCCATATACAACTGCGGACATGCTGCCGGAAGATAATCGAATTACTTATGGACCAGTATTTGCCATAAACGCTGAAAAGCTAAATGATTTTGTGGACAAGGCTGACAAATTGTTTATATATGGATGCGGAGCGTATGCAAAAGAAATTTATTATCTTTATGTTAAGAAGAGCGGAAAACTGAAGGGTTTTGTGGTTTCTGACAATCAGCAGGATAACATAACAGATTTATATGGATATCCGATTTACAAGATTTCAGAGTTGGGAACAGACGTACCAATGATAGTTGCGATGAGTAAAAAGAATATTGAGGAAGTCAGAAAACATTTGAAACAAACGAATGCAATTTTTCTGTTCTGAATAATTTAGAGGGCTTAGAGGAAAGAAGATATATAAATAGGAGAAAACACGAACATGATATCCGAAGAATTGTATGCGATTGTTCCAGATGATAAAGAAACGGTGACAGAGCGAAACATAGAAAGCGTAAAAGCGGCGGTTCTGGTTCATTTATATTATGAGGAACAAGTGGATTTTTATTATTCATATTTAGAAAAAATTCCTTGTTTTGTAGATGTCGTTATCATTTCTTCAAAAGAGTCGATTTTGGAATATTTTGTATCGGATAGATTTTTGAAAGTAAAAAAGGAAAACAGAGGAAGAGATATTAGCGCATTATTAGTAGCGGCCAAGGATGTTGTATTTCAATACGAGTATATTTGCTTTATTCATGATAAAAAAGAGAAAATGCCAAGTACAAAAGCATATGTGGATTTATGGAGAAAAAACTTATGGGATAATATGCTGAAGTCTGGTATTTATATATATAACATTCTTGAAATGTTTGAAAACGATAATAAAATAGGATTGCTTGTACCGCTTCCACCACATAAAAGAGATGCGGGAAGGTGGCTTTATGCATCGTGGGGACCAAATTATGAGAATACAAAGAAACTGGCAGATGAACTAAACATCAAGGTGGATATATCCCCAGAACTTCCGCCGTATACCTATAGTACGGCTTTCTGGGCAAGAACAAAAGTATTAGAAAAATTGTATTTGAAAGATTGG
Organism: Lachnospiraceae bacterium; assembly: GCA_009774585.1. Taxonomy (GTDB): domain Bacteria; phylum Bacillota; class Clostridia; order Lachnospirales; family Lachnospiraceae; genus UBA3282. Next base: position 7,882 of record VSOA01000026.1, read on the forward strand.
AAGTATACGGATTTTCCCAACGAACCTATGCAAAATGACGGAGAAATTAATCATGCAATAGAGCGGATTATGCAATATCTGGCAGAGGATGCGGGTTGTCAGGTGAAAATAGTATTGTCTTCTTCCTTTGCCCGACATTTTATTAGTTTGCTCCAAGGTGAAATGATTGAAGTTTGGGATAAACTCAAAGAAAATTTTGGGATTATGACTTATCAGGGATTGAACAATTATCATTCCAGAGTGAAACAAGTTGAGACGTTTTGCAGGCAGTGTTCTGAAGTTTATTTATATGGTGCAGGCAAAGTTGGCAGAGAGTGTTTGCGGATTTGCCAATCTTTGGATATACGACCGAAAGGAATTATTGTTACCAAAATAGAAAATGCAGTCGATAAAAAGATAGAAGGCGTTCCGCTTGTGCCGGTTTGTGATATTGAGCCGGAACGTAATACCGGTATCATTGTTTCGGTAGACGACAGATGGCGGGCAGAGATTGTTGCAGAGTTGGAAAAGAGAAAGTTTTATCAGTATTTGTTAATTGAGTGATATGAAGAAATTAATTGAAGAGATGGTTTACTTGTAATTTTAGTTTTATATAGCGGAGAGAATAAGAATGTATAATAGGAAAGTATCTGTTATTATTCCAACTTACAACAGAGCCAGTACGATAAAGAGGTCAATTGACAGTGTGCTGAATCAGACATATAGTAATCTCGAGGTAATTGTTGTTGACGATGGTTCAACAGATGATACAGAGCAGATAATAAGAGGGTACAAAGATCCACGCGTGCATTATGTTAGGACAGACGGGAGACGTGGTGCAAACTACGCGAGGAATGTTGGTATAGAAAATGCGGGCGGAGAGTATATTGCATTTCAGGACAGCGACGACCAGTGGCGTTTGGATAAACTTGAGAAGCAGATGAGTATATTTCAGATGCAAGCGGATGTGGATGTAGTATTTTCACGTTTTGAACGCAGGCTTATGAATGGAAATACGGAACTGGTTCCGAACCAGAATTATACGAAGGAGATGCTTTGCAAGGATATTAAGCATATTCTGAGCCGTGGAAATGTTGTTAGTACACAAACGATGGTTGTTCATAAAAGATGTTTTGAGCAATATGGTATGTTTGATGTAGAAATGCCTAGATTTCAGGATTGGGAGATAAATATTCGATTTGCTTCAAATGCGATTTTTTCATGTATAGATGAGGCGATGGTCGAAGTATATGAATCAGAAGGCAGTATTACAAATTCTAAAGGAAGCGAACTAGAAGGTTTGAGTATGCTTGTTAAAAAGCATGAAAACTTTTTTAGACGTTATGGTACACTGGAATATTATCTGGCCAGATTGTTTCTTGTGTCAATTGAAGCAGGAAAAGTAAAGGAGTTAGCAGACTGCCTTAAAGAGCGGCTCTTCTATGAATGTATATATGCCGGTGCACAGAGAAACAGAAATATGCAGTCTAATTACGCTCTTGTGAAAGAGTGGATTAGTGATGACGGTTACGCAGAAAAAATTAATGCTTTTTTTGAGCAATATCAGGAAGAGACGGTTGTCATTTATGGTTTTGGTGATGTAGGAAAAATACTAGTAGAAAAATTATCGGATAGAAATAAGAAGAAAATTAAATTTCTGATAGATCAAAATATTGCGCATAAGTCAGAATATAGGATAAGAAGATTGAACGATGTGATGAGAAAAGATTGGGAAGAGATAAAATGTATTGTTATCACGGCGCTCGCACATGAGAGTGAAATTCGTATGAATCTTCGAAACGTAGTGGGCAATGACATTAAAGTTATTAGTGTGCACGATGTTGTTAGTGAGGAACGCTGAGCAATGATTTTAAATAGTCTAAATGAAATTTTGATTTCTGTTATCATTCCAGTTTATAATGTAGAGCAATACGTTGGGGAATGCCTAGAGAGCGTATTGGGACAATTGGATGAGTCAATTGAGATCATTATTATAAATGATGGGTCTACGGATGAAAGTTATCGTCGATGCCAAGATAAAATAGAAGAATATCAGAATCAGCGAATCAAGATAGTAACGCAATCAAACCAAGGACTGTCGGTAGCGAGGAACAATGGTCTGCAGTTAGCAGAAGGGAAATATGTAATGTTTCTTGATTCTGATGATATGTTATGTGAAGGCAGCTTTATAAAATTGCAAAGCTATATTAGGCAATATGAAGACATAGATGTGCTTTTCTTTGATGCGGTTACGAAAGATGAGACGGGCGCGGAAGATGAAAAGATACACTATTCAAGAGAAGATAGAGTAGATAGTGTTGTAGTGACGGGGCAGGAGTACTTCTGTACATATTATCTGAACCCGTTGATTGTTTCAGCGTGTCTGTGCTTATATAGATCAGAATTTATTCGGCAGAATAAGCTGGCGTTCATGCCGGGGAAATTGCACGAAGACATTGCATTTAGTTTTAAAACAGTATTATCGGCCCAAAAAGTATTGTATATTCCAGATAAATTATATGTCCGTCGCTATCGTTCAGATTCTATTACAATGCAGCATATTACAATCAAACATGTTCAGAGTCAAAGCGACGCATACGAAGAATGTCTATGTTGGATAAAGGGGGTTACATGGTCATATCAATGTATCAGTAATGCATTAGCGGAGTTCTTTCGAATTGGGCTGCGATATGTTTTTCAGTCTGTATCGCAGTGTGTAGAGAGCAAAAGCGTATTGAATACACTTTATAGAGATGTAATAGATTTTTCTAGTATGACAGCCAAAGAGAATAGGGGAATAACTTATCATAAGGTTCTTTATGAAAGCTTTAGATGTGCAATACAATGCCCATATATGGATACAGACGTTATATTAGCGGCATGGAAACAATTAATAGGAGAAGATTCGGAACAGAGTATTGAGCGGGCTTTAGAAAAACAGCTTGATTTGTCTTATCGTAAGCTTTTTGCGACACTTCCGCTTAATATAAGCGGACGAAGAGTCGGGATCTACGGAAGAGGAAAGCATACACGGAATTTATTAGAAAAGTATCAACAACTGCAGGGAGATATTGTAGCAGACATTATGTTTATAGACAGTGCTGAGGAAAGTTTTGGCTCCATGTATATGGGAAGAGATGTAGTAAATATTAAAGATGTTAAGACAAAACTGGATACAATTATTATTTCCAGCTACCTATATCATAATAAAATGTATAGACTATGTGAAACTTATGCGAACGAAATAGAGATTATTGATATTTATTTACAAGAAAAAACAGTGTTGTTCTAACAAGCAGAGTGGGAAAGGAGTATATTGATAGAGATGAAAAGAGTTGTTATTTGGGGAGCTGCTGAATGTGGCCGCAAAGTATATGAAATGCTGCAACAACAGTCTGAACTGAAGGTGGTTGCGATAGCAGATAAGAATGTGCAGAAACGGGGACAAATGCTGTATGGTATGAAGATTATAACGCCTGAGGAAATTCTCAATTTAATCCATAATGGTGAGATTGAAGTTGTTATTTTTGCATTTGCCAATAGTTTTTATAAGGAAGCGGCAGCAATGCTGAGGGATTGCGCTGTAGAGGCATACATAGTTCCGCGTCATATTCAGACTTTTTTTGATGAATATACTTCTATTGAAGAATGCTTGGTATCAATTGATTTATCAAAGCCTAGAATTAAACAGTTTGATGTAAATCTTGTAGATCATTGTAATATGAAATGTAAAGGCTGTCTGAGATTTAGTAATCTGGTAGAAACACCTTTCTTTGCAGACTTTGATAAGATGATTGAAGACTGGAGAAGGATGAAAGAACTTTTTTGGGGCGTTGAACGCTTAAAATTGATGGGTGGGGAGCCGATGCTTAGTCCGGATTTGTGCCGATACATAGAGAGTGCGAGAGAGATTTTTCCGGATGCGGATATTATGGTGACTACGAATGCATTATTGATTAATGAAAACTGTACAGAATTATTTCAGACTATGAAAGAAAATTATTGTTTCTTTGATATATCATTATATGCACCTATGGATGAACGGATTGGACAGGTTGAAAATATATTACAAAAAAACGACGTATGGTACATAATTAATGATTCTAAAGGCGATTTTTATAAAGTTTTATCCAGAGAGCCGAAATATGATATGGATGAGGCATACGAAAAGTGTACTGCGCGGAACTGTCATCACTTGCGGGAAGGAAAATTGTCAGTATGTTCAAGACCGCAGTATGCTTATATTATGAATGAAATGTATCATACCAATATACCGGAAGATGACGGGGTATGGGATATTTATCATTTAGAGATGGATGCGTGGGAACTGGATGAAAAGTTGAGCAAGGGGTTTGAAGCATGCAGGTATTGCGCGCCACCGGTGTCATATGAATGGGAAAGAGCTACGATACAAAATGCTCAAATGAGCGATTGGTTTGTTGATTAAGGAGTAGAACGTAATGATTCAAAAATCTGTGATAAAAAAGTTTATTGAGATTCATTTTCCGCTTGGCGCATGTAACATGCAGTGCTCTTATTGTTACGTTGGACAGCATAGCAAGGAAATGAAGAAAATGAATTATTCCGTAGAAGAAATTAGGAAGGCGTTTTCAAGGAAAAGGCTTGGAGGAATATGTCTAATTAATATTTGTAGCGATGGTGAAACGATGATTCATCCTGATATGCCATCGATTATTAGGGCGCTATTGGAAGAAGGGCATTATGTTATGGTGGTTACCAACGGCACAATGACAAATCGCTTCAAAGAGTGTTTATCATTTCCGGACAAAATATTGAGCCATTTGTTTTTTAAAATTAGTTTCCACTATGAGGAAATGGAAAAATCTCATATGCTGGATATCTTCTTCGATAATGTCAGGATGTTAAAGGAAAGCCCATGTTCTTTAACTATAGAGTATATTGTTTGCGACGACACTTGGGGAAATATAGAACAGTTTAAAGAGATATGCATGAAGCAGCTTGGAACGTATCCACAGATGAATATGCCACGAGACAGTCGAAAGAATAGTTTGGGAATATGTTCAGTATACTCATGGAAAAACTATATAAAAAAATATGAACAATTGGGCATTCCTTCCGAAATTTTTGATTTTCGGCAACAAATGTTCGGGAAAAAATATAACAAATTTTGCTACGCAGGGCAAAGGAGTTTATGGGTAAATATGGGTACAGGATGCTCATATCAATGTTATGCTTTGCCACCGTTGCAATATTTTATGGATTATCATAAACCGATCAGATGGCTTGCGATAGGAGACCATTGTAACGTGGCCCATTGTTATAGTAATCATGCATTTATGACCTTAGGAGTAACTTCTTGCTTGGAAGGCTCAGATTATCAACCAACTTATGATGAAATAAGAGATAGGAAAACGATTGACGGGACGTCTTGGTTGAAGGCAGATTTCAAAAGAATATTTAAGGAAGGGGTTAGCAGAAGGGAATATAATGTGACGGAAAAGAAAATCGTAAACCGTCTAAATGTTTTTTTGAAGTGGTATCGAAGAAAGTATCCGTTTAAGAAGTAATATGATTTGTGACGTCAGACGATATAAGGCTGCAGATTGAAAGAAAAGAATGCTGATAGGGAGATATGATGAATAATTATTATCAAAGAAATAAATATGTATCATTTCTTGAGACTGTTGAAGAGGGTGAAAATATTTGGGTGGCAAATCTTTGTTTTAATGGTTTGTTCAAGCTGAAGAAGAATGGGAATGACGCGGAATATGTGTGTTCATTTGAAATGGATAATATGACGACGTCGGGAACGGGTTTGTATTCTAATGGGATTTCCTATAAAAGAAAAATTTTCTTTCTGCCTTATAATGCATCTAATATTGCTGTTGTAGACATCGATACAGAGGAAATTAAGTATATTTATTTACCGCAAGCAGGCGATGCCAGTGGATATATGACAGCTGGATATGCATTATATGAGGGATATTTGTATCTTTTCTCGCAATTCGCGCAATACGATGCCGTGCGTATTCATATGGAAACATTTGAAATTGAAAAATTACAGAAGTGGAATAAACTTAACGAGAACTATTATGATGAGAAGAGAAGATACATGACAGCCGCGGTGATACAAGCGGATGATAATGTATGGTTAGGCATTAATAATACAAATAAGATTCTAAAATATTCCTTGAAAGATGGGACTTATGAAGAAATAGAGAGTGAAAAGAAAATTATTAAAGCGCTAGGCAATACAAAATTGAATGAACTCTATTGTATATCGCATGATGGATATAATATCGAATGTATTAATTTAGCGGATAGCGGAAGTAGAAATTATATCGATTTAAGCAATTTTATTGAGAAGGGTAATCGAATTTTGCATATTTTGTCGGATGAAGAGACATTGGCTGCAATTCCTTTTTATGGTAAATATGTTGTTATTGTGGACAGGAAGAGTGGTGGAGTAATAAAGCATCAGATTTTTCCCGAGGAGTTTAAAAGTTATAATGAGAGCGACCGTTTTTTTTATATGGGAAGATTGACGGAAGAGTTTATAGAACTATTTCCTTATTTTAGTAATGGTCTTATTAAAATTCATCGGCGGTCCGGTGAGACAAAGTATTATAAGACCGAGATAAAATGGAAGGACTCTGCAGACGATCTTGTATGGAAGTGTCATTATCATAATTCAATCAATAAGTCGATTTGTTTTGAACGTATATGTTCTCTTGAGGGATTTTTGGACATATTAGGAAAAGATGCTGGCATAGATGGGAAAACGGGTTTGGATGAGAACAGCGGTAAGAAAATTGAAAGGTACATTTTGGGTGATTAATATTTAATGAGAAAGTGAAAAGGACTAAATGCAAAATATATTATTGTTGGGTGATTCCATACGTCAAAATTACCAAAGTTATGTAAAAGAACAGTTAAGAGAGGCAAATGTCTTTTATCCGAATGATAATGGTCGATCCACACAGTTTACGCTGCTGTATTTTCATCGTTGGTGGGATATTTTATCGGAAGGGGGGAAGATTCAATTTGATGTTGTCCATTTTAACTGTGGACTTTGGGATATATTAAGACTATCAAATGAAAATGAACCGTTTACTCCAGAGGATATATATCGAAGGATGCTGACTCGGATTTATGAAAGAATTAAGTTCTATTGTCCGGATGCAAAAATTGTTTTTGCATTAACAACATCTGTAATAGAACCGGGATATGCATATGAAGAACAAGCAAAGAGATATAATCATGATATTGAAAGATATAATAGAATTGCAATTGAGACATTTGACAACATACAGGATGTTGATATAAATGATTTACATGCAGTATCGATAAGTTTGCCGCATGAGGCACATTCAGATTTTGTACATTTTGAAACAGATATTGGAATTAAGGCTTTAGGAAATCAGGTGTTGGACTGTTTAAGGAGAAATATGAAATGAAAGTGAAAAATCTTAATACATATGACTATATTATGATCTGGGGAGCAGGGCAGCAATTTCAAAGCCGATTTCGAAATCAATTTAAAGTGGATTACCTGATTGATAAGAAATGTGAGAAAAAAGATAAGGAAACGATGGTGGGGATTCCGCTGATCGCACCCACAGAACTTCAAAAGATTTGCAATAATGGTAAGTCGCTCATTGTTGTATCGTCCGATAAATATTATGAAGAAATTTGTGAAGAAATTAGAGAGATACCGATTGAATGTGAAATTGTCAAATTGACGGATCTGCTTGCAGTATATGGAACGGATAACAAAAGCTTTTGCCTTTGGGGGATTGATGCTTTGGTGAAGGATATACTTCAGAGATGTGACTATCAGATAACGGATATGTCATATATTGAAGTGGGAGCTAATCATCCTATACATGGGAGCGCAACAGAGGCTTTTTACTTATTAGGGGCAAGGGGAATACTGATTGAGCCTAATCCGGATTGTATGCCGGTATTGGAGGAATTAAGACCCGGAGACGTGTGCCTTAATTGCGGAATAGGTAAAGAAAATGCGTCTATGAAATTTTATCGTTTTGCAGATAATTCTTATCGAAATTCATTTGATATTGTAGAAGTAAAGAAGAATGTTGCAAGAGGCTATAAATTATTGGATGAAATAGAAATTCCGATAGTATCTCTTGATAATGTGATAGAGAAATACAAGGTAGATACTGCTCAGACATATTTGTCTATACAAGTTATGGGTTCGGAATTAGAGGTTTTGGATGGTTTTGCATATCAAAATTACGAGTTCCCTATTATTTCCATTGCATACTATGATGATAAGGTATTGAAGCATAGAATATTCAAAGATTATAGAGAGATAGCGAGAGTGCCCAAACATGTTATTTTGGTAAAACCGGAGATTTACAATGCAATATACAATTAGGAATCGGAGCGAAAGAGGTTGCAGAAATGTATAATCACAAGAAAATAATGATTCTGGCTCCGCATCAGGATGACGAAGTAATTTTGTGTGGTTCCTTTTTGAGAAAATTAGTAGAGTCAGAATACCGGATTTTTGTGGTTTTCATGACGAATGGGGACTACGAAGAGAATATAGGACAGGTAAGAATGAGGGAAGCACTTGAGGTAATGCGTTTATATCACATTCCGAAAGAGCGAGTTATTTTTATGGGGTATGCGAATGAATATGACAGCGGCGGACCGCATATTTATAATGCTGCGGAGGGACAGACGGTCTGCTCCCAGTTTGGAAATAAACAGACGTACGGATTGCCGAATCATCCGGAATATTGCTGCCGAAAGAATGGACAGCATCATTTGTATCAGAGGAATAATCTTTGGAAAGATTTGTATGATATTATAACAGAAATTTTGCCGGATATTATTTTTGCAACAGATACGGAGATACATCCCGATCATAAAGCAAATTCACTGTTCTTCGACGAAGTTTTAGGAAAATGTTTAAAGGAAATGCCGGATTATCGTCCAATAGTACTGAAAAAAGCGGAATATAATTCTGCATGGTTTGGCAAAAGGGATTATAGTATATTGAACAATGCGGAAGCGGATTATAACGGTGGCAGAGTGTATGTGAATCATCAGCCGTCTCAATTCAGCAATCCTTATATCCGCTGGGAAGACAGGATTCGATTTCCGGTAGATAAATATGCGCGTACAGTTTTTAAAGAGGATAATATTGTCTATCAGGCTTTAAAAATATACGAGTCGCAGCATGCAATAGAGCATTTTGATATGCTGATGAACAGCGACGTCGTTTTCTGGAAAAGAAGAACGCAAAGTCTGACTTATCGGGCAAACATTACGGTTTCATCGGGGGACGCCGGCTATTTAAATGATTTCAAACTCGTTGATTCATCCGATATTAAGAGAAAGCGTGTGGATGAGTGGGTAGTAGACAAGTCTGTCTGGCATCCTTCGATGCAGGATAAAAAAGCCATAATTACGATCGACCTCGAGGAACAGTCTCTAATTTCCGAAATGATTATTTATCAGGAATTTTGTCCTAAATCAGAGATTTTGGAAAGTACAATTATCTTTGACGGAAAAGAAAAAATAAAAGTAAATCGTTTGGAAAAGAGAAGACCTACTGTAGTCAGATTTAACCCACGTAAAGTTCAAAAAATAGAATATATTATAGAAAAGTGTTCTGATGAAAGAGAAGTGCCCGGAATTACAGAGATAGAGGTTTATCCGCCCGAGAAAAAAGCGGCTGCATACATGAAAATTATGATTAACCATAATTTCATATATGATTATTATACGGAAGGCGAGCTAAAAGGGAAATTGCAGATATATCGTATTTATGATGACGCAAGCGGTGAAACAATTGAGGACTTGTCAGGATTTCATATTGCAGTTACAGATCTTGAAGGAAAGAGCATGGACGTTAAGCGATATATTGATAAAGGGCGGCTGTATGGGAAACTGGATAACGCAATTAGAATATGTATCACAGACAAGAGCAACGGGAACCTAAAGGATGAAATAGTTCTATATAAGAAAGAATGGAAAGCATATGCTGGCATTATTCGCCTTGTAGGAAGAGAGTTTGCAGATACAATGATAAAAGCGCATTGTACTCTGAATGAAAAAGATTACCTGACATATTTAAGGCAAGCATATTATTTATGTAAGTCCCGATGTGAATATCTGAGATGCAGCTATCTGAAGGCAGAATTTGCGCGCCAATTTTATCGTATGGTAAAGAATAAGGAGCTGTCACCGAAGGAGACAGAAGAAGGAAAGTGCTTTTTGATAACGGGAGAGGTTCAACCTTGGATTCCAAGATATATAAGGGAATATTTGGGCGGAAGAGAAAAGATAAACGTAAGGCGGTCTGCGAAGCGAGCAGTTTATTTAATTGGAACACCGGATCATTACAATATAGGGGATCATATTATTACATATGCCACCTGCATATTATTAAAAGATGTTATGCAGGAAGCGGAGTTGATTGAGATATCTATGCGAGAGTTTTCTCGCAAACTTCCGGAACTGCAAAAGAATGTTAAGAAGGATGATGTTCTGATTCTGCAGGGCGGGGGCAATATGGGGAATATATATTGGAGAAATGAACGAATTCGTCGCGAAATTATCAGAAATTTTGCTGATAATAAGATTATTATATTTCCCGAGACAATTTATTATACAAGAGATTGCGAGGGGGAGGCGGATTTTGCAATATCGCAGTCTGTATATGGGAAAGCCAAACGATTGACCATATGTGCCAGAGAGCAAACATCCTATGAAATTATGAAAAAGGCATATCCGCATAATAAAGTGATTCTGGTACCGGATATTGTCTGCTATTTGAAGTCGGATTTGCAGGGGAAGAGAGAAAAGGTAAAACTTTTCTTTAGAGATGATTTAGAGAAAAAAGTATCAGAGTCGGTAAGAAGCAGAGTAGAGAGTTTCTTAAATAAAAACGGTATTGACTATGAGTATAAAGACATGATGCATGTGCAGAAAGGATATATCGGTCGTGCTAATCGAAACAGAATAGTATGGAATAAAATAAATGAAGTGGGAAGTGCAAAACTTGTTGTGACGGATAGGCTTCACGCAATGATATTATCTGTGCTCACGGGAACGCCTTGTTTGGTTATAGCGGGATATAATCATAAAATAGAGAGCACATATTACACTTGGTTTGAACAAATTTCATATGTGAGGCTGCTGAATGACAGCGATAATTTAGAAAAAGAAATGGAAGAATTGCTGAATATGGATGAGCAGCTAATTGGTGGCTTTCATAATGAGTACGAGATATTGGTTAGGGAATTGAAGGAGGAATTGTGATGAAAGGAATAAAGACGGCATTAATGGCTATGGCGACAACATCAATAGGAATTTTTGGAGGAGTTTTATATGAGGGAATATCACAAGAAAAAAGGATTGATAAGGCAGAAGAGAATACAGATAAGTTCAGGTGCTTTTATCATTTATTGACGCAGTGGATTGCCTTGAAGCAGGACGGAAAGAACTTAAAAGAGTATTTTGAAATCAATGGATATAAAACAGTCGCGGTTTACGGTATGAAAGAATTGGGAGAACGATTGGTTGAGGAATTGAAAGATAGTGGAATTGAGGTTAAATATGTTGTAGATAAAGATACCAATAGTATTGTGACAGATTTACCGAAATATTCTCCCGATGAGAAATTGGATGTTGTCGATGTAATGGTGGTGACAGCTATATATTATTATCAAGATATTGAAGAGAAAATGAGTAAAAAAGTTGATTTTCCTATTATATCATTAGAGGATGTTGTTTATGGCTTGGCTTAACGCCAATATGGCAGGAAAGATTGTGAAGAAATAGGAGGAATTCCGTGAAGGATAGAGATGTTAACGAAGAATTGGATAAATTGATTATTCAGTATGGGATTGACCGATATTATCCTAAATTTGCAAAGAAAAAACAGGCAATAAAACTGATAGATGAATTTGTAAGTAGAAATAGGGATAAGAAGGCAGTCTTAGTGGCGGCATCATCGACTGACAGTAACTATATGCAAGAGGAATGCTTTCCATCCGCTATGGTTAAGGATATTGTGTTGTATGAGCAGATAGATGAATATCCATGGCAAGATAAACGGTCTGATTTGGTTGTTATTGTGTCCTTCTACGGTAGAAAAGAAGCGGCATTACGATTGAATGAGTATGGCATTCCTTTTTTTTCAATCTACGATTATCTGGCAGAGCATGGTTTGACGCTGGAGGGTAATTACTACGATATTTTTGGAGAGGAATATTGTTCTTACTGGGACAGTGAAACGACATTTGACTATGATGCGCTTGATATGAATGCTATATTTTTCTATGATAGGAGAAACTATGAGATTGCAGAGGAACGTCCGGGCAAAGAAATGTATCTCGCGAGGATGATTTTCGATTGTATATATGTAAAAGATTGGGAATTGATGAAGAGGTATATAGATGATTATATTCGTTTAGGATATTCATATTCAGAGCAGTATAAGGAATTTGCAAAGAAAATAGAGGAACTGATATCCTATATTAAGGAGAAACTTCGGACGAGACAAAAGGACGATATTGTGATGTTCTGGTTAGATGAACTGGAGTTTGGTGAAGATAAGGATATGCCATATTTTCGCTCTTTGGCAGAGAAGTCAATTGATTTTTTAAATGCATACACAGTTACACCATTTACAAATTCAACGGCAAAAACCCTTTTTGATAAGAAGAACGTTGTAGATGACAGAACTTATAGAATAAAAATAGATAGGGAATGCAGTCTTATCCATGACATGGAAGAAAAGGGATACAGATTCTGTTTTTATACCTTTTTAACGCAGGTAGACAATGAGATTAAAGGAAGAAAGTGCCAAGAGCGTTGTACTACATTTTCTGAAATGTGTTGGGATATGATAAGCGACATGCTAAAGAGTAAAGAAAAGCTTTTTATTGTACTGCATGAAGTGTATTCAACACATTTTCCGTATATATCCTTTGGATTGACGGGAGAAGATTACCTTTTTTTAAGAGAGAAATCAAGGGTCTTAAATTCCTATGAAAAGATGTTGGGCAATAAGCAGATGCAGGAGTCGTTAAAGTATGTAGACGATGTTTTAAAACAGTACTGTGACTTTTTACCGGACAATGTTTATAAAATATTTATGAGCGATCATGGGCATACAGAGACAGATAGATATCACACTATTTTTAGAATAATCTATAAAAACATGGTTCCGCAGACGATTAATGGTATTTTCAGTTACATAAATTTTGACAAATTGGTATATAAAATGTTGAATAATGAGAGCGACTATTCGGATATTACAGCGGAGTATGCTCAGATTCAAGACGTGGATTACTATGAAAAGAATGTGATTAAAAAGTGGCTTAATAATTTGGATTTGTTACTAAAGACAGATGCTTTTTTGTGGGGATGGAAAGGTGCTATTTCCCGTAAACATGTTTATGTTAGATATAATGACGGGAGGGAGCGGTATTATAATAATATTGGTGAGAATGAGATTGTGACTGAAGGGAAGATACAATATCTGAGAGACTTGTGCACACCATATCCATCGGATATTATTCTTGATGATAAATTTAAATATTCCCGTAATGCACGCAGGACATTTCAGAATTATATGAAGCGAAACGGAAAGAGGCAGGAGGAAATAGAGCAAGCGGTAAGAGACTTGTTCGATAGACTTTCAAAATCAGAACGAATTGCACTGCGAGGCGGCGGTGAACATACTATGCAGCTATGGTATACACTGAAGGAGAACCAGCAGAAGAATATCTTGTGTGTTATTGACAGTGATAAGAAGTGTAAAGCAGCAAGGCTTGGATTAAAGGTAATAGATACCAATGAGG
>VSOA01000261.1 GCA_009774585.1 Lachnospiraceae bacterium
TCTTCCGTATAACACGACATATTCCACATCTGAAGAAACATTACCGTGAAGTTCCACACGGCCTCACCTTCAATACGAATACCCGCGTCTTTCCAATGTTCTCCATAAGGATGCGTATAATTGATATACTCGTCCGACATATTGATACCGCCGGTATAGCCGATCTTGCCGTCTATTACCACGATTTTTCTGTGATCCCTATTGTTCAGAATGAGCGCCATAAAAGGAACCAGCTTATTAAAGGCCACACATTTAATTCCTTTTCTCTCAATTGTCTCATAATACTTCTTAGGCAAGAGAAATGCGCTTCCCACATCGTCATAAATCAGCCGAACTTCCACGCCCTCTTTCACTTTACGCTCCAGAATATCGAGCACCGTATTCCACATACTGCCTTCGCATAGGATAAAAAATTCCAAGAAAACAAATTGCCTTGCGTTTTCTAAATCCTCTAGCATTTTTCTCCACCAAGGCTCTCCGTCAGAATAGTAAACTGTCGTCGTGTGATCCCATACCGGTGTTGCCGCATAATCCATAATATACCGGCTCTGGTTTGCCATTCGCGGATTATCCTGCATTAGTTTCAGAAAGACCTCTTCGTCCTGTTTGAGGCACTTTTGAATTTGAATATCCGTCCGATCCATACCTGCGCGCAGTTTCTTAGGTATAAAAACATGTCCGAACGTCAGATAGAGCGCACCGCCAAAAAGCGGAAAGATTAAAATCGGAACGATCCATGCTAATTTTACCGCAGGATTATTCGGCTTCCATACAATATAAAATACCGCACCAAAACTCAGAAGTCTCAACGCAAAGGCAATTGCCACATAATAGTTGCCCCATTTGAAAATCTCCAGCATGAAAAATCCGATTTGAAACAGCACGATCAGCGCTGTGATAACTACTCTGTTTAGTGCGTAATGTAATATTTTTCTCATTTCAAAAATCCGTTTACAATCTGTTCCTCTGCTTCTTTCTCCGTGAGTCCCAGCGTCATCAGCTTCATCAATTGTTCTCCCGCAATCTTACCGATTGCCGCCTCATGTATCAAGTTTGCTTCTATATTGTTCGCAGTCAGTTCCGGAATAGCACTAACGCTCGATTGATCCATAATGATCGCATCACATTCACTATGCCCGTGGCATTTCCCGTTACCGATGATTCTACTCTTAAAAAGCTGCTCGGAAGAGTCCTTGGCTACCGAACGTGACACCAGATTAACACTGGAATCATCTCCGTTCATTTCAACCGTAAAATCAGTCTCGGCATATTGACTGCCGTGCGTCATAATTTTCTCACGAATCACTAAAGACGCTCCCTCCGCCACCTCAGCGCTGGTCACTCTCCTCGTGGAGTCAATGCCTTTAATCTGAACTGTCTCCATCTCCAGCGAGGCGCCTTCGGCAAGATGAATCTCCGTCGTAGGGTTCATAATGCGCTCCCCGTTGCCATCTCCTGTACCATAATGCTTCTCCACATATCTTACTTTAGCATTCTTGTCTACAAAAAATCTGTGAATCCCGGAATGCTCCGACGCCGCAGCGCCGCCGTTATGAATACCGCATCCGGCAATAATCGTCACATCTGCATTCTCTCCCACAAAAAAATCATTATACACACTCTCCTTAAGTCCGCTCTGACTGAGCACCACCGGAATGTGTACACTCTCTGCCTTCGTGTTTTCTTTAATGCGGATATCGATTCCCGACTTATCCTCTTTAGTAATAATATCAATATTGGCCGTCGTGTTTCTACCAGCCATCTCCCCGTTTGCGCGGATATTATAGGCGCCGGCAGGAATCTCGTGCAGCCCTGCTACCTGTTCTAACAAGTTTTGTTGTATTGCGTCCATCTGTTCATCACCTCTGTCTATGTCTGCAACCAAATTTGTCCGGTTTACTTATAATTTATCAGTTAATGTCTTGCACGGCTGACCGCATCCAAGAAGTTCCGGCATAACCTCTTCTTTGCTTCCAACCTTCTTAATCTGTCCGTCAGAGAGCAGAATAATACGGTCAGCGATATTAAGTATACGCTCCTGATGGGAAATAATCAGAATCGATCCTTTCGTCTCCTCATGCATCTTCTCAAAGACACGGATCAGATTTTGAAAACTCCATAAATCAATGCCTGCCTCTGGTTCGTCAAAAATAGATATTTGGGTCTTTCGCGCCATAATCATGGCAATCTCAATTCGTTTCAGTTCACCGCCGGACAGCGATGCATTCACTTCACGGTTAACATAATCTCTTGCACATAACCCGACTTCGGAAAGCATCCCACATATTTCCGTGATTGTCGCGTCTTTGCCTGCCGCTATGGACAATAACTCTTTGACGGTAATCCCCTTAAAACGTACCGGCTGTTGAAATGCAAAACTGATACCCATATTTGCCCGTTCCGTAATCGACAAATTCGTAATATCCACACCGTCAAGCAAAATCTGTCCCGCCGTAGGAGTAAGAATACCCGCTATGATTTTTGCCAGCGTAGATTTACCGCTGCCGTTAGGACCCGTCACCGCTACGAACCGGTCGTCAATTGTCAGATTAATATCATTCAAAATTTCTATTTCCCTGTTTTCGTCCTCAGCCGAAAAGCAGATTCCTTTTAATTCCAGCATTTTTTCACTCCTCATTTAACCGATTAGATTATCTTAACACAAAACCGGTTACTTAGCAAATCTTTAGCACATACTCAATGAAACTCAATGAAACTCCATGAAACATCTTTGTTTAATCAACTAATTCAGCAATTTCAAAAACTGCCGGCATACGATTTCTCATATACCGACAGCTCCCCTCTTTGTCTCTTATGTTCGTCTGTTATTCCTGTACCAGATACGGCGCAATCGCCGCCTCCACTTCAGAAATCTTATCGTTGGTCTCCAAAATTCTAAATTCAACATGCTTCGACAAATCCATGGAAAAAATTCCCATTATGGATTTTGCGTCAATCACGTATCTGCCGGATGCCAGATCAAAATATCCTTCAAAACTCTCTATTGCATTCACAAATCCCTTCACTCTTTCAATAGAGTTCAAATCTAACATATAGCTTTTCATTTCATCCTCCCCGTCCTGCTTTCATATCTTTAAGATATGCATATCGTTTCCACTGACTCTAGTATAAAATCATACAAGGCTTTTTGTAAACAGAAAATATCTTAGTTCCGCATAATTATTTCTTTATCCTGCGAATCAATATACCGTTTCGCAGAAGCGTCGTGTCAATATAGTGTCTGGAAAAAAGGATTTCACCCTCTCTGGCAATCTCGATATCTTCCTCTTCACAGTTAATAATTACTTCCACATAATTGTCTACCCATCCCATCTTATTGAACTCAATCACTCTTGGTCTGTTAATCTTGTTCGGGAAGTGGAAATTCCGGTTGCGAAGCAGCGGCTCTTCCCTACGCAGGTGGAGCAAGCTCCTGATGATCTCTATCCGTTCGTCATATACTCCCTCGTCGATATCCTCCCACGGCATACATCTTCTGCAATCCGGATCATGACCGCCCTCCATGGCGATTTCTGTCCCGTAATAGATACATGGTGAACCCGGCATGGTAAATAACACCGCAAGCTGCTGGAAATACTCGTCCAGATTCTTCACATCGCTTCTCAGTCTCTTCGTATCGTGAGAATCCAGCAGATTGAAGAGTACATCATTTGTCTGCTGCATATACCCTGTGTAACATCGGTTAATCGTAAACTCGAAATCTTCGTTGGTCAGGCTCTTGTCAATCCAGAAATCTTTGATGCTCTCACCGAGCGGATAATTCATGACCGCATCAAATTCATCCCCTCTAAGCCACGGCATCGCATCATGCCAGATTTCTCCCAGAATATAGATATCCGGTTTAATCGCCTTAAGATGCGTGCGAAGCTCTTTACAGAAAGTGTGCGAAATCTCATTGGCAACATCCAGACGAATGCCGTCCACATCATAATTCTTCACCCAGTTCTCACAAACTTCGATCAGATATCTCCTGACTGCCGGATTATTCGTATTGAGCTTCGGCATCTTATCAAAGAATGCAAATGTAAAATATTGCTTTACATAAGCGCAGCCTCCTTCTTCCTTAAAAGGCCATTCATTCACCATAAACCAGTCCCAGTACTCTGACTGCGGACCTTTTTCTTTCACGTCAAGCCACGGCGCAAACTGTTCGCCCGTATGGTTGAACACACCGTCAAGCATCACGCGAATTCCTCTCGTATGCGCCTCCTTCACGAGCGTAATCATTGTCTCCTCCGAGCCGAAATGCGGATCGATCTTCGTGTAATCGATTGTGTCGTATTTGTGGGACGTGGGCGCCTCGTTAATCGGTGTAAGATACAGCCCCGACACGCCTAAATCTTTAATGTAGTCAAGTTTATTGATAATCCCTTGCAAATCTCCGCCAAAGAATTCCTGATTCGTCACCGCACCCTTGTTACGCCAAGGAAGTGTTCCTTCCGGATTAATCGAAGGATCACCGTTACAGAATCTCTCCGGAAAAATTTGATACCAGATTGTATCATTGACCCAATCCGGAGTCACCGGAATATCCGCAGGATTCATCCATGGGAATACAAAACACTGCCGGCTTCTACCCTCAAGCTGCATCTGCGTCTCCGACACAAAGCCGTCTTCGAAATAAAACCATTTTTCATTCTCGGTCTGCAATTCAAAATAATATTTCAGCCTCTTATACTCAGGTTTGATAGTCGTTGTCCACCAAAGCTGATTCTTCAACCGTTTCTTAAAAGGAATATTGACAGCGTCCCCGCTCCAGCTCTCACCGCCGCCTAGTATTCCTGCCTTAAAAGGGTCCCCCTGAATCAGGTTCACATATTTCACATCATACCCGGTTCTGATATTGATAATCAGCTGATCTTTATCGAGCGGATAACAATAATTATCATTTGCTCTGTGATATACCGCATTAAAGTCCATATGAACACCTCCGTTTCGGAAAACGTTTTCCAACACATCATGTAGTAATCATACTACTATTCTATCCGAAATGCAAGCAGAAACTCGCCACTTGATAAAATAAAAATGCTGCCAGCCATGCCACACAACACTGCATACATACGATGCCGACCGTCTTCCACACCGAATTCATCTCTCGTTTGATTGTTGCCACTGCTGCCACACACGGCGTATAGAGCAGCGTAAAAATCAGGTAGCTTCCTGCGGTAAGCGGCGTAAACATAGTCCCCAATGTATCACTCAGGTTACTCATGCTCGTTCCGGTCAACACACTGAGCGTACTGACTACGGCCTCTTTCGCACTGAATCCGCTGATCAGCGCTGTTGCGGCTCTCCAGTCATTAAAGCCAAGCGGTGTAAATAAAGGCGCAATCAAT
>VSOA01000262.1 GCA_009774585.1 Lachnospiraceae bacterium
CTTTATATTGTATCATTAAACGTAAATTGTTTCCATGACTTTTTTGACAAGCTATCTAATCAATCAAAAAAAGAAATCTGTTCTTAATCAGATTTCCTTCAACCATAATCCTATAAATGCCCAGAACCGGAATCGAACCAGTGACACGAGGATTTTCAGTCCTCTGCTCTACCAACTGAGCTATCTGGGCGTATAACAGCTACACAGTACTGCCTGCAAAATCAAGTGTACTGTGCAGCTATAAAAAAGTCAAGAAATTTCTTGTTTATGCGTACTGTTTACAAATGTCCTATCTTTAAACATCCCCTGCATCTTTGTAAGCAGCTACATCCTGCAATAACTGCTGCCACGCGTCCTCATGCTCTACATAATAAACCGGGCACTTCTTACCGCCGCAGTCATAATGCCTTAAGATATCATCCGTTGACAAATCGTATTTGTCAGTCAGCCATGCCAGCGTATGCACGAGCGTATCATAAGTCTCCGGTGTAAAAGACCCATCCTCCGATGTATAGCAGCACTCAATCGATATGGAATCCTCATTCCTCGTCATCACAGCATAAGCCTGCTCTTCAAGTGGAATACACTGTACAAGCTCCCCTTCGTAACCGATAATAAGATGTGCGCTTGCCGACCGCTCATGCGTAAGCGCCAGATTCGCGAAATAGCTTCTGTTCTGCGCCGCCGATGTGCCGGGGTTCGCCGTATAGTGGACAAAAATACTGTTCACGCGGTCAAGTCTTGTACCCGGGCGGGAATAGTCATTGACTTCTATATAGTCTTCTATGATTTCCGGCGGCACAATTCCCGTGTTGTCTATCTTCTCAGATATCGTCTTAATAATTCCCTGATCGGTGTCATGCTGCACGGATTCCGTATGTACAAACCGGTAAATCTCTCCTGTCAGATAATAGATCAGGACCAGACACAGTACAACGAACGTCGCTGCTGTCATTCTGGCAAAAAGCACTTTTCTCTTTCTTGCTTTACGCCTCTTAATGGATTGTACCGGACGCGCGCTTCCCCTGTAAGCATAGCCTCCTGCTGCACTTGTACGCCCTTGTGTCCGAGTGTCCTGATATCTTCTGATATCCTGAACCTGCAGTTCACGGACCGGCTGTCTGGGCGCTGTCCGATTACCGTTCTGGCTCCCCTGACGACTCTGTCCGGCGTTTCTTTGCCTCTGCTCATAGAGTCTGATGTTCTGATTGTTTCTGCTAACCTGCCTGCTTTCATTCACCGCCCGGTTTCTGCCGCCAGTTCCGGTAGACTTCTGCTGCCTGACTGCCTGCTTTCTCCGCTGCGGCTTCTGCTTCTTGTCTGTTTGCCGCTTCCGCTTCGACCGCCGCCGTATCTTCCGCCTCGACTGCCATCGTCGCCGTCCAGTTCCCACAATTCCAGCTCTACGTCCTCATACCGAACGCTCCGCTGTCTGTTACTTTGCGCACTTCCCACTTGTCTTCCCCTCTTTTGTGTTAATCTCGTGTACTAATACAGCTAGTACACCTCTTTATATATTAGAGTCGCCAAGTTAAGAAAAAGTTTCATTTATTCTTAATTTTTTTTTAAATTTCACTAAATTAATCTCTAATTTACTAATTTTCCTCGCATTTTACGGTAAATAATCCGTAATTCTTACATATAAATCCTCTAACCATTGAATATACTCTTCATCACTCTCATGCGCTTCCTCCGACCACATAATACCGACAGTTTCTTCCATTTCGTCTCTGTTGTACGTCAGTGTCGTATATTCATATCCGTCAGGCATTGACGATCCCTCTGCCTCTCCGCCATCAAGATAGTCTGCCTTGTAATCCGACGCCGTTCCACCCTTAGTTATAACAAAGCTGCATTCCTCCAGATTCTTAATGGTCGCAAAAAGCATGGCCGCATTAAAAAACAACATATCACCTGCTTCATCCGGCATACTCTGTGTCGTCAGCATATAATTGACGTCCAAGGACAACGCAGTCTCCGGCTCTGTTTCCAACGTATGCAGTCTGATATTCATATAGCTGAGTCCGTCCGCTTTAGGCAGTGCATTTACAAGCGCACTTGTTTTCGTTGCATCTCCCAGATACTCCGTTCTGTTCTGCGCCAGCGCAGCAAACATTTCGTCGCGAATGGCACGGTTGACTCTTAGCACAATGACACGTCCCGCTGCATGCTCTAATTCGCTGTTAATATATTCCATCTCCTCAAGATACTTCTCTTTGACATCGGAGTAATCCGCCTTTACATAGAGATAGCATTTGTCCGTATCAATTTCCGCCGGCATATAGTAATGGTGCTCTGTTACTGATTCAGATGCCGGCGGAATATCTATTTCCGTAATTTGTTCATTCGGCAGATAGTCCACTGATTCTTCCACTGTATTTACCGTGCTGCCGCTATCGTCTATCATATAAGTAGTTTCCTCATTGATATCCGTACCCGGTACGCCGACAGTCTGACCTATCTCCTCCGTATAAAAGGTATCTTCATGGGCAATTACCCCTTCTGCCTGTTCTTGCTCCTCCAGCGGCACTACTTCAAAATCATGATCCAGCATCGGATTTGACCCATAGTTTCCAAGCAGAACAATCTCTCTACCCTCATCAACAAACACAATTGCTTCTTCATAGGAAAGCACGCTGAATCTACCCGCCTCTTTGCCGGAGGAAACCTGATAAATAATAATGTCGCTGCCTTCTTCCGTCATCTCATAACCGCTGATTCCTGCTATGCTTTCCGGTAAAACAACGCGCATATCACCCGCGATAAGAGTGATTTCCCCCTCCCATGTGCTGCCGCTAAATAGAGGGCTTTTCGTAAAAGCCAGTACGGATACAATCATAACCAGAATAAGCGCTGCGGCTATCGCCGCGCCTAAGACTTTCGGCTGATTAGCAATAAATTTAATCCTCTCTTTTACACTTTTACCGCTGCCGTTCATCGTCGTCGCCGTGCAGGCAATGTCTGACAGTCTGCTTTTGCCTGTAATGATGGAAAGCAGCGTTTCACCGTAAGGAATCCTTTCCTCTTCGCCCAATATCGCAAGCGCCGCCTCATCACAGGCAAGTTCGCAATCTCTCTTGGACAGCACTGTCGCCACCCACACAAGAGGATTCATCCAATAGGCACACAGCAGTACGCTGCGAACAAGCGACCAAAAACTGTCTCCATGTTTCTTATGGCATAACTCATGCGTTACCACATGCCGGAGTTTTTGCTCATCTTCCGTAATATCTGTCGTCAGATAGACAACTTCCCGTCCCGGTATTCCGTATAGGCAGGAAGACGTCAGACAATCTGCTATATAGAATCTGATTCTGCTTTCCCTTTCTTTCCACTTACAGCACTTTCCGTCTTTTCTCTGTCCATCATGCAATTTCTCTTCCAGTTCTTCCGGCAATGTGAATTCCTTGCGGCTCTTGCGAAGTTTACGCGCAAATACAATATTGGTCGTTACCATCCATGTACCAATTACCACCATCCCGCCTATCCATATTCCGCGAAATACATCCAGCCAGAGTAATCCAAGACTCCCCGCAAGAAAAACACTTGTCGGTCCGTCCTGTGAATCCGGTACGTTCAAATCCTCTCCCAGCATAAATTCCGCCGCCTGTTCGCCAAGCGGTGTGTTGAGCGACATCGTAAACCGTACCGGTTTCTCCAGTTGTCCAGTCATATCGCCGAACCGTTCCTCCAGAGATTCCACGATATCCATAATACGAAACTCCTCTATGGAACCGATTGCCATATGAATCTGTGCGGATGACGGAATCATCAGTCGAAGCGTCACCAGAAGCCACAATGCATATTGCAGCCTGCTGCTGATTTTCCCTTTAAAAATAATCCGAATGAAGATGATACAAAGTATCAAAACCGAAGATGTAATGATAATTTCTTTCATTTATGCTCCCTTCGCTTTGCCTGCTCTAAAATATCATACAGTTCTTGTATCTCTTCTCCCGACAATGCCTGATCTTCCACCATGGCGTTGACCATCATGCCGATACTCCCCCGATACACTTTCTGCAAAAATCCTTTTGTCTCCTGCATGGATACTTCGCTGCGCGGCACAAGAGGGTAGAATACTTTCGCCCGTCCTTCTTTCTTGTGAGCGATAGCTTCTTTCTTTCCCATACGATTGAGCATCGTGATGATAATGTGTTTGTCCCACCCCGTCTCTTCCTGCAATGCCGTCGTTAGTTCCGTAATCGTACTACCACCGCTCTCCCAGAGACAATTCATAATTTTCCATTCTCCGTCCGATAAGCTGACCATATGTAATATCCGTCCTTTCCTGCTATGCGCTGCATATCTCATTTATTCCCGCAAGCAACGAGCCAAGTGACTGCTTGCAGGCATTTGACTCGTACATTTTGGTATACATTTGTTTACCTGCCTGTATGTTCCTATTATGGCAAAAAGGTATACATTTGTCAACCACAAATGTATACCAATTTTATTCTACCAGCCATTCTAATACGTTAATCCTTCGTATTCCTTCGTAATCCGCCTCTGGGTCATTGTCAAGCGTCAGGATATATTTCGGATAATGATCCGTAAGTTGCTGTAATGGCGTAAGCTCCCGATGAAGCACTTCCGCACTACGAACAGTCGCCGCCACTTGGAAGTATATCCGCCCCCGCCCATTACTTGCAATAAAATCAATTTCCAAATCATTTATTTTCCCAACATATACATCATATCCCCGGCGAAGCAGTTCCAGATAAACTATATTTTCCAGTGTATGTCCTACGTCCATCGCCTTTGAGCCAAGCAAGATCCGCCTTAATCCAATATCCACAACATAATATTTCTCCAATGTCTTCAGATACTGTTTTCCCTTTATGTCATATCTTTTCGCCTGATATAAAACATAACTTTCCATCAGGGCAGTCATATATTTTTCAACCGTCTTGATATCAATTTTCCTGCCGTCGGAAGTCATCGCATCAGCTATTTTTTTAGTAGAAAGATAATTTCCTATATTATCAAATGTAAAGCGAACAACACTTTCCAGCATCATGGAATCATGAATCTTTTTTCTTGACGCAACATCTTTTAATACGATTGTGCTATATACTCCACTCAAATAATCATTTAACGCTCTGGGACTGTCTTTCATATCAAGCGCATAAGGAAGAGAGCTCGATTCTATATACTGCCTATAAGATTCCTCAAGATGTTCTCTGCCTCCTACGGCATCGACAAATTCTTTAAAAGATAACGGCAACATCCTAATTTCAACATATCGTCCGGATATAAAAGTCGCAATTTCACTCGAAAGCATATAGGCATTAGAACCGGTTATATACCACTCAATATCCTTCTTGAGAACCAAACTGTTCACCAC
>VSOA01000263.1 GCA_009774585.1 Lachnospiraceae bacterium
AAAATGAAAGAAGTATACGGAACCGATCAGTCGGACATTTTTGCGGCAGTAGGTCCATCCATTTGTCAGGAGTGCTATGAAGTGAGCGAGGATGTAGCAGATGCTTTCGCACAGGAATTCAGGCGGCAGGGACAAGCGGATGAGATATTGCAAAGTAAAGGCGGAGGAAAATATCAACTTGACTTATGGCGCGCCAATGAGATTGTGCTTAAAGAGGCAGGCATTCCGGCAGAACGGATTCAAGTCACGGATATCTGTACTTGTCATAATAGCGAATATCTTTTTTCGCATAGAGCGAGCAAAGGCAGGAGAGGAAACCTCGGCGCTTTTATGGGACTGATTTAAGAAAAATTTAAAGATTTTCCCATCTTTTCCTTTAGGAATATATGATTTAATTGGAACATGAAGTCAGGACAAAAGAACGTGAGAGGGCGGAGGTGTAAACATGGCGAACATTCTTGTGTGTGATGATGACAAGGAAATCGTGGATGCGATTGAGATTTATCTGTTGCAGGAAGGATATACAATTTTTAAAGCTTACGATGGAGAGCAGGCGATTAAGGTTCTTAAGGAACAGCAGATTCATTTACTGCTTATAGATATTATGATGCCGAAGCTGGACGGGATTCATGCAACACTGAAAATCAGAGAGTATTCCAGTATTCCGATCATTATTTTGTCGGCGAAGTCGGAAGATAACGATAAGATACTCGGTCTGAATATAGGGGCGGATGATTATGTGACGAAGCCGTTTAATCCGTTAGAACTGGTGGCAAGGGTTAAGTCAAACTTAAGAAGATACACGACGCTTGGGAATCTGAACGCGGAGAATAATGCACTTTTCCAAGTCGGCGGATTGTGCATCAACGACGATACGAAGGAAGTGACGGTGGACGGAGAGAGTGTTAAGCTGACGCCCATCGAGTATAATATCCTGCTTTTACTTGTTAAAAATTGTGGCAGAGTATTTTCTATTGACCAGATTTACGAGAGCATATGGAATGAGGAAGCAATTGGGGCAGACAATACAGTTGCGGTTCATATCAGACATATTCGGGAGAAAATTGAAATTAACCCGAAGGAACCGCGGTATTTGAAAGTGGTCTGGGGCGTCGGATATAAGATTGAAAAACAGTAATCTATGATCAGGCGGGGATTACGAATCAACGTTTTCATGAGTATGAAGGTGCTTGGCGTGCGCAGGAAGTGTGTACAGAAATGAGGAATAAGATGGGAAAAGAAGCGAAGGAAAAGAAAGCGTCAAAAGAGAGAAAATCTAAGAAATCAAACCGGACGCTGCGAAAGCTGCTCTGTGTTCTGCAACATGCCTCTTTAGGTGTTATGGCTCTTGCCATTTTCGTTGTGGCATGCGGGTCTACGGTCAAGATAGAGGGATTCAGAAACAGCAGAGTGGCATTTAACATGGGGTATCGGTATCAAGGTGAGAAATATGAGGATTCTGATATTTTTAATGGAATCTTCGGTTATGCCGTTGCAGATATCATCAGGTATGGCGTTGTGAGCAGCCAGTTGGAGACGGACGGCGGATTCGACGGCAGCAAGCCGATTGACGTTACTGCCTATAATTATCGGGATATCGGGCTGCCGGATCAGTATGTGACGGCGGATTATGAACTGGGTGATTTGCTGAAGTGGGCGAATTACGGTTTTGAATGGACCAATACGGAGATGACATCGTCGCAGGCAGGGAAATTTCTGGCTGATAAGACACGTGTGACAGTCATCGATCCAAAGAGCGGATATTTTAATACATCCGATGCAAGCTATATGAAATCTGATGTAGAGTCGTATACGTTTGTAAACGACGTGTCTTCCAATCAATTATGGGTTGATACGGAAGAAAACGATGGTTTTTGGGATGATAGCGGGTTATATGCAGAAGAGGAAGTCAATGCTTATGATATCATGGTCAACCGCTATAAGACCGTAGAAGGAAAGAATCTGGAAGAATATGTGTCTGACTGGGATTTATATTATGATTTGTGCCATAATGTACAGAACGCCGCTAAGAGTCTTGCTTATAACTATGAGGAGTATTTGGATTACGGCGAATATTTTCATCCCAAAAATACAAATGTCTCTTATTTGATCATGAAGACAGTTGGCGACAATACTCAGGTATACAGTAATTTAAAAGACGACGATCTGATAGAGAGTGTAAAGAAATCCATGGAAGAGGGGGAAGAAACGGATCATCTCTCCAATCTGATCAGTAAAGCGGGCAAATATATTTATTACAGTCCATCTGAAATGATATATCAGACAAACTCTACGATTGCAGAGGAAACGGTCAGAGAAATCTTAAACAGTTATGATTACGCTTATCCGGAAAGTGTAAAGATCTGGATTAATGTGGATACTACATATCCGGTTGCGGATGTGTTTACGCAGGGCGCTACGGGTTTCGGAAATTATACGCCGCATTTCTGGCAATGGATTGCAGCGGCTATGGCGGCATTTGTCTTATATGTGCTGCTGTTGTTCTATCTGACAATGGCTGCCGGCAGAGATGTTAATGAGGAAGGAAAGTCGTATATCCGTCTGGAAACCTTCGACAGTGTACCAACGGAAGTTGCGTTTTTGATTGCTGTTGGAGCCATGACTTTAGCAGTATGGGTATTTATAGTCGTTGTGGAACTGACGAATATCAGCCCCGGGGATATCGTATCGACATCGGACGGCGTGCTTTATGAAGAATGGTTTAAAGGTCTTCTGGTTGCAGGAACCTTTGTGACGGATGCCGTTATTATGTTCTTCTTCTATAGTTTTGTCAGAAGGATTAAGGCGCGTACACTGTGGAAAAACAGTTATCTGAGAAGATTGGCGCGCAAGATAAAGAAATTTGCTTGGAAGGTGTACGATAACGGTAACATTGTATTGAGAACATGGGTTCCTTACGGTGGTTTCCTTCTCTTCAACTTTGTGATGATGGTATGGGCGTTTGCGGCTAACGGAGTTGGAAGGGTATTTGTGCTGACGATTGCCGTCGCGCTTGATATCATTGTGGGCAATCTGCTCTACCGGAATGCCAGAGAGAAGCAGGGTATTGTGGACGGCATTGAGACAATTGCCGGCGGGCAGTTAGAGCATCAGGTGAACACGAACAATCTTCACGGTGACAATCTGACATTAGCGCATTCTGTTAACAGCATCGGTAAAGGAATCAAGGATGCGGTGGAGATCAGCATGAAGGACGAACGGATGAAGGCTGATCTGATTACAAATGTGTCCCATGATATTAAGACGCCGCTCACATCCATTATTAATTATGTGGACTTGATTAAGAGAGAGCAGGTGGACAATGAGAAAGTGCAGAATTATATCAGGGTGCTCGATGAGAAATCACAGCGCCTGAAACAACTGACGGATGATCTTGTGGAAGCCAGTAAGATTTCTTCCGGAAATATCAATCTGCATTTTGAGAAGATTAATCTGACGGAATTGATGAATCAGACAATCGGTGAATTTTCCGAGAAGTTTGAGCAGAAGAACCTGACAACGGTTATGAATGTCAATGTACCTAATGCAGTGATTGAAGCAGATAGCCGCAGAATATGGCGTGTGATAGAGAATCTGTTCAATAATATATTCAAATATGCCATGGAGGGTACGCGCGTCTATCTGACGATAGACAGCCTTCCGAATAATACCGGGTATATTGCACTGTCGGTTAAGAATATATCGGCATCGCCACTTAATTGTAATCCGGATGAACTGACAGAAAGATTTATCAGAGGTGATGAATCAAGGACAACGGAGGGAAGCGGTCTTGGATTATCTATTGCAAAGAATCTGACGGAGGCACAGAAAGGTACATTTGAAATTCAACTGGACGGGGATTTGTTTAAGGTTATTCTGACCTTCCCGCTGGCAAAAGAGTGAGATGAAAATGTAGTATAGGCACAATAGAGAAATCCCGGTTTTCCAGTCGGAAATCCGGGATTTCTTGTGTCAACTTACTAAATTATAGAGAACACTGTTTACAAATCGAGACCGCTCATCTCACGGTTATTGTATTTGTCGAGAATCTGATGAATCTTGTCGGTAGGAGTGTAAATATTAGCCATCGATGCATCGTGATTCATAAAATCTATGATAGAAGCGATAAACTTACTCATATCTGCTTCAACATAATAAGTTTTCCCTTTTAATTCAGGTGGCTGGTAACAGAGATTTGTGGAGATGATTCTGTCAAAGTAGCATTTCTCATATGCCTCGTCAAAGGCCTCCAGTCCATCGGTAAAGAGTCCAAAGGTGCAGCAGATAAAGACGCGTTTGGCGTTCATTTTCTTTAGTTGTTTGGCAGTGTCTATCATACTGCCGCCGGAAGAAATCATATCGTCGATAATAATAGCGTCTTTGCCGTCGATATTGTCACCTAAGAATTCGTGTGCTACAATAGGGTTCTTGCCGTTTACAATAGTGGAATAGTCGCGGCGTTTGTAGAACATGCCGACGTCCACGCCGACTACGTTAGCGAAATAAACGGCTCTGTCAAGCGCTCCCTCGTCCGGACTGATTACGATGGTGTGTTCTTTATCAATGATCAGATCCTTTTCCGTACGAAGCAGTGCGCGGATAAACTGGTATGGCGGTGTGAAATTGTCAAATCCCCGGATGGGAACGGAATTCTGCACTCTGGGGTCATGGGCATCAAAGGTGATAAAGTTTGATACGCCCATATCCATCAACTCTTTGATCGCATAGGCGCAATCCAAAGATTCCCTGCCGTTTCGTTTGTGCTGTCTGCCTTCATAAAGAAAAGGCATAATGACGTTAACACGATGCGCTTTACCGTTGATGGCGGCGATGATCCTCTTCAAATCCTGATAGTGGTCATCGGGTGACATATGATTGGTAAAATTATTCATTTTATATGTGATGCTGTGATTGCATACGTCTATCAGAATAAAAATATCTTTACCTCTGACTGAGGAGGAGAGGGTGCCTTTCGCTTCACCGGTTCCGAAACGGGGACACTCTACTTCTACAAGGTAGTTCTCTTCCATATAGCCATGAAAAGCCGGGTCTTTCTTAAAACTGTTATCCAGACTTTTACGGAAATCCACGAGATAACTGTTGACCTTATTTGCCAGCGGCAAAGCGGATTTTGTTGTGAGCAGTTTTACCGGCGCCACCGGCATGGCGTTCTTTAATTCTTCTGTATTAGGCATATTTACCTCCTGAATTGTTACATACAAATCAGCCATATACTGACATCTATTTTATATCATTATGCTAGTGACACGTCAAGAAAATTCTAGTAGAATATATACATC
>VSOA01000264.1 GCA_009774585.1 Lachnospiraceae bacterium
ACAATATATTACAAATGAAAGATAAAAAAGTTAAGTTCATAATAGAAGATAAAAGAGTCTGTATTATTGAAAAGGAAGAAATTGACTGCATTGTGTATGAAATGGAAAACTCCAAACGATATAGGAAAAACAATCAAATCAGAATAATGTATATAACAAAGGATGGAAAGAAGCATATATGTGATCAATATGTTTATTTAGGAAAAGATTGGATTGAATTTAGAAAAATGAACGACACAAAGACTGAAGCGATTATTTTGCCAGCGAATCAAATCAATCATATTTGTTCAGGCAATAAAGAAGAGCAATACAAGATAAGCGATATAATAGGAGGTTGAGTTTTATAACAACAGTAAAAAGGAAGGTACAACAATTAAAATGACCGAAATCTACTACATCGAGGACGATAAGTCTATCGCGCAGTCCGTCAAAGAATATCTGGAGCAGTATGATTTTCGCGTGACTGTTTACGGCACCATTACCGATGCAAGAACGGCAATCGTGAAGATGCGTCCACAGCTTATACTGCTTGATTGGAATATGCCGGACGGACAGGGAGACAGAATGTGCCGTTTTATTCGTTCCCAGTGGAGTAAGCTGCCGATTATCTTCCTGACCGTCAGAGGCGATGCGAAAGATATCGTGGCAGGATTCGGGGACGGAGCGGACGATTATGTCGTGAAACCTTTTGAACTGACAGTGCTGCATTCCCGTATTCTTGCGCTGCTTCGGCGGGTCGGACAGAACGGAGAGACTAGGCTGTACTGCGATGACATCACATTGGACAGAGAAAAGAAGTCCGTGTATCTTGGCAAAGAAGAACTGATGCTAAGCTTGCCGGAATATCAGCTTCTTTTGCTGCTTATGGAAAATAAGGGAAAAACAGTTATGCGCGGGCAGATTCTGGAACGTGTCTGGGACAGCAGCGGAAACTATGTGAATGATAATACTTTGACCGTTGCAATGAAGCGGCTCAGGGAGAAGTTACATCAGCCGAAGTGTATTAAGACAATACGCAGCTTCGGATATCGAATGGAGGATACGTTATGAGCGCACATAGGAAAGCTGTCTCGAAATGCAGCGTTTGGTCTAAGGGGATAAGAAGGGGAGAAACTGCGATAACTGTCGTGATATTGGTATGTCTTGGAATGATATCTTATGCAATGGCATTTTTTATACGGGAATTTTGCAGGAGCAATGCATACTGGGGCGTCATTCCGACGAAGATGATTATACTATCCGCGGCTGTATTTCTTGTGACGGCCGGCGGATTTCTTTTTGTTTGGTTGGTTCCGCGTAGATATGAGCGGGCGAGGATTGTCGAATTGACAGACTATCTGGAACAGATAAATGTCGGCGGAGCGGTTGCGGTTCTGGCAACGAAGGAGGATGCATTTTCGCATCTTCAGGACGAGATGTACAAGACGGTTACGGAATTGTATCGGACTAGAGAACAGGCGGTTCTGGCGAAGGAAAATTATGCAGACAATCTGGCGAACATCGCTCATCAGTTGAAGACGCCGGTTACGGCAGCTTTTTTGGCTTTACAGCTCCTAAGCAACAGTCAGGAAAAAGTACAGAAACATATCAATCAAATCACTAAACAGCTTACACGCTTACAGCATCTCGAGGAAGAGCTTTTGACACTTTCAAGGATAGATGCGGGAACTTTAAAGCTGGAGCATATGCAGGTAGATATTTATACGGTTCTGAATCTGGCGGCAGACAATCTCAATGACCTTCTCTCACAGAGAAATATTGTTGTCAAGATTCCCGACCAAGGCCGTGTCACATTTGAGGGCGATATGGAATGGACGATGGAAGCGATTATGAATCTGATGAAGAATTGCATGGAGCACGCGCCCGAAGGCAGTGCGATTCACTGTGACTATTTTTCGAATCCGCTTTATAGGGAAATCTGCATATGGGATGAGGGGGCAGGCTTTGCTAAGGAAGACATCCCGCATTTATTTGAGCGGTTTTATCGTGGACAGAGGAGCGGAAAAGAAATAAAGAATAATGACACGGGTGTCGGAATAGGATTATCCATTGCACGCTCCATTCTTGAACTGCAAAACGGCACAATAACGGCGCGCAATCTGCCGCAGGGCGGCGCATGTTTTCAATTAAAATTTTACAGTCACTGAGTTGTCACTTTCTGTTGGTATTGTTGGAATCAGATAGTCGGGTTACAAGTAACAAACAAAAAGGAGGAAGTCATGGAAATCTTAAGATGTGACAATATCAAGAAAATGTACGGTTCAGGGGACAATCAGGTGAAAGCGCTTGACGGTATCAATCTGTCTGTAGAGAAGGGAGAGTTTGTTGCGATTGTGGGCGCTTCGGGTTCCGGCAAGTCTACGCTGCTTCATATTCTCGGCGGTGTAGATACGCCGACAGAGGGCAAAGTCATGGTGGAAGGTACGGATATTTCGACTATGAACAGGACGCAGGCGGCGATTTTCAGGCGCAGAAAGGTGGGGCTTGTATACCAGTTCTACAATCTGATTCCGACGCTGACGATTCGCAAAAATATTCTGATGCCGCTTTTGCTGGATAAGAAAAAAGTCAATCAGGAGTATTTCATGCAGGTCGTAACGGCGCTCGGGATAGAGGAAAAACTGGATTTTCTGCCGAGTCAGCTTTCAGGAGGACAGCAGCAGCGTGCGGCAATCGCCCGCTCTTTGGTTTATCGTCCGGCGCTTCTGTTAGCGGACGAGCCGACCGGAAATCTGGATCGCAGGAATGGAGAGGAAATTGTCGATTTACTGAAGCTGTCCAACCGTAATCTGGATCAGACGATCATACTAATTACGCATGATGAGAAGGTTGCGCTCGAAGCGAATCGCATTATCACAATAGAAGACGGGCATATCATAACTGACAGAAAGAGAGGCGAATAGATATGAAAAAAAGTATCATTTCACTTTCGAACGGAATTGTGTGGTCTAATATTTGTAAAAATCGTGCATCCAGCATATCCATTATGTCGGCGGCATTGATTGCATCGTTGCTTCTGTCTATCTTGTGCAGTTTTTTCTATAATATGTGGCTATATGATGTGGAATCGGTCGTGTTGGAAGAGGGGGACTGGCAGGCGCGTATTGTCGGAACGGTCAGCGAGGAAGAGTTAGAGCTGATCCGCAGCTTCGGCAATATAACAAAAGCGGTGGCTCATGAGGAAGATGCGGAGAAGGTATCAAAGCAGGTACAAATTTCGGAGGAGACAGGGCACGAAGTTCCGGTAGTTGATTTGTATTTTCGCAATCCGCGTACAATTTATTCGGATATGACGCTTCTGTCACAAAAACTGGGGCTGGAGAGCGGGAGAATGACATTTAATTACCAGCTCCTTTCCATGTATTTCATTCGTATTCCGGGTGATGAAAAGCCGCGAATGATATTGCCGTTATATACGGCGGTTATGATATTAGCAAGTTTTTCCCTGATTATTGTGATACACAACTCTTTTGCAGTGTCTATGAACGCCAAGATCCATCAGTTAGGGATTCTTTCGAGTGTTGGCGCTACGCCGCGTCAGATCCGTACAAGTCTGATACAGGAAGCAGCTGTGCTGTGTACATTGCCGGTATTGCTGGGAAATCTGGCAGGAATCTGCGTAGGATACGGGTTCATTCATATGATGAATATTATTGCCGCCGGGCAGACAGGACGCCATGAGGGGACGTTTCGGTATCCCCCGCTCATATTTGTATTTGCAGTCTTCATTTCTATGTTGACGGTGCTGGTTTCAGCATGGATTCCGGCAAGGAGACTAGCGGAGATGACTCCGCTTTCGGCAATTCACGGTGGGGAGGAGATGCAGCTTAGAAAGAAAAAAAGCTCGCCGGTCTTATTCTGGTTGTTCGGCATAGAAGGAGAACTGGCGGGAAATGCGTTGAAAGCACAGAAAAAGGCGCTCAGGACATCTTCTATTTCTTTAACGCTGGCATTCTTAAGCTTTACGGTCATGTTATGTTTCTTTAAGCTTTCGGATATCAGCACAAGCTACACTTATTTCGCCAGATATCAGGACGTATGGGATGTAATGGCAGTAGTGAAGGATGTGCGGATAGAAGACATGGAGTGGATTGAGGATTTGCAGACGACGGTAAGAGAAGAAGGAGAGGCAAGCTGTGCAGTATATCAGAAAGCAGTGGCGACAGCACAAGTTCATGCATCGCAAATCAGCAAGGAAGTAGAGGCGCTCGGCGGACTGGAGCGACTGGCAGGGCAGAATGCATCTGGTAAATACTATCTTATACAAGCGCCTCTCATCATATTGGACGATGCAGGGTTTGCGGAGTATTGCGAGCAAATCGGAATGACGCCGCGGTCAGACGGCGCGATTGTGATCAATCATATATGGGACAGCGTCAACAGTAATTTCCGTTACCGTGATTATGTTCCGTATCTGACGGGAGAGCGTGACAGTACAGATTTGCGGGTTGGCGGACCGGACGTCATATCTGGGCAAAAGAACGAAACCGAAATTGTGTCAGACGGCGGTGTGTTGGAAATTCCAATCCTTGGCTATACGGACAAAGAACCGCTTCTCAGGGAAGAATACGATGATTACACACTGGTGCATGTGATACCGCTGTCTCTATGGAAAGACATCTCTTCAGAAATGAGGCAAGGTGTAAACGTTGAGTCGGACACATATGTGCGCATCCTGACTGACAGGATAGGCGCCGGATATACGACGGACTATGACGAGAAAATGCTGCTGCAGCTAAACAGGATGGAAGAAGTCACAACCCAAATACTTGGTCAGAAATACGAGGTGGAGACAGAGAATCGGATGCAGGAGAAGATATCAAATGGTAGAATAATAGCGGGCTATCAGTTTATGATCGGGGTGTTCAGTCTGCTGCTCGCCACAATCGGGATTGCAAATGTCTTTTCCTATACTATGGGATTCATGCGCGTGAGAAGACGTGAATGTGCAAGATATCTTTCGGTGGGGATGACGCCGGAGGGGTTGAAGAAAATGTTTCGGATAGAGATGCTTGTTATTGCAGGCCGTCCGGTGCTGATAACAGTGCCGTTGACCGTGGTAGCGATATCCGCTATGATTCGGGCGAGTTATTTGAACCCGGCGGAGTTTTGGCGGCAGGCGCCATATGTGCCGATTGCCGTTTTTATAGCGGCTGTTTATGGGTTTGTTGCCACAGCTTACGCGATAGGCGGCAGAAAAATATTAAAGGATAATCTAGTAGACGCGCTTCGTAATGAGACTGTAATGTGACGCAGCGCTGCGAGGAAGAGACTGAGAC
>VSOA01000265.1 GCA_009774585.1 Lachnospiraceae bacterium
ATAGCTCAATGGTAGAGCACGCGGCTGTTAACCGCGGGGTTGTAGGTTCGAGCCCTACTCGGGGAGTTGTATGAAGCCATAGATATTGATGTCTATGGTTTTTTTGTGTATCAGAATAAATTTAACTTACTTTAATGATTTGCCAGCATATAATATTGACATAAAAACCAATGGAAAGATATAATTATTTTGCAATAAAATGTGAATAGTGTCGGAACAATTTGTGATTGGCACTAGTAAGAGGGGAATGGGAATAAAATGAGAAAAAAGCAGGATATTAAAGGTAGGAACAAAGGTGTTTCCTTGTTTTTTTCTATTATGTTAGTTTTTGGTATTTTAGGCATTATTGTGATTTCCGTATCGCACAAAATTTCTAAGGAAATGGGAGCGTCCGCTGTCCAGAATTTGAGTGAGACTCTGGACTTAATTGAGAGCACAATAGAGGCGATTTTAAATAAGGAAGCAGAATATCAACAGCTCATGGCACAAGAGATTGCGGCAGCCAAAGAGCCGGAGGAATATATCACCCATTATACGAAAAATCAAACAATGGCGAAGATTTCATTAGTTCGTACGGGAGAGACGGAAGGTATTTCGAGTACGGGAGAGACATTTACGGAAGATGAACTGGATTTTACGGCCGGTGGGACAGTTGACGGAGTGGAAATTTCTAAGTCATATCTGAATTATATGGGGACATGGGCTTATACCATGAAATGCCCTGTTACGAAAGACGGTCAGGATATAGCATCTTTGTATGTGGAATATGTATATGATTCGTTTGATAAATCATTGCCGGAGGGGTTTTATAATAAAAAGGCAATGCTTTATATTATGGATGCGGAAACAGAGAGATTTGTGCTAAAACCGAAAGGAATGGGTGAACGCAGTGCAGGTCATTTGAATCTGTCTGATTTTTATAGGGCGAATGATATTCAAGAGGAAGAAATTAGAGCAGAGATTACCGAATGCTTGAAAAATAGTGAAAATATCATGTTCTACCATGATATTAGAGGTAAGGATTCTCTGAATTATATGTGGTCAGTCAATGGTGGGACGATATATCTGATTGGCTACGTTCCGATTGAAGCAATCCAGCAGGAAGGAGCAACTGTTAATCAGAATATTTTTATTGTTGTTGCTGTTATGCTGATTGCATTTTTCCTTTGCTGTGTTCTGTATTATCTAAACCAGAGACAACAGAATAAGATCAGGGAAGAGCGGGAGAAGGAGAGAGAAATTCATAACAAGCAATTGGCTGAGGCGTTACAGGCAGCGCAGATTGCAAGTAACTCTAAAACGACTTTTTTGTCTAATATGTCACATGATATTCGTACACCGATGAATGCGGTTATTGGATTTACAACGCTGCTTGACAAGGATGCGGAGAACCCTGACAAGGTACGGGAATATACGAAGAAGATAATGGCATCCGGACAGCATTTGCTTAGCTTGATTAATGATATTCTGGATGTGTCCAAGATTGAGAGCGGCAAAGTTGTATTGACTGTTGAAGAATTTACTTTGAACGATTTGGTTTCTTCTGTCGATGCGATCATACGTCCGATGGCACATGCGAGAGAACAGAATTTTTTTGTTGAAGTGACGGGCATTAAGCACGAACATTTATTGGGTGATGAGACCAGAATTAATCAGATTTTGATTAATCTTCTTTCTAATGCGGTAAAGTATACGCCTAAAGGCGGTAATATCTGGTTTCGGATTATTGGTCTCAAACAGCGTTCCAGCCAGTACGAACATATCAGGATTGAAGTGGAAGATAACGGTTATGGTATGACGCCGGAATATTTGAAAACGATTTTTGATGCGTTTACCCGGGCGGAGAACAGTACGACGAACAAAGTGCAAGGCACAGGTCTTGGAATGGCGATTACCAAAAACATCATTGAACTGATGGGTGGAACGATAGAGGTTTTCAGTGAAGTAGACAAAGGAAGTCTTTTTAGGGTCGATTTAGAGTTCCGCATACCGGAAGGACAAGCGGATAAGCAATTTTGGACTGACAAGGGCATATCTCGGATTCTGGCGGCAGATGAAGATAAGGAGGTATGCAGCAATATAGAAATGTTGATGGATGAAGTGGGAGTTTGCGTGGACAAGGCGCAAAGCCTGAGCG
The DNA here is from genome assembly GCA_009774585.1 of Lachnospiraceae bacterium. Classification (GTDB taxonomy): domain Bacteria; phylum Bacillota; class Clostridia; order Lachnospirales; family Lachnospiraceae; genus UBA3282. Next base: position 2,138 of record VSOA01000265.1, read on the forward strand.
CGGCACTTGCTTTTATGAAGGAGAAGTCTGCAAAGGATTATCAAGTTATTTTATTGGATTCGGGTCTATTGGATTCGGAGAGCGGGTATACGGTGCAAAGTATCAGAGACAGTGTTCCGGATACAACGTTGATTTTCTTCCTTACGGATTATGCCGCGGACGAGGTAGATAGGATATCACAGACAGAGAACACGGGATTGCTCTCAAAGCCGTTTTTTATATCTGCATTGAAAGAAAAAATATTGGAGATGCAGGCAGAAACAGGTGAAACAAGTCAATTGGAGAAGGAAGAAGAAAACGATCTTGAAGGAATGTATTTCCTTGCCGCAGAGGACAATGAAATTAATGCTGAGATTCTGCGTGAAATTTTGTCAATGGAGAATGCAGGTGTTGAGATTGTTGAAAATGGTAAATTAGCAGTAGAGCGTTTTGCGAACTCAAGTGAAAATGAGTTTGATGCGATCTTAATGGATGTGCAAATGCCTGTTATGAATGGGTACGATGCCACAAGGGCAATCAGGGCATTGGAACGCGAGGATGCACTGGAAATACCGATTATAGCCATGACGGCGAATGCTTTTGCGGAAGATGAGAAGGAAGCGCTGAATGCGGGGATGAATGTCCATTTGGCAAAACCTATCAATGTTGAGTTGCTAAAACAGGTAATTAGACAATATACAAAAAGCGGAAATGCCAAATGAGTAGTATTTTGGAAAAAAGAAATTTTCATGTAATTTTGTATATCAGTGGAGGCAATTATGAAATTTGGCGGGAAAGGAAATATCGTAAGACTTGCGGCAACGTGTTTAGTGGGAACGTTCATTGTTATGGCAACAGCGTGCGGGAGTGATGATGGAGCTAATGTAAATTTAGTTACAACACAGGAAAGTAATGACAGAATCGTTAATTTATTCAGTCCCATGGAGAAAACAGAGGCTGACGTTGAGAATACAGCCAGAAGCGCGGCAGATAAGACGATTATGCTCGCAGAAGAAAAACTCGGTGTACAAGTAGGATACGTGACTTATACGGCGGAAGACTATCAGGATAAAACATATGATGAAGTAACGCTTGACAGAGCACGAAATAATATGGACGACTTATACTTGCTTAATCCGGACACAATCCGGATATTAGCGGAGGAAGATGAGCTGCGGGATTTATCAGGACTCGACTGTACTAAGAATCTGCGGGATGTTGTGCTTGCGGCAAATGTTGTAGAGGGGAAATTGGTCGCAATTCCGCAGGAAGTTGTGGCTTATGGGCTGTTTATTAATAAAGACATGTTTGACCAATATAATCTTGAATTACCGGAAACACCGGAAGATTTTCTGGAATGCTGCAGAGTGTTTAAAGAGAATGGAATTGAGACTCCGGTAGGCGCTAACAGGTGGTGGCTGGAAAATTTTGTATTAGCACAAGCATATGCGGATTTATATAATGGCGGAAATACAGAGGCAGAGATTGCGGCTTTGAACAATGGAAAGAGCAAGTACAGTGATTATATGCGTCCGGGATTTGAATTCCTGCAGGAAATGATAGATCAGGGTTATATTGATGCAGAAAAGGCATATATGAGTGAGGCGATTGAAGGAGAAGGCGCAGATTTTCTCGCGCAGAAGACGCCGATTGTCATGGCATATTGGGGCGCCGCCAATACGGATACCGCCTATGGAGACACAGACTTTGAAATGCTGGTCATCGGATTTCCAAGCAGTCGTGGTCAAATGCCGGTTATACCTATGACGGGGTTTGGAGTAGGCATTAATGCAGCGCATGCAGAGGACGCTATGGCGACGCTCGACATTATGCTTTCCGATGAGGCGCTTCAAATCTATGCGGAAACTAATAGAGTCATTTCGCCTTCGAAGAATGTGGAGGTGGAGTGTGCTGAGGCATTGAAGCCGCTAAACGATAAGATTCAGGAGAATATATATGTTCTTGGCTCCAATGCAGGAATGGATGTGGAGCAGTGGGGCAATACATGCCTGATTGTGCGAGACCTGTTAAACGGCACTACTGTGGACGAATGTATGGAGAAGTTTGACCAATTACAGGAAGAAGCATTGCGTAAGAAACAATAACTTTAAAATGCTTTAAAAAATATAAATTTCCCTTGCCAAATGCACCCGGGTATGGTAAGATAATCTCCGTTAGGTTATCATTTACACGGGTGCTGCATAGTATAATATAGCAAAAGCGCCGGAAAGTAATGACAAGGCTCCATGGTCAAGCGGTTAAGACATCGCCCTTTCACGGCGGTAACACGGGTTCGATTCCCGTTGGAGTCATTAGGTTATACAATTTATATATTTGTGGTGACTTAGCCAAGTGGTAAGGCCCCGGTCTGCAACACCGTTATCGCCGGTTCAAATCCGGCAGTCACCTTAAAAAGATTCCGAAGTGATTCGGAATCTTTTTTTGCGCAGATGGTTTGTTTTGAAAGTTAATATATTATACTATACGGAGACATTTACCTTAGTTCCTCCGCCTTGAGCGGCACTGCTTCTGTCGGCAGCGCCGGAAGAGGAATAAAAGACGGGGGCGTCGGGCAGATTAGCGGCAATGGCGCCGGCAGATTGACTTGCCAGTGAACTTCCTTCAGGGCTGATTTCTACGCTGTCTGCCTTGGGCTTTTGGGGTACTGCATTGGTATCGTCTGACAGATGTTCGGATGTGGGCAGATTGGAACTATTTTCCGTATTTTTAGTTTCTTTCTGTGCGTCGAGTCTTTCGGCTTCTTTTTGTTCCTCAGCTTTTTTGCGTTCTTCGCGGCGTTTTTCAATCGCCTCTTCACGAGCCAGTTTTTCTTCTTCTCTGGCTTCTTCCGCCTCTTCCTTCATGCCTTCATCAGCTTTATCCTTATACTGATAGGCATGATCTTCAAAGTCTCTGACGTATCCCATTGCCCGTTCCATAGTTGCGGTATCGCCTTTGCGGCGAGCCTCTTTAAAAACCCGCATGGGGACATTTGTCATATCCATATTGGTACGTGCGCCAATCAGACCTTCCATTGTTTTTGCATGCATAAGTCTTTTCCTCCTTTTGATGATAATAACTTCTCGGAATCTTCAGCCCTTATTTTACAAGGCTTTCAGGCTCCCTTTTTCAAAAATCACCCACTTTTT
>VSOA01000266.1 GCA_009774585.1 Lachnospiraceae bacterium
GAATATATAGTAATGAAGATTTAATATATAGTTGACTGGTTAGGTCATCGGTAACGGCGCTGCTGTCTGCGGACAAAAGCGCTGCATCAACAGTTTTCATCTGTCCGAAGGCACACATAATATTCGTGAAAGCGGATTTAACCTGAGCAAATGCGGGATGTTCGGGAGTCAGACAGCGCGGAAGGAGAAGACTGCCTTTTTGTATGGGTTTAATCAAATGAACCTGCGCTTCATCGTAAGAATCAAAGTTCAGGATATCAGGAGAAAAGACGATAGCGTCTTCCCAGTGGCTGCCTTCCGTTGCAGAGATACTATGCAGTTCTCCGGGATTGATGAAATAGAAGCATTCGGACCAGACCGGAAAAGAATCCATATTGATCTCCAGTTGAAATTTACCGGCGGAAAAATAGAGGATTTCAACCTCGTCATGCCAATGGTGCTTGACAAAGGTGCCTTTTCCGGCAGGATATGTCCGGTAAATTGCGCAGGGAAAGGACTTCGTGCCGTGCAGACGGATTTCTTTTAGGACGGGAAGCTGATGTTCCATATTCGGGTTCCTTTCAGACGGGTAAACTGTGTGCGACGGTTAAACATATCTCCGAGAATTTCCACGTCACAGATGTTATTCTTATTATAGTAGATAAAATGGAAATATACAAAGAGATTCGGTCCGAAAATAAGGATATCATTTAGAGAAAAGATTTCCGAATAATTGTTGACAGACCGCTGACATAGGTGTATCATCAATTCATACAAAACCTACCAAATAAGTATGAAATAATTGTAAAAGGGAAAACTCTGAATAAATTGCTCGATAGCAATTTATTCAAACAAGAATTTGCGTCGAAGCGTCACAAATTCCAAGATGGCAGAGCGAAATATGACATTTCGCTCGACTCCTCAGCGTAAAACGCTTCGGAATGGAGGAAAAAATGGAAAATATCAAGAAAAGTGCGGCAGAACTGATTGGGAATACTCCTTTGATGGAAATGACCAATTATGAGAAAAACCATGAGATTACAGAGGCAAGGCTGTTGGTGAAATTGGAGTATTTAAATCCGGCAGGCTCCGTCAAAGACAGAATCGCACTGAATATGATCGAGGAGGCGGAGAGAACGGGCAAGTTACAGCCGGGAGCAACCATTATTGAACCGACATCTGGCAATACGGGAATCGGTCTTGCAGCGGTTGCGGCGGCCAAAGGGTACAAGGCAATTCTGACGCTGCCGGAGACGATGAGCGTTGAGAGAAGAAAGCTTTTGCAGGCATACGGAGCGGAAATTGTGCTGACAGACGGCACAAAGGGTATGTCCGGAGCCATTGCAAAAGCAGAAGAACTGCATGCTTCCACTCCCGGATCTATGATCTTGGGGCAGTTTGTGAACCCGGCGAATCCGGCAGCTCACAAAATGACTACAGGTCCGGAAATATGGGAAGACACGGACGGAGAAGTCGATATCTTTGTGGCGGGTGTCGGCACGGGCGGCACGATTACAGGCGTTGGCGAGTATCTGAAAGAACAAAATCCGGATATTAAAGTGGTGGCAGTGGAGCCTGCGAGCAGTCCGGTGCTGTCAGGAGGGGCATCGGGAGCGCATAAGATTCAGGGAATCGGGGCAGGATTTGTGCCGGAGGTTTTAAATACGGATGTGTACGATGAAATTATCAAGGTTTCCAATGAGGACGCTTTCACAGCCGGGAGAGCGATTGCGGTAGAAGAAGGCATTCTGGTAGGGATTTCTTCAGGAGCGGCGCTTTATGCGGCGACAGAACTTGCGAAGCGTCCGGAGAATAAGGGCAAGACCATTGTGGCGCTCCTGCCGGATTCGGGGGACAGATATCTGTCCACACCATTGTTTGGCGCAGAGTGAGAGCGGGTGTCCGGAGGGAGATTGACGTTTGCAGAAAGGGTGGATGAAATGTCCTAAAAACTTGACAAATTCTGCCGTTCATACTAAAGTTAGTCAAGGATAAAGGATTATATTCGGCGTGGCGGTCCGTGTGGTTGTGCCGGGAAAGGATCAATGAAATGGCAGGAATGATAGAAGTACATAATTTGAGCAAGACGTTTGCGACCAAGGACGCCAATGTTGAAGCGCTTCAGGATATCAACTTATCCATTCAGGAAGGCGATATATATGGTATTATCGGCATGTCCGGTGCAGGAAAGAGCACGCTCGTACGTTGTCTGAATTTCTTAGAGCGCCCTACAGCGGGAACAGTGGAGATTGAGGGAAAAGATCTGAGTACCTTATCCGAGAAAGGCCTTCGGGCGAAGCGGGCAGAGATTGCCATGATTTTTCAGCATTTTAATCTGCTGATGCAGAAAAATGTCATAGATAATATATGTTTTCCGTTGTTGTACGGCGGTGTCGACAAGAAAGATGGCGGCAGCCGAGGCGCCATGAGTAAAAAAGATGCAAGAAAACGCGCGCAGGAGCTTCTCGAGATAGTCGGCCTTACAGAGAAAGCCGCGGCATATCCGTCACAGCTTTCCGGCGGACAGAAGCAGAGAGTGGCGATTGCCAGAGCGCTTGCGGCTAATCCGAAGATATTATTATGCGACGAGGCGACGAGCGCGCTTGACCCACAGACGACACAGTCCATCTTACAGCTTTTGAAACAGATTAATAAAGAATATGGCATCACGATTGTTATTATAACCCATGAAATGTCCGTGGTCAGGGAGATTTGTTCCCATGTGGCGATTATCGGTGATGGGCGTCTGGTGGAACAAGGGAAGGTGGCGGATATCTTCTCCCATCCTAAGACGAAGGAGGCAAAGGAGCTGATCGTCAAGGGCAGAGGGGAAGAGCGGCGCACACTGGAGAGTCATCAGAAGGACTTGATGAAAGGCAAGTGCTGTATCCGCATTGTTTTTTCCGTCAATTCATCTTTTGAGCCTGTTATAGCTAATATGGTGTTGAAATTCGGTCAGCCGATTAATATTCTGCGGGCTGATACCAAGAATGTGGAAGGCATTGCCCGGGGGGAGATGATTTTGAGCCTGCCTGACGATGTGCAGATGCAGAAAGATATGAAAGCCTATCTGACAGAAAGGGGTCTTGCAGTAGAGGAGGTGGACGGCTATGTGGACTAGTGAGATGACGCTTATGATGTGGGTCGGCGTAAAGGAAACACTGATTATGACATTGCTGTCAACTATATTCGGTTATCTTCTCGGACTGCCGATGGGTATTGCTCTGGCGGTAACTGATGCGGACGGCATCAGACCGAATGCCGTCGTTTATAAGATACTGGATGTGATTGCGAATATTGTCAGGAGTATTCCGTTCCTGATTCTGCTGATGCTTCTGATGCCGGTGACCAGAGTGATCGTCGGCAAAAGTTACGGTACGGCGGCTACGGTCGTTCCGCTTACCATCGCGGCGGCACCCTTTATCGGACGCATGATCGAGTCATCGATTAACGAGGTGGACCGTGGGGTGATCGAGGCGGCGCAGAGCATGGGTGCAAGTACGATGACCATTATTATCAGGGTAATGCTGGTGGAGGCACGGACTTCCATTTTGGTGGGGGTCACGATTGCGCTCGGTACGATACTGGGCTATTCTGCTATGGCAGGTATCGTGGGCGGCGGCGGACTCGGAGACATTGCAATGCGTTACGGATATTACCGCTACGAGGCGGATATCATGATAGTTGCGGTTGTCCTGTTAGTTGTATTGGTACAGATTTTCCAGACGCTTGGCATGCGGATGTCTGTGAAGCTTGACAGGAGAAAACGCTGATGTTGCGGTGATAAGCGACAGAAAGAGGAGACAGGAGGAAAAGTATTATGAAGAAAAAATTTATCGCAGGTATTTTAACAGCGGCCTTGGCGCTTGGTACGCTTACGGCATGCGGTGATTCCGGTGCGGCGGCGAATGCAGAGTCCACCGAGAATGGTGCAGAGGAGGCAGCGCCTTCTGATGTAGTTCGGGCGGAAACGAAGGGAACGATTACGGTTGCGGCATCCGCGACGCCCCATGCTGAGATTCTGGAGCAGGCAAAACAAATTCTTGCCGAACAGGGCTGGGATTTGCAGGTTACGGTGTTTAATGATTATGTGCAGCCGAATATGGTAGTGGAGAGCGGTGAGTTTGACGCAAACTATTTCCAGCATATTCCCTATCTGGATTCCTTTAACGAGGAGCAGGGTACGCATCTTGTCAATGCAGGCGGAATACATTATGAGCCGTTCGGAATCTATCCCGGTACGAAGAGTGATTTGACAACTCTGGAAAAAGGTGATGTCATTGCGGTGCCGAATGATACGACGAATGAGGCGAGAGCGCTCCTGTTATTGCAGGATAACGGCATCATTACATTGAAAGACGGTGTAGGATTAGAGGCGACAGTGAGAGATATCGTTGATAACCCGAAGGAGATTGAGATTGAGGAATTAGAGGCGGCGCAGGTTCCGAGAGTGAAAGATGAAGTGGCGTTTGTGGTTTTGAACGGTAACTATGCATTGGAGGCTGGTTTTACCGTAAGTAAGGATTCTGTTGCCTACGAGAAATCTGATTCCGAGGCGGCTAAGACTTACGTCAATGTGATTGCGGTCAAAGAAGGCAATGAGAGTAGTGATGCGATAAAGGCATTGGTGGATGTATTAAAATCTGACGAGATTGTCAAATATATAAACGACACTTATGATGGCGGTGTGATTCCGTTTCAATAAGAAACGATATATAATGATATGAATTGTACAAGGGGGTGTGGAGACATAGCCCCTTGTATTACGTTATTGGAAGCGCATTCGTTTTTTCGAGTTCGCGGAGCGAAACTCGCAATCGAGCGCAGCTCGATTTTTTTCCGATTGACAGTACATTACAAACATAGTATACTCATATGCATCAGGCAAATCTATGTGAAAATCTGTCCATATGTTATGGAGTCATTGGTATGTCACCGATATTTTCACATGTTTTAGACAAAGTAGATAGAAGTCAATGAAGAGAAACGATAATTCGATAATATATTGTTACTGAATTGAACAAACGTTCCGCGTTGACCGAAAGAAGAAAGAGAGGTAAACTTAATGAGCAAGGAGATGGTAGACATGACCAACAGAGAGATACTTTTGGCTCTTATGGGGCGTATGGATGGCGTGGAAAGTAGTTTGGGTAATTTGCACGGTAAAATCGATGCATTAGAAACCGGACAGAAAACGCTGCACGGTAAAATCGATGCATTAGAACCCGGAAAGAATACGAAGAACGGCAAAATCTATAAAAAAGAAACCATGACTGTG
>VSOA01000267.1 GCA_009774585.1 Lachnospiraceae bacterium
GTATACAATAATTGTTCTTAATTATATACAATCCGCATCTTTTCGTCAACTGTAACACCCCTTTTATGCTTTTTAGTAAGTTTCTCTCTCTGTTTTCGTCAGGCGCCTTCTCCATGTCATGAAGCGGCATAAAATTGTCATGAAAAAATATAGATTTTTTTGATTTTACTCCTAATTTTTCCATAGGTATGGTACGATATAGTAAGTAGAAGCGGGGACTTATCCCTGCATATAACAGGAAACATAAAAATATATTCCAAGGAGGGATACCAATGAGCGTAAACGGAGTTACAGGTGCAACAAATACTTACGATGCTGCCTATGTGGCAAATCAGACCGCTACTACAAAAGCTGCTGAGGAAAATACTTCCACGGCTAATGCTTCTGACAAGAAAGACGATACAGGTGTTGTCTATGAGGCATCTAAGGATGCAGGCACCAAGAAAACTTACACACAGAACACTAATTTGGTTAATAAGATGAAAGCAGATGCTGAGGCTCATGCAAAACAGCTTCAGAGTATCGTTGAGCAGTTGATGACAAAACAGGGTCAGACATCCAATACTGCTAACGGCATTTGGTCCATTCTTTCAAGCGGCAACTTAAAGGTTGATGCCGCTACACAGGCTCAGGCTCAGAAAGATATTGCAGAAGACGGTTACTGGGGTGTTGAACAGACATCTGACAGAATCATCGATTTTGCAAATGCACTGACAGGCGGAGATCCTGATAAGATTGAAGAGATGCGCGAAGCTTTCAAGAAAGGCTACAAGCAGGCAGAGAAGACATGGGGCGGCGAGCTTCCCGATATCTCTAAGAGAACTTACGATGCTGTAATGGAAAAGTTTGACAAGATGGCTGAAGAAGCCGGTCTTACAACGTCAAACTAGTCTGTATTATTATATTCCATCTTAGTTAAAAGAAGTCAGGTTTGAAAACCTGACTTCCTTTATTTTATGTTTTACTTTATATTTTATGCTTCACTCTGCATTTTCTAATGCTGAGTAAACGACATTACGCATCCTGCGCGTATAACCCGTGATTCCCGAATCACATCTTTGCATCATCACCAGCATGGTCATATCGTTTACCGGGTCGTTCGTCATATAGGTCCCCAGCCATCCGTCCCAGCCATATTCGCCTTTGCTTCCCAAATATACCGCCTCTTCCGGACTCGTCATAATTCTCATCAGATTACCGTAGCTGTGTCCTGCCAGTGATTCCCATGTCTCCATCCCGCATCTCTGCTTATCGGTGATATGCGCCGTAGTCATATATTGTACCGTTTGCGGCGATAGGATCTTTACGCCCTGATAGGTGCCGCGTCCCAACAACATCTGTGTGAATTTCGCATAATCGTCTATCGTAGAGCACAATCCGGCGCCACCCGATTCAAATGCCGGCGGCAATTCCATCTTATTTTGAACACCAAGATGACACTCCGTCTCTTCCGTAAGCCCCTTCTCCGTCTCCCGGTACACTTTGGCAAGGCGTTCCTGTTTCTCCCCTGCCACATAGAAAGCCGTATCTGTCATTCCTAACGGCTCAAATATCCTCTTTGACAGAAATTCTCCGAAACGCATACCCGACACTGCTTCCACCACTGCGCCCAGTACATCCGCGGACAATCCGTACTGCCACGACTCACCGGGCATAAAGGCCAACGGTATCTGTCCTATCCTGTCGGCAATCTGCAGCGTTGTGAGCGCCTGATCTGTCAAAAGCTTCTCCTTGACCTCCTCGACCAGTCTTTCGCTCCTTGTTTCCGCCGGACTGCTTTCTCCAAGATATACAAGCCCCGAAGTCATGTTGAGCAGGTTATGTATCGTCATCGGTCTTGTGACCGGCACCGCCATCCCTCGGTCCATCACATATTGGTTTGCAAAACCCGGAATATACTCGGACACATGATCTAACAGATCAATCCTGCCCTCTTCGAGCAATATCATGACAGCCGCCGCCGTAATCGGTTTGGTCATAGAATATAATCTGTGTATTGTGTCCCTTGTCATTTTGCGTCCGGTAGAAATATCACGATATCCTGCCTCATGGTAGCACTGCTCTTCCCCGTGCCGTATCACCATACAGCTTACGCCTGATACAAATCCGTTATCCGTCATCTCCTGTGCGATTTCGCCTAATCGCTTTAATCTGTTCCGATTCATAGCTTCCCTCCATGTCAAACTCTCTTATCAACACAGCATTTCCATACATGATAAGCTGCAGTACATTCTCCTTAATTGCTGTCGAGATTCCACACTCTCACAGTTTACACTGCGATCCATCCTGTTATCTAATATAGCACATTATCCGTTTGCTGTAATGATAAATATGCATAGTTGCCGCTCACTTTTCACCCATCGTTTTATTTACTAAAAATACATGTACGAAATCAGCAATTTGGCAAGTAGTCATGATACGTCAAATAGGGTATACTGTGCACATGGAAAATAATATCCATACAGTTTTAATGAAAACACAATAAGCGGCAACCGCTTTAGAACGGAGGTTACAATGATCGAAAGCAGCAAAGTACAGAAAATCTTATACGGAGGAGACTACAACCCGGAGCAATGGGCGGAAGATACATGGGAAGAGGATATGCGTCTGCTGAAACTGGCGCACATCGACATCGTAACACTTAATGTATTCAGCTGGGCAGCCCTGCAGCCCTCCGAGGACACCTACTGCTTTGACAAACTGGATAAAATAATGGATATGGTCACACGGCACGGCATGAAAATCTGTCTTGCCACTTCCACAGCGGCACATCCCGCATGGATGGCGCGTAAGCATCCTGATATTCTCAGAACGGAATTTAACGGTATGAAGCGCAAATTCGGCAGCCGCCACAATTCCTGCCCCAATAGTCCTACCTATCGCAAATATTCCGTAGCGCTTGCCGCCAAATTAGCCGAGCGCTACAAGTCATACAACAATATTGTATCTTGGCATATTGCAAACGAATACGGCGGGGAATGCTACTGTGAGAACTGTGAGAAAGCGTTCCGCGTATGGCTGCAGGACAAATACAAGACAATCGACGCAGTCAACAAAGCATGGGACACTGCCTTCTGGGGACACACGTTCTATGACTTTGATGATATCGTACTGCCCAACATGCTCTCAGAACATTTCGAAGTCAACAGAACGACTTTCCAAGGCATTTCTTTGGATTACAGAAGATTCAATTCGGAGAGCATCCTTGATTGTTTCCGTCTGGAATATGATGCCGTTCACGCCATCACTCCGGACATCCCGATTACCACCAATCTGATGGGGAATTACCAGCCTCTGGACTATCAGATGTGGGCCAAATATATGGATTTTATTTCTTGGGACAACTATCCGGCATACAACGCTACCTTGGAAGATACCGCTTTCAAGCACGACCTGATGCGCGGCATCAAACAAGGCAAGCCTTTCGCCTTGATGGAGCAGACGCCCAGCGTCACCAACTGGCATCCTTACAACGCCCTGAAGCGGCCGGGCGTCATGCGGTTGTGGAGTTATCAGGCAGTCGCACACGGAGCCGACACCGTCATGTTTTTCCAGTTAAAAAGAAGCATCGGTGCATGTGAGAAATACCACGGCGCCGTGATTGACCATGCCGGTCATGAAAATACGAGAGTTTTCCGCGAAATCACGCAGCTTGGCGCAGAATTTGATAAGATCGGCTCTCTGACGCTCGGCGCCAGAACGCAGTCCAAGGCGGCTATCGTCTTTGACTGGGACAACTGGTGGGCGACCTATTACTCCGCAGGTCCAAGCGTTAATCTGCAATACTGCGACGAGATACTGAATTACTACAAAGCTTTCAATAATTTGAATATTTCTGTGGATTTCATCGGCGTGGAGGATGATTTATCCCACTACTCTTTTGTCGTCGCTCCGGTTTTATATATGGTGAAACCCGGCTATGACGAGAAAATCAGACAGTTTGTTAAGAACGGCGGCAACTTCTTAACTACCTTCTTCAGCGGCTATGTGGATGACCACGATCTGGTTACCGTTGGCGGTTATCCCGGCAAATTGCGGGACATCCTCGGTATCTGGGTGGAGGAGGAAGACGCGCTTCCCGATGCGGCATGCAACAGCTTTACTTACAAGGGCATTACCTATCCGGCTACTCTGCTCTGTGATCTTTTGCACACCGAAGGAGCACAGTCGCTTTGCGAATATGAGCAGGACTTCTATGCCGGTATGCCCGCGCTTACCCGCAACGAATTCGGCAAAGGAGCCGCCTACTATGCCGCTACCCGCTCCAATGCTGATTTCTACCGCACACTGGTGCATGAAATCTGTACGGAGACCGGTATCTGTCCTATCATTGACACGCCTGACTGCATCGAGGTAACAGAGCGCACCAATGCTAACGGCACTTTCCTCTTCTTCTTAAACCATGATGAGAAGAGCCACGATATCAAGTTAAATCATGCCGGCACAAATATCCTCAATGACGTTGCCTATCGCGACGGGGATACCCTGACGCTTCCCGCCAAAGATGTGGCGATCATACTTACGGACAAAACAAACTGAATAAAAGAGGTAACTATTGTATGATGAAAGTTACAGACAAATCACAGTATCTTGCACAAATAAACAATGTCATCGAAAAGGGTCCTTACCACGATAACTGGGCATCTCTTACAGATTTTGAGATGCCCGACTGGTACGTCAAAGCCAAATTCGGCATCTTCATCCACTGGGGGCTCTACAGCGTGCCGGCATACGCCAACGAATGGTATTCGCGTAATATGTATATTCAAGGCACGCCCGAATATGAGCATCACATCAAGACCTACGGTCCTCACAAAGATTTTGGCTACAAGGATTTTATTCCTCTGTTTAAGGCTGAAAAGTTTGACCCTGATTTCTGGGCTGAGACTTTTGCAAATGCCGGAGCAAAATATGTCGTTCCCGTCGCGGAACACCACGACGGCTTTCAGATGTATCAAAGTGATTTATCAGTCTACAATGCCGCACAGATGGGGCCATGCCGGGACGTCATCGGAGAATTGAAAGCTTCCTTCGCGAAAAAAGGCTTGGTATTCTGTACCTCCACCCATCGCGCAGAGCATTACTGGTTTATGGGAAACGGCAAAGACTTCGACAGCGATATCAAAGAGCCTTTGCACTGCGGCGATTTCTACTGGCCGTCCGAACAACAGCAGCCCGATCATCAGAATCTGTTTGCCACAACGTATCAAAACATCGAGTTTCTTG
>VSOA01000268.1 GCA_009774585.1 Lachnospiraceae bacterium
TATCTGTTCGATACTCTCTGAAAATTTTTCTCTTGAATTTTCAGGGTTGCATTACTGTTGATTTGTCAAGGTTCGGTATAAATACAATTGCTTTTATATGCGCGCTGCATATCTCAGCAACGTATCTGAGTATATCATTACAAAATACGAATGTCAACAGCTTTTTCGATATTTTTTTTACTTTTTGATTTTCTTCCTGCTGTTTGCCGTTTTGACACAGTTTTACAGCAGGAAAATCCATCAAAATATATCATACTTAATTCAGCGCTGCCGTACCATAGACTCCCGGGTTAGACCAGCCATTCCCTGACGCGTCATACCAGTTCGCCGTACCAATTCTCGTTCCGTTTTTGGCATCATTTATCTGTAAGTCAATGCCGATCAGTCTGCCGGCCGTCGGTCTGAGCGTAGTCCACTTAATTGCCGCTTCAATCATATAACCATTGTCTGTAACCGTTGCCTTTGAATCAATATTTTCTGCCGTACAGGTTTCCCCGTTGAAGCTTTGCGCATTTTCATAATTAATGCGGTACTGCTTATCATTATTATCATAAGCGCCTGCTTTTTCATTTAACTCATCGATAAATATTTCTACAGAGTCCTGCTCATGATCCTGCTCGGAATCCTTATCCAAGTTTGGATCCGTCACCTCAACCAGCACATAAAGATTTTGTGCGTCCCACATTACTTTTGCCTCTGCTGAAGCCTCCATTTCATCTGATGACTTCACTTCAAGAGAAACCGCCGGCACATCCTTCCATTCGGACGCATCCCCGTCAATCTGCGCCGTTCCTTGCTGAACGATCAGAAATGGCTTCATTTCCATTTCCGCATAATATTCACTGCTTGTTTCTTGTTGGAATGTCTTATCATTGAATGCATATTTTGTATCGTTTTTCTGTAAAATCACATCGAATGCTATCGTCTGCCCTACCGCCAATTCTACCGGAATCTGCACTTCGGTCCGATACCCCGTCGCGGTCCATTCAGCCTCGGAAGCTTTCACTGTTTCTATAACAATTGACGAGCTCTCTCCTTTGGCATTTGCAGTATCCGCATACAGAGTCAGCGTATCGTCATCTCCGACCGTGTTATCTTTTACCGCAATCTCAAACCGGACGCCGCTCTCATCCCATATCGGTCTGACAGTTACTTCCGCTCCACCCGCATCATAACTATATGAATTCGCGTTTGTATAATCATCCGACTGTACCGCCACAGTCTTCTGTGCAAGCGGTTTTAATTCATCTGCATCGACAAAAGCCCAAAATGCCGGCTTTGCCTGCAGATCATCGTCAAACAGCAACGGATACTGCGGTGTCTTGCCGTCCGCCGAACCTCCGACACTGTTAGAAGTTTTAAGCCATGATGCCGCATCATGGGTTCCCCAGAACGTAATATTATCTATGCTTCCCTTCAGCGTATCGTCTGCATTAACTTTTTTGACAATATCATAAATTTCTTTGTATCGGTATGCACCTTTCGTAAACTCCGTCTCCAAATCCGTTCCATCAAATCCCACTGTTGACTTGAGATCAAGTTCCGTAATATGTACGACATCTGCCACATCAGCATATGCACGTGCCGCCGCCTCAATCGTGGATGCGGAAGGCGTTGCCATGTCATGGTGTCCCTGCATACCGGCGCCAAGTTTTCGGTCTGACGATATTTCTTTTCTGATTTTCTCTAAAAATCTGACAATGGTATCGCATTTTGACGGCGTGCACTCGTTATAATCATTATAGAAAAGAATCGTATCCTGAGCGACATACTGGTCAGCGTACCTGAATGCATTTACAATATATTCGTCACTTCCTTTATATACATTATACCAGTCTCCGTCTGTTCTGATTCCGCCGGAATCGGCTGCCTGCTCATTTACAACGTCCCATGCATAAATCAGACCCGGATATTTCTGGTCAAAATGTTCTGCCACTGTCTTGATATACCACTCCATACGCTGATTCATCACTTCTTTTGTAACGAAGTCACCGTCTTTCGTAAAGTCTTCTCTGAAGAACCATGTCGGCGTCTGGCTGTGCCATACGAAAACATGACCTCGCATCCTGATGTTTGTCCCGTTTGCCGCATTGTAATCGGTAATCCAGTCCGCAACAGTATCCGCCGATGCAAAGTTTAATTTCTTTTCCAGTTCTTCAACAGTCTTAACTCCCGGCGCATTGCTTCCGAGAATACTTTCCGGTTTCATCTCATTTTCACAGGTAACGCTGTTAAAGTGCTTTGTAACCAGTTCCATTCGCGCACTATCTCTGAGCGCTGTTATCGGGATTGCCACACCTGTATAAGTGATACCTCCATCATCAGAAAGCACCTCATACAAATCCGGAATATCCTTCTGTACACTCCTGCCCCCACCTGCTTGGCTAAGGAAGGTGATATCTGAAATAGTCACCTCCGTAACACCTTCACGAAGAGACATAAGTGCAACATACTTCATCTCTGCCCCCATCGTTTCAATCATGGGATTTTCATAAGATACCACAGTTTCTTTATTATATTTGTCCGCATAATCCTCTTGCGTATACGCTTTATATCCTAAATCATTCGCTCTGTCTGATGTAATACGGAACGTAATTTTTTGCAGCGCTGCGGAATCTACCTCTTCCGGAATCTGCAAAAAGACTGATTTATACTGACCGTCAAATATAAGCTTTGTCTCCCCGTTTTCAATTTGTTCCACGGTAACTTCCGCCGCCTGATCATCTATAATCATATCTGAAAAAGCATATGTCTTCTCCCCTGAAGCGTTGTTATCTGTTCCGGTTGTCTCTGGTTCTGCCTCCGGTTCGGATTCAGTCTGTGTCTCCGATTCAGTTTCTTCCGCCTTGTCGGTTTCCGTCTCAGGCGCCACTTCTTCCGTCACCCCAACGACCGTCTCCGTTTCCTGTCCGCCTTTATTCCGTACGGCAGCATAAATCACCGCACATAGCAAACATACAACTATTGCAACTACAAGTACTGTCTTAAGAACTTTTTTCCTTTCCATCTTCTTTACTCTCCTGACTCTTCTACACATTTTCAGTATATTTACGTCTGTCGGAAAGAATCGCTTACAACAAACGTATTTTCTAATTCATATTAAACATACACACCGAAAATAACAAGTCAATTATTGCGGAGTCCTTATAAAACAAGTCACTTTTTGCGAAGTTATTTCATTTGTCACTTTAATGAAAAGATTTCCTCTATTTCCCGGCAAATTCCCAAGTTGACCAGCCTGCGCATCGTCTCCCTGTTATCTGCCTTTATATACCTCTCATCTTTCAAAAACATTCCATAACAAAAAATTTTAGAATAAATGTTGAACACAAGATACGCCATCTGATCTTCAGAAGGCATAGATCTGCCTTTCAATTCGTCGTTCAATATTTTTCTGATAAATTCTTCTGCCAGCATCTCGCCGAACATTTTTTTCTGTTGCAACAATTCTCTAATCCAACCGCTCAGTGAAGAATTATCAGATAACATGTGAATCAGGCGAAAAATACAATTTGTCCTTGACACCTGCTGTTCCATAGTAAGCAGCACAAATTCAATCTTATCATAGAGATTCTTTTCTTTGCGTATTCCTTCATATAATTGACAGCAGAACATTTCTCCGTTATAGAAAAAAGCCTTGGCGATCATTTCTTCTTTTCCGGTAAAGTACTCGTAAGCAGTGCCTTTTCCGATTCCGGCTCTTGCCGTAATTTCCGACACGGTAAGATTGCCTGCATCTGCCCCTTCTTCAAAAAGTTCAATCACCGCCTGATAAATCGCTTTTTCCTTCGGTAAATAATCTCTATTCATCTTCTTCAACCTCTGTAATTCCGTTTTTACCCTTTTCACGCATGAATAGATCATAGATGTAGGGAATCACAATCAAAGTTAAAAGCGTACCGTAAATTAATCCGCCAATCGTGACAACAGACATAGGCTTTGACATATCCGCCCCCATATCGTCACTAAAAGCCATGGTACTAAGCGCCAGTATGGTAGTCAGCGCAGTCATCATAACCGGACGTATTCTGGTTCTGCCCGCCGTAATAATGGCCTCTTTCTTCTCCATGCCACCGGCACGAAGCTGGTTAATATAGTCCACTAACACGATACCGTTATTTACAATAATACCCGAAAGCATTACAAATCCAATCAGCGCGATTACGCTCACTTCACTGCCACTGACAAACAATCCGATAAACCCGCCCGTAAAAGCAAGCGGAATCGTAAACATGATAATAAACGGTGACAGAAGCGACTGGAATTGAGCAACCATAATCAGATACATGAAAATCAGCGCAAGGATTAACATTAAATAAACCTGTTCCATAGCATCTGTAATTGTTTCGTTTTCACCGCTCATCGTATAGCTGTATCCGCTCGGCATGTCATAATTACGAAGAGCGGTTTCTACATCTTCCGATACAAACCCTACGTTATATCCGTCCGCAATGGCTGCCGTTACACCGATATATCTGGTCTGATCTATTCGATTTACGGCTTTAGGCGCTTCTGTGCTCTCGAAGGAAGCGATGTCGGAAAGCATTATTTTCTCCTTCTTTCCGTCCTGCATCGTACGGTCAATCTCCAGACTCTTCACCAGTTCTCTTGTCAATTCGATATCTTTGGCATGTCGTACATAGACGCTGTATTCTTCAATTTCCGTCTCCAGTGTCGTGGCGCTTGCCGCGTCTGCAAGTTTCACCTGTATCTGTTGAAAAATCTGCGCAACGGTCAGACCATGCTCAATCGCCTTGTCGCGATCAATCATAATACGAAGCTCACCCGTAGAATCTTCAAGACCATCGGACACTTCCGTCGTGCCTTCTACACTGTCCATAATCGCTGCAATGTCTTTGGCAATCGCCTGCAGCGTATCAAGTTCACGCCCCTTCACCTGAACCGTGATTCCGCTCCCGCCCAGAGCACTCATATCCATGGTTGACGTCTCAATCGACACTTCCGCCTGATTCTCTTCCAGAATGTCCGCGATACTCTTCCGGATATCCCTCGCGATTTCCAGATTATCTTTCTCTTTGTCTTCCCGCAAGGCAACATAGACGGATGTCTCGTTCGAGGCTGAGTTTCCTCCGCCGGACAGCATTCCCAAAGAAGAACTGCTTGCCATAGCTCCGACGTCTACCACATCTTCCATCGCCATCAGTTTCTCCACCACCGCGTCCGTGACTGCTGCCGTATCATCAAGCGGTGTATCC
>VSOA01000269.1 GCA_009774585.1 Lachnospiraceae bacterium
GTCTCAGCTTCATGATGAAGTGGTCAACAAACTCCTGAATCTGCTGCTCTGTAAATGTGCCATTAGCAAGGTCTCTCTCAGCGTAGATATCAAGGAATGTAGATGTACGTCCAAGAGACATAGCAGCACCGTTCTGTTCTTTAACGGAACACAGATAACCGAAGTAAGTAGCCTGAATAGCTTCCTGCACATTTGTAGCAGGTTTGGAGATATCGCAGCCGTAAGAAGCAGCCATCTCTTTCATCAGCTTCAGAGCAACCATCTGCTCGGATAATTCTTCACGAAGGCGGATTACATCGTCTGTCATAACACGACCTGTAGAATCCTTCTGCGCCTGTTTGTCTTCAATCAGTCTGTCGATACCATACAGAGCAACACGTCTGTAGTCGCCGATGATACGTCCGCGGCCATATGCATCCGGAAGACCTGTGATGATATGGGAAGAACGGCAAGCTCTCATCTCTGCATTATATGCGTCGAAACAACCTGCGTTGTGAGTTTTTCTGTGTGTAGAGAAGAACTCGCTGATTTCAGGGTCAACTTCGTAACCGTTGTCTGTACAAGCTTTCTCAGCCATTCTGATACCACCGTAAGGCTGTAAGGAACGTTTGAAAGGTTTATCTGTCTGGAAACCTACGATTGTCTCTTTGCTCTTGTCTAAATAACCGGGACCATGAGATGTAATAGTAGATACAACCTTTGTATCCATATCAAGTACACCGCCTGCTTCACGTTCCTGCTTCTGTAAGTCAAGAACCTGTGCCCATAAGTCTTTTGTGTTCTGTGTAGGTTCTGCTAAAAAGGACTCGTCACCATCATACGGATGATAGTTTCTCTGGATGAAGTCACGAACGTTAACTTCTTTGTCCCATTTGCCGCCTACAAAATCTTTCCATTCTGGTCTCATTTTGAAATAGCCTCCTATCAATGATTATTTTGTTAATTTTTTGACATTTGAGTTAAATGCCGAAAAAATGCTTATCCAGTACACATATTATATGTTATAGCAAGCTGAGGAGTCAAGTCGGGCTTTGTACTTTTTCTCATACAAATGGTATTATTTTATGAAAAATTTGTGAAAATTGTATGTAAAAAATATATTGTTCAAATTAAAGTGAAATTATAACAAAATCATGCATGCAAAATAAAATCAAACCTAAATTTTTTGTTAAAAAATTGACTTGCAGGAATCATATTTTCTGGTTATACTGTTAAGGCATAAATATATGTGGAATAGGAGGTATATTATTATGGCAGATATTGCAAAAGACACAACAATCGGGGAAGCATTGCGAATCAATCCTGACATTGCACCGGTACTTATGGAAATCGGAATGCACTGTCTTGGATGTCCTTCCGCGCAAGGAGAGACGCTGGAAGAAGCGGCCATGGTACACGGTATTGCAGTGGATGATTTAATGGCAAAGATTGCGGCGGTGTAGTTGGCATAGGTTTATTAGATTGGTCATATAAATAGAGATTAGGAGGTATAAGTGCATTTGATGTGCTTATACCTTTCTTTAGGTGATAATGATATACCAAAATATCAAATCTTAAATTACCATTTATAATACATTTACATACCGGAGGTTTTTTGTTATGAAGATTAAGATGAAAATGATTATCTGTTTTTCGGCAATCTGCATCGGGTGTATGTTGATTGCTATGTTAAGTGTTCTGACAATGACACGGCGCCGCTTTGATGCTATGAATGATAGCCAAGCAAGGACAGCGGCAAATTTTTATGCGTCCGAAATTGAAACATGGCTAGAGAGAAAAACCGGTAGCGTAGATGCGGCAGTGGCGTATATGGAGTCGCTGGATGAGATTGATAGTGAGGTTGTGGTTGATTATTTGGAAATGCTGATCAAAATGAATGAGGGAACAACCGACGTGTTTGCGGCATTTACTGATGGCACCTTTTTGGATGGAGCAAGGCTGGACTTGGGGAGCGACTGGGATTATACAGGATTCCCATGGTATACGGAGGCTTTGGCGGTTGATGAGAAAGTTTTATGTACGCCATATATGGATGGTCAGATGGTAGTTCCGGTTTCCAAGCAATTTAAGTGTAAAAATGGTTCGGTGGGTGTAATCGGCATGAGTCTGCAGCTGGGGACATTGTTCGAAGCAGTCAATGAAGTTGCGGACAGTTCTGATGGCAGCTATGTATTTATGATAGACAATGACGGACTGATTCTGATGCATGAGAATAGTGAATTTATGCCTTCCGCTGAGAAAATGAGTGTGGTGGATGATGTACTGGACGGGGCATATGCTGTATCGCTCAGCGATCCATCGGTTCCGGTAGAAGATTACGACGGCGTAAAGAGGTATCTTATGGCGGTTCCGAATAGTTTGGGAAGTATCGTTGTCGCTACACCTGTATCAGTTTATAATGAAGAAACTACGCAGCTGGTAATCAATTTTATCATTATGATAATACTTGCCGCGGTGATTTCGGCGCTGGTGGTAGCAGTGTATAGCGGAAGCATCACCAGACCGATTGTTGCAATGCAGAATGAAGTCACACAATTGCGCGAACTGAGGCTGCAGATGGATAAAGATGCGGGAATCGGACAAGGACGCAGAGATGAGATTGGCGTTATGGAACAGGCAGTTCAGGAATTGCGTGACCGGTTGAACCAGATTGTGCAGCAGATGATCAAAGCATCTGATACGCTGAAAGAGCAGTTCGATAATGTGCGCAGTGCAGTAAAGAGTTCTGTGGAAGATAATTATTCTATAAAAGGAACTCTTAGCCAGATTGTTGTAACGATCGACGATGTTGCAAAACAAACACAGCAGGCGAACGAGAATCTAAGTGAGTTTGCAGACGATCTCTCAAACGTTGCAAGTCGTATGGAACGTATGAATGAGGTAGCAGCGTCAGCGGTCAATCAGTGTCGTGACGGCATGAATACGGTAGAACTTCTTTCGCGTAAAATTGACCAGAGCCGTGAATTACAAAATGCTACCAGTGAGACGGCTAATGTATTGTCGCAAAAATCAGTTTCGATTGACGGAATCAGTAAGACAATCGGAGAGATTGCAAGTCAGACTTCGCTGTTAGCGCTGAATGCATCGATTGAGGCAGCCAGAGCAGGGGCGGCAGGAAGAGGTTTTGCGGTAGTAGCTGAGGAAATAGGTATGCTTGCAGCACAGACAGCATCTGCAACGGGCGATATTAACCAAATTATTACAGAAATCCAACATGGTATTAAGAATGTCGGAATTCAGATTGAACACATTCAGGATAACACTGTAGATTGTATTGGCACAATGGAAGAGACGCAGGGCGTATTCAGGAAAATCAGTGAGAATATTTCTGGTATGGGAAATGATATCAATGAACTTGAAGAAGCTGTGGAGCATCTGAATTGCAATAAGGACGGTATTGTCGATAAGTTCTGCAGTATCTCAAGCGAGACACAGGAACTGACGGCGGCAAGTCAGGAAGTTGACGGACGTGTGGAGAGTCAAAATGTTGAAATGGAGCGTATCAACGGGTCGATGACGGAACTGCATGAGGTAGTGCAACGTATAAATGATATTATCGATGAGTTTCATGTGTAGTCAAGGAAAATACATTGTAAAACTCCGGACAGTTTGAATGTCCGGAGTTTTTGAAAGTACAGTTCAGAATTTAAATCTGCGCCAGCGCTTCAATAGCGTGGTCTTTAATCAAAGGTTCATAGTGCTCTTCCAGATAGGCTTTGACCGAGACGACTGTTTTCTCCGGTTTGCCGTATTCTGAAATCAGATTGCAGATACGGTTAAACTCAGGACCGCTCTGCTTATAGGCATCGATTAACAACAAGTAATTGCCCGTGGCATCGTCTTTGTAGAGCGTATTGATCCCTTTATAAGAAGCGGCAGCTACGTGAGCAAGCCTCGTCACATCGTGCAGCGATTTAAAAGAAAAAAGTCTGTTGGAAACCTGCGGAGAAGAGCTTTCTTTCGCAGATGTAGTCCGGGTGGATTCCGTCGTGGATGGAGCGGCGGTTTTATCGGATGTTTCCAATGCGTCTGTGCTGTTCATTTTGCGGAGCATATTCAACACTTCATCAGCGCCGTCGGAAAGCGCTTCCATCAATTCGTCAGAATCATCATAATCGTCATCCTCGTGCACCGAAGGGGCAAACTTGGAGAAGCGGGTATCCAGTTCTTCCGGATCTTCTACTTTGGTAATAATCAGCACAATGCATTCGGAATTTAAAGGAATCGCCTCGATCATCAAAGGGATATCTTCCGCTTCAAAGCCGCATTCAAAAGCGGCCTGCCGCATCATATCGCGAAAAAGGCTCTTGGCTTTCTCAGTGCCGTAAGCGAGTTCGCTGATTTTCAATTCTCTGTTTGCAAGATCCTCCCTTGTAAGGGTACAGCGGATCTGATGCTCATTTACTTTTTCTATTTTCATTGATGTTCACATCCTTTTTAGTCATATTCAGGTCAAAATATCTGCATTTGTTAAACGATACAAGTATCTTATACTTTACGCCAATTTTAGTCAATAGTGTGCATAAAGTGTTTAAAAAATTTTAAGAAATTTAGAATTTACTTGCTTTTTTGTCATATTATGGATATAATCGTACTACAAGATGTCTCCGATAGTCGGCAGCGAAAGGAGGCAGCGTGTGTAAATTTCATAAATAACATCTTTTTCTCCGAAACAGGGAATATGCGACGGGGAGAGTCTTATAGGCAGCGTGCCTGATCGTAGACCATATCTTACTTCTTTCTATATTTCACAATTATAATTAACAAGGAATGAGTAGGTTATACAGTTATTTTTCAATTTTGCATGTCAGGGACATCTTTAAACTATTTGGTATCTTATATATCTTATGCTGTAAGTATATCACAATACTCTTTTTGGCAGACTAAATTTAGGATGAAATCGGTAAAAACGCAAAAATATATGAAAATATATGTATGCAAAACAACTTTTATGCACAGAATGCTGTAGATTATCAGGAAGTTCCCGCTTTCTATGCATTGTGTATAGAATGAGACCGATGCATATAAGAAATAAGATGCAGCTTTTGGAAAATTGACATATTTTATTTACAGAATACGCGGGGAAAATATTTTTCCTGCCGAAAAATGTCAAAATATTAATGACTGAAAGGAAATAGTTTGCTATAATGAGGACGGTCAGAAAGGA
>VSOA01000270.1 GCA_009774585.1 Lachnospiraceae bacterium
ATGTGATTATTACGTTTTGAGTAAAGTAAAAGTAGATTATATCAAGCCGATGGATAATATATAGGTTGCTATTACTGCTACTAATTTGCTACTAAAAATTTTTGAAACGGTGCGAAAAGAGCCACATTTTACGAAATAGACGTGCCCGAAATGTAGGAAATATCAGCATTTGCGAGTTGCTGATAAAAACTTCGGGAAGAGTTCGAATTAGCGGATTTTGATGATTTGAAAGGACAGAAATACAAAATAGAAAAATCATTAGAATGATAAGAAATGTGGGGTGTGGCATGATTGCTATGCCCTATATTTTATGGTTGAAAATAGAGGGTAAGAGTAGTATAACTAAAACGTGAAAAATATAGACAAAGTGATTTGCCGAAAAATTTTAGCAGTGATTTATTGGAGGGTATGTATATGAACAGATGTAAAAAGATAGCAATATTGGTATGTGCTTGTCTGACAGCATTAAATGTTGTTGCTTGCGGACAAGTAAAAGGAGATAAAGTTGTCAATACGGATGAATCTCCTACAAGACAGCAAGATAGCAGTGTACAGACAATTGAAGATACAGATTTAGAAATAAAAGAAGATGAAACTGCAAATGTAGATAAATCTTCTGTAAATCAGCAAGAAAGCAGTATGCAGATAGATGAAAACACAAATTTAGAAACGGAAGAAGATAAAACCATTAGCGTAGAAGAATCCAATGCACAAACGAGTGAGAATATAGGTACAGAAATGACAACAGAAGAAATATTAGACTTGTTTATCAACGGTTCAATAAGTGCAATCAGTTCCGAGGATTCGGCATTCTATATTACCGATTTAGATATGGATTCTGGTGAATGGGATTCCTATTCCATTGGTGAAAGAGTCGATCTTGACAATGATGGAGAAAATGAACTGATTATTTGCGGGCCTTATGGTGGCATATACCTTGATGCGCGCAATAATAAAGTTTATGAATTTGCCGTGGGAGAGGGTGATGCTCTTGTGCTTTCTTATGTTGTTTATAATGGCTCCACATGGATTATGTACAGCAACAGAATGCACACAGGATATGAAGCATATCATATGGAAAAATTTGAAGGGGCAGATAATTTAGTTGCAGAAATGAATTTTCATGAAGAACTTGTTGATGAAGATAATGTGGAGGGCAAAGAAAAATATACATTAAATGGAACGGAAATATCTTATGATGAATATTTTGAATTATGCAGCAAGATTTTTGCAACTGAAGAAATTACAACTAAATGACAACTTTCATATTTGCTGATTATGGTAGTGGCAAGTGGCGAATTAATATATTTCTTGTTGATTTTCTTTATGCATGGTGTTGACACCATGTAATTTAAGGACAATTAAAGAGAAAATTAGCGTTTGGCTTATGATTTGTGTTTGTTATGCATTAGCTCTTTTGAAATCCTTATTTTGCAAGGAATTTTAGACTCAAAAATGGTATAGGTGGTATATTATACCTTTATCTTAAAAAGTGCTTTTACGGCATAACATTTCAAAAATGGATTGCCAAATTACCGGGATTTGCTATAATAAATGCGTGGCAATATTTTGGCGACAGAAAATCAGCAAGCCATAATAAATGGTGTAATTGAAGTAAAAAGGGTGTGTATTTACACAAAGCTTAAACTGAAATAGTTAAGACTAGTAATAGACACGCCGAGTTCGAGTAACAGATAAAATCCCGGAAGCGCAAAAATGGGTGTTTCCGGGATTGTTTTATGCCGTTTGGCTCTAAAATGACTCTAATTATCTGATGAATACTGGATTTGGGGCGGGCATCATGATATCTGCAAGAAATCTAGAGAACTAATTATCATTCATATATCTTCGTGTTACAATACATCTACGGAAAGTACTCATGACAGAGCGTTAAGCGTCCGGGGGACGCTTGTTTAGCGCAGACCAAAGCGAAGCGTAGAGGTAGCCTCCTGAGTTTATGAAAACCGACGTGCCGGAATACATAGGTCGGGGCTTTCATGTATACCGGAGCTGTGCCGATGAAATTCCCTGCTGCGGTCGCTAATTCCTTTCTGCGCGGCCGGTTACATTGTAGTGGATTTCCATGCTCCCGGTTTCCTCGGCTCCGGGAGTACCTCCGGCAGTATGCCCTGTGCATAGCTGATTGCAAAAGTGATTTTGCCGTCCTCCGGTACGTTGAAATGGAAGTCCAGCGTTTCCACCTCTCGCTTTGTTTGTGCTTTTGTACGGGCTGCTTGCCTTGCTTTGACTTCTACTCCGAAAGCTCAACTTTCAACATTTTCAGCAATCGTTCAGCAATAGGAGTAAAAACTTGATATTTTTTCCATATTAGATACATTTTTGTTTCAAGTTTAGGAGTAAGAGGGCGGAAAGCAAGTCCGCTATCGGGGCTTGTATCAATCAAATGCTCAAAAGTTAAAAGATAACCCAGCCCTTCTTTCACAAAAAGCGATCCATTATATGATAGACGAAACGACCCCTCAAGGTGTAATTTATCCATGTTATTGCCGCACCATTTGGAAATATCATTGCTCCATCCCTGTTCGGAACAAAAAAGAGGGAGTCCAAATAAGTCATCCACACAGATGGAGTCTTTTTCTACTAATGGACAGTTCTTTGGCATGACGATACCCCATAGATCAGCATGGGGAAAGGTCAAATAATGATATTTTGCAGTATTGGGTTCCTGCGCCAGTACGGCAAAGTCAATGATACCTTTATCCAGTTTTTCTGTAACCTGTTCCGTGTCGCCGCTGGTAATATGATAATGCAGATTAGGGTAAGACTCTTTGAATCTTCTGATCGTGGCGGCGAGGCATCTGATCTGGTAAGATTCCGCCAAACCGAAGTAAACATCCCCGCCCAGAACATCATCCAGAGCAAGAAATTCTGTTGTAATCTTGTCGGCCATTTTTATCAAGTCTTCTGCTCGTTTTCGAAGCAAAACACCTTCCTCAGTCAGCTGTATGCTGAAACTATGGCGCGTGAACAGTTTTTTCCCAAGCTCATCTTCAAGTGCTTTTAGCTGCTTGGAGAGAGTGGGCTGGGTAACGTGAAGCAGTTCTGCCGCGCGGGTCATGTTTTCTTCTCGTGCTGCGGCAAGAAAATATCTCATGGTTCGCAGTTCCATTTTGACCTCCTGTGATATTCCAAAAAGTTATATCATGATATAAATCATAACTATTAGCGAAGTGAAAGTCAAGAGGATATAATACGGACATAGCAGGCAGGGAGGCGGTCATACGGATGATCTTATTCAGAATCTAAAGGATTCAGGCTGTGGCGCTCAGACCATTGAAAAGGTCTGCAGGTTGTATGGTAACGGTCAGGTTCAGGATGCGATTAAAATGCTGCGTAAGCATCGATGCGGCCTGATGGACAGCCTGCATGAAAGTCAGTGGAGAGTTGACTGTCTTGATTTTTTAGTATGGCGGATGGAAAAGGAAAAGCAATCATTAAAAAATAAGGAAAAGAAAGAGAGGTATTACAAAATGGAAAATATTGCAAAACTGGAATTAACAAAGGAATGGGATAAGACTTTCCCGAAAAGTAAAAAGGTGAACCATAGCAAGGTGACATTCCCTAACCGTTACGGGATTACGCTGGCGGCAGACCTTTATGAGCCGAAGGGGGTCGAAAAGAAACTGGCTGCGATTGCGGTATGCGGACCGTTTGGCGCAGTAAAAGAGCAGGCAGCCGGACTGTATGCGCAGACAATGGCGGAGCGCGGCTTCCTCACCATTGCCTTTGACCCTTCTTTTACCGGTGAAAGCGGCGGCGCACCCCGTTACATGGCTTCGCCGGATATTAACACGGAGGATTTTCAGGCAGCGGTTGATTTTCTTTTTGTACAGGAAAATGTTGACCCTGAGCGTATCGGTATTATCGGCATCTGCGGCTGGGGAGGCTTGGCCCTGAATGTGGCGGCACTGGATACCCGCATCAAGGCGACGGTTGCTTCCACCATGTACGATATGTCCCGTGTCAATGCCAACGGATATTTTGATGCGGATAATTCTGCTGATGCACGGTACGCGAAGAAAGAGGCTATGAACGCCCAAAGGCTTGTTGATTACAAAAATGGCAACTATGTGCTGGGCGGCGGGGTTGTCGATCCACTTCCGGAGGACGCGCCTTTCTATGTGGCAGATTATCATGATTACTATAAAACGGATCGCGGATACCACAAACGCTCGTTAAATTCCAACGGCGGCTGGAATGTGATCGGATGTATGTCCTTTATGAACCAACCAATCCTTCAGTACAGCAATGAAATCCGCAGCGCAGTTCTTATCATGCACGGAGAGAAGGCACATTCCTGCTATTTCAGCCGCGATGCTTATGCTGCAATGGTGAAGGATAACCTTTATACAGATAACAAGGAGCTGCTGATCATCCCGGATGCAGTCCACACAGATCTGTATGACGGCGGCGGGAAGGACGCCATCCCGTTTGATAAGCTGGAGCAGTTTTTTTCGGAAAATATGAAATGATATTTATAAACTTATGATACGAGGAGGAAGGCTATGTTAGGCAATTTTATGTATTGTACCTGACGAAACTTTATTTTGGCTAGGATTCCCTTGCCGGCCTGAATGAGGAGCTGCCTAAGTAGGGACAGAATATACAGCTTGTGTATGGCAGCGGATCGATCAAAAAGAATGGTATCTATGATAAAGTCATGGAGATTTTGAAAGCAAATGGAAAAAATGTACTTGAAGATGCGGGTGTCATGCCAAATCATACGGTACAGAAACTGCAGGAAGGCTGTAGGATTGCCAAGGAGGGTAAGGCAGATCTGATTCTTGCAGTTGGGGGTTCTGTCTGCGACTATGCAAAAGCGGTTTCCGTATCTGCATACTGTACGGAAGATCCATGGGAAAAATATTATCTTCAAATGAAAGATGTGGACAATGAGATCATCCCGGTTGGATGTGTCCTGACAATGGTCGGTACGGGCTCTGAAATGAACGGCGGCGCAGTTATCACGAACCATGAGCAGAAATTGAAGATTGGCCATGTATTTGATGAGAGGGTGTATCCGAAATTTTCCATCTTAAACCCGGTATATACCTACACGCTGCCCCAGTATCAGATGGTTGCGGGAATCTATGACATCATGAACCATATTACGGAGCAGTATTTCTCCGGGGAGGA
>VSOA01000027.1 GCA_009774585.1 Lachnospiraceae bacterium
TACGGACTAAGCGGGCAAGGCGGCCAAGGCATCGTAGACGGGATCGGGCAAAACGGACTAGGAGACGGAGCCGGGAACGGGCAAAACGGACAGAGCGGAGACAGGAATGGAAGCGGGAATGGGCAGAGCGGCAGCGGAGAAGGAAATGGAAACGGGAATGGGCAAGGCGGACAAGGCAGCGGCGGTGGTTCCGGAACGGGCAGAGGAGATGGCGGCGGTAGTATGCCCCACGATTATGTAAGCGTCCCGAATGCTGTTGCAGACAGTGGAAATCTCACGGGAAATGCTGACAGCCATGAACTTTCCGAGTATTTTCGCGCCCAGACCGGATTGAACTGGGAAGGGGCGCATACATCCTATGAAGCGGCAATCGGAAGTTATGAGCAGAATGCTTATGAGGGGATTGCAGCAGGGAGGTATCCCAGCGGGATGGAGAACATTATTAAAGAATATTTTTCAAGTTTTAATAATTAGAAGAACACACAAGGAGGCGACAGGGATATGGCTGAATTAGACAGGAGCAGATTCGGGGATCCGGCATATATGGCGGATCGGATTGCCGCATGTGAGCGGGAGATACAGAAGGGAATCATAGGACAGAGAGAGATTATACGACAGGTTATGCTGGCGATGCTGACAGGAGGAAACGTGCTTTTGGAGGGTATGCCGGGATTGGGCAAGACCAGACTGGTCAGTACCATCGGCAAGGTTTTTGATTTGTCTTTTAAAAGGATTCAGTTTACCCCGGACCTGATGCCCAGCGATGTGACCGGTACGAATATTATTATCAAGAACGAGCAGGGAAGCTCTTTTTCTTTTGAAAAGGGCCCTGTTTTTGCCAATCTGATTCTGGCGGATGAGATCAACCGCGCCACACCCAAAACGCAGTCTGCTCTGTTAGAGGCAATGCAGGAGCACACGGTGACGGTGGGAAATGCCAGTCATGCGCTTGAGGAACCTTTTTTTGTTCTGGCGACTCAGAATCCTATAGAGAGCGAGGGGACATATCCGCTGCCGGAGGCGCAGTTGGACCGCTTTATGTTTAAGCTGTTAGTAAGATTTCCCGGCAGGGAGGAACTGAAAGGAATTGTTACGCTCACGGAAGGAAGTTCGGAACCGGTCATTGAAAAGAAGATGGATGGGGAAGGAATTCTGGCAGCGAGAGCCCTTGTCAGTCAGATCCCGATTGCAGACGCAGTGATGGACTACCTGCTGGAAATCGTTATGGAGACGCACGTGCCGAATCCGTACATCAGGGAGGGAGCAAGTCCCAGAGCAGCACAAGCGTTGATACGCGCCGCGAGAGCGAAAGCATTTCTGGAAGGCCGTTTCAATGTTTCATTTCAGGATGTGAAGGAAGCGGCATATCCGGTTCTCAGACATCGGATTATTCCGGGGTTCGACGCCATCAGTGCGGGAATTACCGAGGATGATATCATCAAAAAGATTCTGGAGGTAAAAAGCGCTATGACAGGCAGATAGGAGGAAGGAACTGTCATGACAGTTCCTAATGGGGAATTATGATGTTAGACGCTTCATTTTTTGACAGACTGTCAAGACTCAGACTGGCTATGGGGCACAGAACGTCCATGAATCTGACCGGAAACCGTAAATCCATGCAGAAAGGTTCTTCCATGGAATTCTCGGATTTCAGAGAGTATATACCGGGAGATGATATACGCCGTATTGACTGGAATGCCTATGGACGTCTGGACAGACTTTACGTGAAAGAATACATGGAAGAGAAGGAGGCTGTCGTTTCCATTTTAATCGATACAAGTGCATCCATGGATTACGGGGAGAAGAAAAAGAGCGAACTTGCCTGTAAGCTGGCGGCGGGTTTTGCTTATATGGGACTTAATAATATGGACCGCGTTATGCTCTATGATATGCGCAGGATGAATCAGCCTTTTGCGGCAGGGGGCGGGAAGAGAGCCATTCCCCGGCTGGCAGATTGGTTAGGGCATCGTTCTTTTGAGGAAACGGCGGATATTGCTGAAGCACTTTGGAAGCTTCCGGTCAAAGGACCGGGGGTGACGATTCTGATCAGCGATTTTCTGCAGGAGGCTTTTGTGGAGAAAGAACATCTTACAAAGAAGGGATATTTTGCAGAAAAGGGACATTCTATAGGGAAGGGGCATTTCGCGGACGCGGAACAGGAGACACTTCAACAACTGCTGCGGTTTCTGAATTATAAAAAGCAGAAGACTGTACTATTGCATGTTTTGGCGAAGGAAGAACTTTCCGTAGAGTTGACGGGCACACGGAATCTGATTGATATGGAGGATCAGAGTACCCTGCGCATTACTCTGGACGCCGCAAGTATCCGGGTATATGAGAAAGGTTTGCGGGAATTTACAGACCGGATGCGGAGGGAATGTGCAAAGGCTGGAGCCTTCTATGAGGTATGCAGTACCGGAACGGATATTTACCAACTGATTTTTCAGGATTTAAGGATATTGTATGATATTTGAGAACTTATGGCCGTTGGCTTTTTTAGCCGCGGTGCCTGTGATTATAATTTTATATCTGCTAAAGCCCAAAGGAAAGGACTATCTGATATCTTCCAATCTTCTGTGGCAGAAGCTGTTGAAAAATGAGCAGTCGAAAACTTTCTTTGAGAAATTTGTGCACAGTATTCTGATGTATCTGCAGATTTTAATCATTGTGCTGCTGATCGTCGCGCTGATGTCGCCTTTTATCAGATCAGAAGGGCAGGACGGCGGAAGGAAGATACTGCTTATTGATACCAGTGCAAGTATGCAGCATATGACAGATTCGGGCAAGACTCGTCTGGAGGATGCTGTGGCGGCAGCCTGCGATTATGTGAAGGCGGAAGAGAATACCCGTTTCTCTATCGTGACGGAGGATGCACCGGGCACAGAGATTCTGGCAGTGGACATGACGGATACGGACGGTCTGGTGCGGACGCTGAATGGGATTGTATGCAGTGACGGCGGAGGCAGTCTGCTGGAGGCGCAGGGGACTTTGGATGCGCTTGTGGGGGATGATGCGGAAAATGCGGCGGACATCATTGTCTATACGGATGGCGCAGGTGCGGCGGAGTTTGAGGAGCTGCGAAGCAGTGCAGGGAAGGAACTTCATGTGTTTGGAGAGGCTTCTTCTAATGTGGCAAATGAATATACCGTATTCACCGCCCGGGAAGACGGAACTTATGATGTGATGGTGAGTACGGTTAATTACAGTGACAGCAAAGTTACTTTTGACGTCAGTCTGTATGATGAGGGAGACAAACTGATTGCACTAAAGCAAATGCAGCTTGCACCTTCGGAAAGCGCCTCCTGTCTGTTTGAACAGGCAGACTGGAAGGGGCAGACGCTCAGGTCCAGTATTGACGGGATCATTTATGAGGGAGGCGCCAAAGAGAGCCTTCTTACGGATAATGTTTCGGAGGCAGTCAAGAGTACGAAACTTCAGGTGAATGGTCTGCTTGTCGGAGAGGGAAATATTTTCATTGAAAAGGCATATCTTGCCGTTACGGGTGAGAGTATTGCCAGAGCAGAGACGGATGCGATTGATGATTATAATGTGGTCATCTATGATGCAGGACAGGCTCCGGAGACGGCAGGAAAGAACCGGCTGATTTTTGGTGCCGCCGGGAGTGAGACGATCCGTGAGCTGCAAAATGTCGTATTAGAGGTGAAGGACTGTGGTCTGACTGACGGTCTGTCCGGATTTACCATAGGGGTAAATACTGCTTACTGCCTTGCGCTTCCGGAAGGAGCGGAGAGTTTTCTTGAGTATAATGGAAAATGCGTGGGCTATTACAGAGAACAGGACGGCGTAAAGGAAGTTGTGGTGGGATTTGATCCACGGGAGTCGGATTTCCCGCTACGGGCGGAGTTTCCCGTATTTTTGTCCAACGTTATGGTCTATCTGGCGGATACCTCATGGCTTGCGGGAAATGTCTATTATGCCGGAGAGCAGATTACGTTACAGCCATGGGCGAAACCGGACGAGAATTCCTTCAATGCATGTCCGGCTAAGGCGGGTCTGTATCAGGTGGGAAATGAGGAGCATCAGGAAGCTTATGTGGTGCGGTTTCGGACTGATTCGGAGTCGGATGGCAGAGAAATTGCAGATTCCGTCGGCAGCACAGAAAATATCAGGACGCAGCAAATGAAGCGGGCAGCGAGAAATCTTTTTTTACTGTTGGCACTGGCGTTATTAGCTGTGGAATGGATTGTGTATGTGCGTCAGATGCGATACCGGGGTAAATTCTATTTGTTTGTGAGAGGGATGGTAGCGGCGTGTGTGGTTTTAGCGCTTTTGGGGCTTCAGATTCATCTGGGCAGCAACCGGATTGCCACTGTTTTTGTAGTGGATCTTTCTGACAGCAATGAACATCACATTGAAGAAGCGGATCGGTATTTGCAGTCTGCAATCGCGCAAATGCCTGCCGGTAATGTCTACGGTATTGTGACATTCGGCAAGAATGCGCTGACAGAACAGTTTCTGACGGAGGAAAAATATTACGGAGGATTGTTGACGCTGCCGGAGAAAACGGCAACAAATTTCGAAGATGCCATTTCCAAAGCGTTGACATTGATTCCGGGAGAGTACAGCAAAAGACTGGTGGTACTCACGGACGGAAAAGAGACCAGAGGAGAGATTGAACGTATGGGACAGGCGCTTTCCGTGGGCAGAGTGGAGTTTCTGACTTTGCTCTATGAGGATGAAAAGAGTCCTGATGCTTATATTGATAATGTGAGTCTGCCCTCTTATCTGCATCCCGGTGATAAATATGCGGTTAATGTGCTGGTGGAGAGCTACTATGATACGGAGGCGGTCATAGAACTTTACAACGGAAGCGTCTTGACGGCATCGAACAGTGTTCATTTGAACAGGGGGAGCAACCGTTTTGTATTCAGCGCACAAGTTGACGCCAAGGCGGATAGCGGCGCTATGGAAAACCTGAGAGTGCGGGTGCAGGCACCGGGAGATACTTGTGAAGAGAATGATTCTTTCAACGCTTATTCTGTGGTGGAGGCGGAGCCAAAGGTTCTGCTTATTTCGGGACAGGACGTTGACGTTTCGGCATTTGACGCTGTGCTGCATGCGGCAGGTTGTGATTACCATGTGGTATCGGCATTGAATGCACCGGATCATATCAATGATATGTTAGCCTATAAATCTATCATTCTGGCAGATACTTATATTGATGAACTCCCCGCCGGGTTTTTAGAGAATCTGGATGCTTACGTGAAAGATTACGGATGCGGTTTTATTTGTTGTGGCGGTGACGACAGCTTTGCACTGGGCGGATATCGTGATACGGTGCTTGAGACAGTGCTTCCGGTGGATATGGAGCCGAGGAGTCTGAATGAGATTCCTTCCATGGCTATGGTTATGGTTATCGACCATTCTGGAAGTATGCTCGGTGAGAGTACGGAATTGGGGGCCAGTAATCTGGATGTTGCCATTAGGGCGGCCACTGTGGCAACGGATAATCTGAGAGATTCGGATTATGTGGGTGTTCTGACTTTTGACGACCAGTATGAATGGCAGGTGGAACTTACCGTGGCGGACGATAAAGAAGCTATCAAAGATGAAATCAAGGAGATTAGCGGGGGCGGAGGAACTACCATTAAGCCTGCGCTTCTGGAGGCGTGCGAGGCGATCTCTGACAGTGACGCTTCCATTAAGCATGTGGTACTTCTGACGGACGGCATGGGAGAGACAAATAATTTTCAGGATGTGATAAATGCTTACACGGAGAAGGGAATCACGCTTTCTACCGTGGCAGTCGGAAGCATGTCCGATACACAATTGCTTGAAAAGTTAGCCGACAAATGCGGCGGCAGATACTATTATTCGGACTTGGTAAGCGATATACCCAAAATTTTTGCCAGAGAAGTTTTTCTGGGAAGCGACAGCTATATACAAAACGGTGTGTTTGCGCTGAGAGTACAACAGAGGCATGAACTGACAAACAATCTTTTCGCTGACGGTTGGCCGGCGATTTATGGGTATATTGCGGCAACACCCAAGACAGCCTCAGTACCTTTGATTGTATCGGATGACAAAGAAAATCCAATTCTTACGGTGTGGCAGTACGGACTGGGCAGAACCGTGGCGTGGAACAGCGACATTACCGGGGAGTGGAGCGGCGCTTTTGCGGGAGAAGAAGACTATGTCCAGATGTGGAAGCGGATTGTGGATTACGCCACCGGCAGTGCTGATTTGGGCGAGGACAGTGTGGATGTTGTGACGGTGGGAGAGTGGACGGAAATCACATATCAGGCGGCTGATTACAAGAGCGGTACGGAGATTTCAGTGACGATGATCGATCCGGAGGGAAACGCTGTGGAAGAGAAACTCCATGCCACGGCGCCTGGAAAATATACCGCAAGGCTTTCCACTCCTCAGACCGGATTCTATCGCTTCAATATACGCCGCAGCGAGGACGGGGAGATTCAAAGCTATCTGACAACAGCCGCGGCAGTGCAGTTTTCAGATGAGTATAAGTTTGACGTAAGTACGGATTCTTATTTGAAATTTGTGGAGAAATACGGGCGGATGATAACAGAACAAGACACTGTTTTTAGCCGGATTTCTACAGGAGCAAGAGAAAGCTATTCCCTGACTAACTGGCTGATCATACTTGCTGTCTGTCTGTTTGTCACGGATGTGGCGGTGCGGCGGTTCCAGTATGTGCCGGGCTTTGTGCAGGGAGGGCTGCGCGGAAGGCGGACAAAGCGGGAAAGAATAGTAGAAAATATAGTAGAAAATACAGTAGAAAATACAGTAGAAAATACAGTAGAAGAGACGATGGAAAAAGATTTGGTTAAAGCTCCGGAGAAAAAGAGAAGAGAAGGAAAGAAGCCCAAAAAGAAAGAGCAGACTGAGCAGACATTGGACACTTCCCAGTTGCTCCGGAAGAAGGATGACAGGAAGATGTAATATTTCGGACTTGTGAGACTGTCTCGATCAAGCGATGTCCGGTTATCTGACGCTGATACATATAACGTAGAAACGGAGAGTAAATATATGCACAATGAATTGACAAAACAGGATATTAAGAAAATGGAGGAAGAAATCGAATACCGCAAGCTTGTGGTACGAAAGGAGGCGCTTGAGGATGTGAAGACGGCAAGAGCACACGGAGACTTGAGCGAGAACTTCGAGTATCATGCCGCAAAGAAGGTCAAGAACCAGAACGAGAGCCGCATTCGTTATCTAGAACGGATGATTAAAACGGCGGTGATCGTTTCCGATGAATCGGCAGAAGACGAGGTGGGAATGAACAATACAGTGGAAGTGTATTTTGAAGAAGACGCCATGACAGAGAAGTATAAGTTAGTCACCACGGTCCGCGGTAATTCTTTGGAGGGATTGATCAGCACGGAATCCCCTCTCGGAAAGGCGCTGCTTGGACATAAGGAAGGTGACAGGGTCTATGTGGAAGTAAGTCCCGGAAACGGATATTATGTGGTGGTGAAATCGATAGAGAATACGATTGATGACGGGACAGACAAGTTAAGGAGCTTCTGATGTGGAAGCTCCTTAGTTTGTGAGATGATCTGATTATCAGCAGTCTTTCTTTTTGATAGGGATCCATATTTCCGTGTAATAGTTTTCATCGGCGGTGCCGCCCGGATATTTGCTTGGCATATCGTACATCTCAACGCAGTAACCTTCTGCGAACTCGTAATCCTGCAATGCCGGAAGCCATTCAGAGAATATTTTGTTGTTTACATCCTGCATAGAATCCGGAAGGGCGCCCTTGCAGGGAAAGATAGCCCATGTAAAAGCTGGAATCGTGATTACTGTAAATCCGTCAGGAATGTCCTTGGATGGATTGTATAGATCGGCAATCAGATATTCAAAGCTCTCATTTCCCATCTGCGGATCAATATTGATGCCGAACATGCCGCAGACGTGATCTCCCTTTCCGGAAGCATAGTGTTCCTGCCAGAATGCGGGGATTTCCTTTTTTGCGTTCTCATAGCGAAAATTTTTGGAGGCGCCCAGAACGCTGAAGGCCTCTTTGGTCGTAATTCTGTAGTCCATAGCATAACCACCTTTCAATGATATTGTCAGTTGCAACGGTGCGAAAGCTTTGCACATCGTCTTATTCTTGCGCACTGTGAGAGGGGGATAACCGTGGAAACGCGAAAAAGCCTTGGTAAAACTGTCAGGTGAATCATAGCCGTACTTCATCGCGAGGTCTGTCACTGAGATACCGGTAGTCAGAAGTTCTTCTCCCGCCAGCGCCAGCCTGCGGTTTCTGATATACTCTGTAATGGTATATCCGCATAGGATGCTGAATCCCTTGTGAAAGTAAAAGGGTGAGATATTGACATGCTCCGCTACATCATACATCGTAATATCTTCTGTCAGATGGCTCTCGATATATCTGACCGCTTCACTGATTGCTTCCGTCCATTCCATTCTTGTTACCTCCTCGTCTGGCTACAGTATAGCGATACAAAACGACCGTGTCCCGATAATGTTTGCCTTGTTTTGTCGGGGATGTGTAAAAGTAGTTCGGTGTGTATATTATAGTTCATATTCTCCATCATATTCAAAAATGCTCATAGCTATTGCCTCCGCACGATTTTGTGATAAAAAGTCTGAAAGGATTCCACTTCGATGCGATCATCCACTGCTTTTTCTACTGCTTCCGGAAAAGACATTTCTTTTGCAAAGCACCGGACTTGTTTCACATATATTTGTATCTGTAGAAAATATGATTTTTCTTACCATAGCATATATTTGACGAAATTGTAAGTATATTTTTCTCGAAAATCATGTATGATTAAAATTTAAAACTGCAGAATCTGGACAAGTGTCATAATCAGGACATCCCCAGCATATATCATACAAATGGTTTTGATGCGGGAGGAAAAGAAATGTATGAGATGAAGACGGCGGCGGAAGCGCTGCGGCTGCTTGAAACGGACAAGGATAAGGGACTTAGCCGTAAAGAAGCGATGGAACGCAAAGCAAAATACGGAGCGAACAGGCTTAAGGATCAAGAGAAAAAGAGCGTTGGACAGATGATCTTGGAGCAGTTAAACGACCCGTTAATCCTGATTCTGGTGGTTGCGATGGCGATATCACTTCTGCTGCATGAAGCAGGGGATGCCATTATTATTATCACAGTTGTTGTATTAAATGCGACTGTGGGTATCATTCAGGAGGGCAAAGCCGGTAAGGCTGTGGAAGCGCTTAAGAAAATATCTTCTCCGCAGGCATATGTTGTGCGGGAGGGCAAGCGCATGAAGATTCCGGCGGAAGATTTGGTTCAGGGAGATATTGTACTTCTGGAAGCAGGAAATATGATTCCGGCAGACTTAAGATTAATTGAATCTCAAGGGATTTGCATAGAAGAGTCTACCCTAACAGGAGAGTCTGTTGCGGTCGAAAAAGATGCGGCGTATGTAGTAGAGGAGGCAGGAGACAACAGTCATGCCAATATGGCATATATGTCCACCTATATGACAAAGGGACGCGGGATGGGCGTGGTAGCTGCCACCGGTATGGAAACCCGCATCGGTCATATTGCGGATATGCTGCACGCAGGTAAGGAAAAAATGACACCACTGCAGGTAAAACTGGGAGAACTCGGCAAGATATTGAGTTTTCTGGCGGTAGGAATCTGTGTGCTTCTGTTTATCGTTGCGGTTTTACAGAAGAGGGATGTGGGAGAGATGCTGCTGACTTCCGTATCGCTGGCGGTGGCGGCAGTACCGGAAGGGCTTCCTGCAATCGTGACAATTGTTCTTGCCTTGAGCGTTTCCCGCATGGTGCGTGCCAAGACGATTGTGCGAAAGCTGTCTTCCGTGGAGACATTAGGGGCGGTGGAAGTGGTCTGCTCCGATAAAACGGGAACATTGACACAGAACAAAATGACGGTGACGGAATGTTATCTGGAAGGGAGACTGATTACCAGAGACAAACTACAGGCTTTTTTTGCATCCGCCATAAAAGGACAAACCGTGAACACGGAGCGTGGACATTTCCTGCGCAGCTGTGTTTTATGTAATGACGGCATATTATCGGAAGAGGAAAGAATCGGCGATCCTACGGAACTTGCATTGCTCTATATGGCAAAAGACTGTGATGCGGATATAGAGAAGCTGCGTTTGGATTATCCGCGTATTGAAGAAAAGGGATTTGACTCGGAACGCAAGATGATGACCACGGTACACCGTGACGGCAGTATGCTTACCGCATACTCCAAAGGCGCGGCGGAACGCATTCTGGAAAGATGCGACCGGATGTACAGGCAAGGACAAATATGCTCGTTGACAGCTTCGGACAGGGATGAGATCAGCGGCGTACAGAAGCGGCTGATGGGAGAGGGTAGACGTGTGCTGGCGCTGGCAATGGAGACAAGCGGCAGCATGCAGGAGAAGAACATGGTTTTCTTAGGGCTTCTCAGTATGCAGGATCCGGTCAGACCGGAAGCGGTACAGGCGGTGGCAGATTTTGAGAAGGCGGGGGTGTCTACTGTCATGATCACGGGCGATCATCCGGATACGGCATATTCCATTGCAAAAGAATTGGGGATAGCCCAGAATTCCAAGCAGTGTATGACGGGCAGAGAACTGGACCAGTTGAAAGATAACGGTTTCCTGCAAAGATTGCAGGAAGTCAAGGTGTTTGCCAGAGTGACGCCCGAGCACAAGGTGAGGATTGTGGAAGGATACCGGACGCTTGGCAAGACAGTGGCGATGACGGGCGACGGCGTTAATGATGCGCCATCCTTGCAGGCAGCGGATATCGGGATTGCCATGGGTCAAAACGGTACGGATGTGGCGCGCGGTGCTGCGGACTTCGTTCTGATGGACGATAACTTTGCCACAATACACTTGGCAATCAGAGAAGGTAGAGGAATCTATGAAAACATCA
This sequence comes from Lachnospiraceae bacterium, assembly GCA_009774585.1. Taxonomy (GTDB): domain Bacteria; phylum Bacillota; class Clostridia; order Lachnospirales; family Lachnospiraceae; genus UBA3282. The sequence goes on from VSOA01000027.1 coordinate 10,882, forward strand.
GGAAATCAGTGCTTTTCCTATTGTCATCCAATCTGGGAGAAATCATGACAATGCTTCTCACGATTGTGGCAGGACTGCCGAGTCCGCTAAAGGCAAGTTTTATTTTGTGGATCAATCTGATTACGGACTCGCTTCCGGCATTGGCATTGGGAGTGGATGATAATGAAGGGGAAAGCCTGATGAGTGAGAAGCCGCGAAGACGCGGAGAATCGCTATTTGCAAAAGGCGGGCTCATGTGTGTCATCTGCTACGGTCTTGTGATCGGCGGTGTGAGTCTGGCGGCATTTCTGAAAGTTCCCTATGATAGGATTGTGTCGGAGGGGCTTCCTGTTAGTTTACATAATGTTGTTGAAGGGCTGCGGATATCGACAGTGCTTGCCAAGGCGCAGACACATGCGTTTACGGTGCTTGGCATCAGTCAGTTGTTCCATGCCATAGGCATGCGGGATGTCAACCGCTCGGTGTTTAAGATGAATCACAGGAACAATCCGTATATGATTGGAGCGTTTGCAATCGGAATTGCTCTTCAGGTAGCGGTAACGGAAATTACGCCGCTCATCCGTCTCTTCGGGACAGTGCGGCTGGGATTTGCGGAATGGATGCAGCTGATAGCCTTGTCTGTAACACCGTTGATCGTACATGAACTTTTGGCATTGGCAGGCAGGAGCAGAAAGCATGAGGCTACAACAGAGCATTCACTGCCAGCAACAGCAGGAACAGACCGCTGAGCCATGACAAATCAATGTGAAGTACAGAAGAAATCAGATGTCCGAGACCGCATCCGAACGCGAAGAGAAGCAGATTAAAGAGTGAAGCGAGTACAAAGAGTACGCTTAGGGGAAGCGGTCCTGTGTTAAATGCCATACCGACAAGTACGCTGTCCAACGAAAGCGCCAGAGACAGAAGAAAAGCTTCTTTCGGAGTAAGGAGATGTAAATCTTCCTGATTGGCGTCTTCCGGTGACAGATAGATTGTAAAGATAATATTAATCTGTTTGATTTTGCAGCCCCAGTTTCTTGTAAGACTGGGGTATTTGCGTGCCAGAAGGCGTATCAGGCTCTCCGAAAGTTTGCTGAGTCCTAAGATTGCTAACAGTGTAAAGGAAAGGAAGGGCAGGGCTGTCTGGGGAAGAAAGCTTAAGATATGTGAACCGATACGGTTGGCAGCAGTGATAAATGCGGCAGGTACACAAGCGAGAATCAGATAGGAGAACAGCTTGATATGAACACGCTGCGTACCATAAGTGAGTCCGGCAGTTAATGAATCAACGGATACGGCAGTCAGGAAGAGAACAAGCGCCGCAAAAGAAGAAGACATGACGCAGTCACCTCGTTTAGATACATTCTATATTGTATATCATATGGCAAAAAGGGGCGGAGTTGCAGAAATTTATTTACGCATATCATAAATGAAAAAAATGTTACAAAATGTCAGGCGAGGCTACAAAAGATAAACGGACAAACAAAACAGGATTTGATATAATCAAAAAATAGAAGAGTGGAAATAGTATTATGCAGAGAGGTACGGTAAGATGAAGGAAAAATCGAATATATGGCGAAGCTTTATTCCCCTCCTGATTCTATTCGTCTCTTTTGTGGGAATTACAGTATTTTCTATGATTTATATGGCCAAAGACAATAACTATGATAATGTCATATACCAATATTTTAATATCAGTAAGCAGATGTACGGGAAGCTGGTTTATCTTAATATTTCCAAAAATATGCTGGCTGAGGGGATGAATTTATGTAGTCTGGCTTTTCTTTTGGGCAATTTTTTGTTATTCTGGTTTATCTGTTCCAAAAAGGACCGGAGCAAGTGGAAATGGCTGCTTATTACCCTAATCGGGTATCTGATAGTGCAGGCGTTTGTTTACAGTGTTGCTTTTCAAAAAGGAGTATATTTCGGAAGTCTTGGATTTTTGCCGGATGCAAGAGCGTTTCGCAGACTATACAGAGTATTTCATAATGTAACCATAGTCGGGAATTTTTGCGTATTGACGATAAGCTGTACATTAATGCTTGCGGTAGCGCTGCGCAAAGAGCATATTCCGGAAGTGAGAAGAATTAAAGGGACTATACTGATAACGCAGATTAGTCTGGCGGGTCTGTATTTTTATATTTATTTCTCCTTGCCGGATGCATTTTTATGGATGTCAAGGTCTACGGGATATATATCGTACAATTCTTTGCAGATGCCGCCTTATGTGCAGGGGATGCGGATTATCACTTATTTGATTGTTATATTTTTGCTGATTCTGTTCTACAATTTGTTTCGCTATCAGAAGATGCAAAGCCGCGTATCAAAAGAAGAATATGCATTTTCCAGTATTATTGCCTCTTCGGAAATTTCGATAAGGGCTTTCAGCCATTATGTTAAAAATGAAATTCTGGGAATCATGGCGGATGCGGAAATGATTGCATCCGAGCCGGGCGGTCATGAAAGTGAACTTGAAAGTATTCAGGCGGCGTGCAGGAATATGTACGATCGTTTAAACGAGCTGCAGAGAAATACAAACCGCATCGTGTTGAACCAGTCAAGGCAGAATCTGCCGGATGTTATTACGCAGGCTGTGGAGGAAAACAGGGCAGCGCTTGAAAAAGAAGGATGCAGAATTGTCTGGAACAGAGGAAAAGAAGATGCGGCGGTATTTTTGGATAGTACTTATATGAAAGAGGTATTTCGCAATATTTTTCAAAACGCGGCGGAAGCTATGGCGCGTTCGGAAGAAGAGAAGAGAATTGAAATTCGTATGGAGTTTTGCGGAGACAATGTTGCGGTCATTACCGAAGACACAGGACCGGGATTTGCGGAATCTGTAAGAAGCAGCGTATTTGATCCTTTTGTTTCAACCAAATCGACCAAGCAGAACTGGGGAATCGGTTTATATTTTTGTAAGAGAATCATTAACAGTCAACGGGGAAAGATTACGGCAGACTACGGCGGAAAGGGAGGAGCGGTCATTCGGATTGAGCTTCCTCTTGCAGGAGAAGATTATGGAAAAAGAAACAGAGCAGAAAAAAATAAGGGTGATGATTGTAGATGATATGGTTCCCTTGTGCAGAAAATACCAGACGGTTTTATCGCAATCGGAAGAACTGGAAGTAGTTGCGATTGCGCATGACGGTTATCAGGCGATTATGAAGAGCGCGGTTTTAAGACCGGATGTGATTCTGATGGACATTGAGATGGAGAGTAAGTATACGGGCATTGAGGCAACAAGACAGATTCTTCAGGAATTTCCGAAAATGAAGATTGTGATTTTGACCGTATATGAGGAAGACGAAATGATTTACGCGGCTTTTCAGGCAGGCGCATGCGATTATGTCTTAAAAAACGCGTCAGCGGCGGCAATGATTCAATGTGTGAAAGATGCCTATTATGAGAAGTCTGTGATACGGCCGCAGGTTGCCAAGAAGTTGAGAACGGAATTTAAAAGGATTAAAAACAATGAGGACAGCCTGATTTATACGATTTATCTTGTTCAGCTTCTAACGGATACGGAAAAAGATATTCTTCTTTCTTTGCATGAAGGAAAGAGTCAGAAAGAAATCTGCAGGGAAAGATTTATCGAACCGGCAACCATGAAAACACATGTCAGGAACATATGCAAAAAGATGAAGTGCAGGTCGATGGAAGATGTATTAAGACAGATAGACCAAAGTGGATTTTTCTATTATATGGACAGAATAAGAAAAACGAAGGAATGAGAAGTAAAGAGCCGGCGTATGGTGTGGTGCGCCGGCTTTTGTGCATGATATACAATAAAAGATTAGAATTTCTAATCTTTTGAAGACGGAAGAAATTTGAGCAGAATCAATAGGATTTCAAAAAGAGGAAAGCGGTTTTACAATAAGGGCATCGGCGAAAGACCGAAATGTTAAAAAGGAGGATGAACGATGAAAAAAAGAATGATTGCAGGTATTTTAGCGTCTGTCGTGACAGCAGCTTTGATAACAGGATGCGGCGGAAATGATGCCGGAACGGTTACGGAGGAAGCGCCTGCGAAGACGGAAGAGGTGCAGGAGACAGAAGATGGAACAAAAGAAGAAACATCAAAAGAAGAGGCATCTGGTGAAAAAGTGACACTTCATTATTACGCATGGAGTGAAGGCGATTACCTTAAGGAAATGGTAGATGCGTTTAATGCATCCAGCGAAAATGTAGTGGTGGAAATGACGCAGGTCAGCAGTGATGAGTATGATGATAAACTGATGACGATGTTAGCGGGAACCAACGATATCGACGTATTTAATATGCGATCGGGTTCTCTTCTGAGCAATCTGGCACAGAGTGGAAATCTGGCTGATATCACACAGATGATCAGTGACAGCGGTATGGATATTTCCGTATACGGAACGGGATATGCGGAAACAAAGGTGAACGATAAGTTTTACGGGCTGCCTTATAGGGCATCGGCATACGGGCTATTCTACAACAAAAAGCTTTTTGATCAGAAAGGAATCGATTATCCTGACAATCTGACGTGGAACGAGTATGCGGATCTTGCGGCGCAACTGACTGAGGGAGAAGGAAATGACAGGATTTACGGCGGATATATTCCGGATTGGAATAATTGTCCGTATATTACGATTCAGGAGGGATCGAACTTTGCAGACGATGATTTGACATCATTACAGAAATGGTGGGAGATGGAGAACAGACTGTACAACACGGACAATTCCCACATGAGTTTCAGCGATATGAAGAGTACCGGTACTGACGGCATCAATTTCTTCTGTACCGGAAAATGCTATATGTATCCGGGCGGCGAATGGTCGATCAGCGATGCGCTTACAATGATGAAGAACGACCCGGCTATTGCGGATAATTTTGAATTGGGAATCGCAACAGTTCCGCAGCCGGAGGGCAGCACGTCACCAGTGACAATCGGCGGTGTAAGTACTTTCATCGGAATCAGTTCTGCATCGGAGAAGCAGGAGGCGGCTTTTGAGTTTATCTCTTATATGGCAGGAAAAGATGCGGCGAAATATATCGCAGAGGCAGGCGCGATTCCGGCTTATATCGATGATGAAATTACGGGAATTTTTGAAAATGCCATCGGTGTGTCCGGAGCGGCGAATATTCTCGGACCGTCCAAGATTTCAGAGACGCTTGTAATGCCGGAATATACCGAACTTCAGACGATTGAAAAAGAAGAAAGAGAGTTGTATCTGATCGGTGAGCAGAGTCTGGAAGAGGGACTTAAGAATTTTGAGGACCGCAGGGTTGAAGTGATGAATAAATAGGAGGATATGCGAATGTCAGGACTGGGATTAAGGATAAACAAAAGAAAGCTGAAACAGAACCTTATAGGCTGGGGGTTCATCCTGCCCAGCCTCCTGGCCTTCGGGCTTTTTATGTTTTTGCCGATTCTGTTAGGTTTCTGGTACAGTCTGACGGACTATACAGGACTGTCGGCGGATTATCATTTTGTGGGGTTTGACAACTATGTAAAGATGTTTCAGGACCGCTATTTCAAAGTGTCCGTGAAGAATAATTGTATTTATGCGGTGTGGTTTTCTGTGCTCACTATGCTGTTGTCGCTAATGCTGGCAAGCCTGTTAAACAAACTTCTGCGGTTTCGGAAATTCTTCCGTATTTCTTTCTTTATGCCATATATTTCCTCTATGGTATCGGTGGCGGTGATATGGAAAATGATATTAAATCCGCAAGGCGGTCCGCTTAACAGTGTGCTTTCGGGAATCGGAATTGACAACCCGCCGCAATGGTTAGCATCTACAACGTGGGCGCTGTATGCGATTGTCATAGTGTCGGTATGGAAGAACTGCGGCTACTATATGATGATTTTTCTGGCGGGACTTCAGAATGTGCCGGAAAGTCTCTACGAGGCGGCTGCGCTGGACGGTGCGGGTAAAATACAACAGTATCTGCGGATTACCCTGCCGTTGATTAGTCCCACGATTTTCCTAAATCTTGTTCTGGTAACAATAAATTCGTTTCAGGTTTTTGACCTTGTCAGCGTTATGACTGACGGCGGTCCGGGGATGAGTACGAATGTGCTGGCATACCGTATTTATTATGAAGGCTTTAAGAGGATGAATATGGGATATGCGTCTGCAATCGCTTATTTTCTGTTTGCGGTCATTCTTGTGATTACACTGGTTCAGTTTGCGGTGCAGAAGCACTGGGTGAATTATGATTAAGGAGAGATGCAGCATGAAGAAAAAAATAAAGAACAGCATTTTCTATATGGTAATGTTTCTTCTTTCACTGGTAATGGTGTTTCCGTTTCTGTGGATGATTTCCACATCTTTTAAATACGATACACAGGTGTTTACCATTCCCATTGAATGGATTCCGAACCCGGTGAACTTAAGCAATTACGTGAAAGTCTGGACGGAGGAACCTTTTCTGATATTCTATAAAAATACGGCTTTGGTAGCTGTTTGCGCTACAGTGGGACAAGTCGTTATCAGTGCCTTTGCTGCCTATGCATTTGCAAAGATTAAGTTCGCAGGCAGAAATTTTGTATTCGGTTTATATATTGCTACCATGATGGTGCCGTGGCATACGATTATGATTCCGCAGTATCAGATTATCAGCCGGCTGCAGTTGACTGACACGCATCTGGCGCTTATTATGGGGCAGCTTGCAAGCGCGTTCGGGATTTTCCTGCTGCGGCAGTTCTTCCTGACGATTCCGGATGAATTGATTGAGGCGGCAAGGATAGACGGTGCCGGTGAAATCATAACATTTGGCCGTATTGTCCTGCCGCAGGCAAAGCCGGCGCTGGCAACGCTCATTATCTTTACGTTTATTCAGGTATGGAATGACTATATGGCGCCGCTCATCTATCTGAATACCAAGGAGAAATATACAATCCAGCTTGGACTGAAATTTTTCCAGTCGGAACATACGATGCAGTATACGATTATTATGGCAGGTACGGTCTGCGCATTGATTCCGATTCTGGTCGTCTTTTTGTTCTTTGAAAAGCAGATTACGAGCGGAATGATTCACAGCGGACTGAAAGGATAGTAAAGAAGAGAGAGAGGATTGACAAATATGGTACATACAATCGAAGAAATCAGAATGGACGGTACAGGCATAAAACTGCAAGGAGAACATCGGCTGCTGCTTGTTTCCTCTCTGTTTTATTTCAGGATACCCAGAGAGCGGTGGAGAGATAGGATGCAGCTTTTAAAGGCAGCGGGATATCATGCAATTGACGTTTATTTTCCGTGGAACTATCATCAGATTTCCCCGGATGAATGGTGCTTTGAAGAAAACAGGGATGTGGAATATTTCTTGAAGCTGGCGGCGGAAAATGAATTGTATGTCATCGCAAGACCGGGTCCTTATATCTGTTCGGAATGGGACGGAGGAGGAATACCGGCATGGCTGTGGGAGAAGGAAGTGGCGGTAAGGCAGGATGACGCCGTTTTCTTACAAGAAATGCAAAGCTGGTATGGGAAGATTCTGCCTATTATTGCAAAATATCAGCTCGGAATGCAGGGAACGGTTATTTGTATGCAGATAGAGAATGAACTGGATTTCTATCGGTGTGTCAGCCCGGTCAGTTACATGGATAAGCTAAAAAGGATGGCGGAAGGACTGGAAATCAGAGTGCCGCTGTTCTATTGCTGCGGACAGAATGATATGCTGCGAGGTGGTGGACTGACGCCGGGATTATATACGGCTTTTAACGTATATGCTGCGGGCGATAATGAGAATCTGGAACAGAGGGTGGCACATTTATATGATTCCGTACAGGAACGGGATATGCCCTTGCTGGTAACGGAGACAAACAGAGAGCACGGATACTTAAAAAGACTGCTTGCATGCGGCGCGAAGTTGATTAGTCCCTATAACCAGACGGCAGGCAGCACCATGGATTATTACAATGGAATCAGTAACTGGGGAACCGACGAAGAGCCGACGGCGTTTATGACGTCGGATTACGATTTCAAATCCATGATCGGTTCGGCAGGAGAAGTAAACGGTGAGTTTATGGAGGCGCGGCTGCTTTCCGGTCTGATCGGAACGCTGGGAGAGGATTTGGCTAAAGCGGTTCCAAGCTATGATGAGGATGTAAGCATCTGTTCGGCCGGAAAGGTAAATACTGTAATTCCGGCGCTTGTGATGGAGCGGGGAATGCTGGTGGCAATCTCTAATCTGGAACAAGCCCGGAATATGAAAGTCCGGATGAGTCAAAATGTGTTTGAAATTACCATGCGGGCAGTGGAAACGAAGCTTTTGCCGTGGAAGTTCCATGTGAGTGAAAACTGCGAAATTCGATATTGCAATTATGAAGTAGGGTGGATTGAGGAAGTGGACGGGCAGACTCGCGTGTGTTTGTACGGAGAAGGAAGGTTGGAATGTCTATTAGTAGGACAAACAGGGGAAAGCCTCATCTGCAAAGAGGAGATAGATGGAGAATACTGCTTTGTATACGAAGGTGTTCTTTTTACGGCAGGAAGTTTACATAAAATGGCATCCGAAAGGATTCCCGGGCTTACGGATTTGAGAGGGACGATGGAAGAACACAAAGAGACGTACAAAGTCACGGAACTTCTTGCCGGAGAATGTGAACTGCGCTGCACAGAGACAAGAAAACCTGTACAGGAAATGGAAAAGATGGGACAGTATCGGGGAATAGGACGTTACCGGATAGAACTTCAGGAAGAAGGAGAATATCTTCTGGCAGGAGCAGCGGATTTAATCACCATCCACAACGGAGGAAATAGACGGACCGTATTTTCTGACGGCGGATGTATGGTACGGAAACTGGCAAAAGGAGAACTGTGTCTGTACACGGAAATCTGGGGGCACAGTAATTTTGACGACATACGCTGCCCGGGGCTGCGGATGGGATCCCTGAAAGGCATAAACGGACTGATACAAATTACGGCACGAGAAGACATTACGGAAAGCTGGATGTTCGATTTGGATGAGGAGCCGTGGGGGGAAACATACTTTTTCAGACATTCGCCATATAATACGATTATGGGAATCGATGGGTATATCCGTGCGGTTTCACCGTTAAAAACAGTCTATACAAGGTCGGTCTTTACGCAGGACGGAGAAGACGCGCTGTTTTTGCATTTTGAGAAAGCGCACTGCATGATAGGTGTTTATGTGAATAACCGTTATGTTGGAATGGTGCAGAAAAGTAATCCTTATATGGATTTAAGTAAATTTGCGGGCAGCGGTAATCTGGAACTGACGCTGCGGATAATCAGGAGGTATTACAATGAAGCGGCAGGGAAAGTGACGCTTCTTAAAGGCAGCAGAGTTCTTACGTGCATGTACGGAGAAGTAAAACCTGTCGGTGCGGAAAAGAAACGGATATGTACGCTCCCCATGGTTCTTAAGCAGGGTGAAAACCGTTTTCTGAAACTTATACCGTGGGAGATAAGGGAGAAAGATATAAAGCTGTTCTTTAAGGGAAAAGACATAAAACTGACGATTTCTGCAGGAGGTCATACGGCGGGACGTATTCTGCTTCAGGAGAAGAATATGCCTGTAATGGCAGGTGGCAGGCGGGATGTAATCCATCTGTGTAAGGAATGGTGTGACGAGATTGAGATCTGGTGTCAGGCGACAGGCGAAGAACCGCTTCTTGAAGAAATTGTTGTAGAAGAGTACGGTCGATTCGTGTGAAATCAGAGTGTGACATATGATTGAGGATAGATAAAGATATTGTTTTCAGGTATCTTTCTATCCTCTTTTTCTTTTCTTGGAAAAGTTGTTCGATAAAAAAGAGTTGGTGAAATTTATTTACGCACAATTTAAAAAATGGTATGATAAATTAAATATAGAAAAATTTGGCTAAGTACATGTCTTAAGAAGGATTTACAGCTTGTTTATTGCGGGATTGTAGGAGGGTTGCGTATGGAACTTATGTTTATCGGCGCTGACCATGAGGTTACGGGCAGTTGTCATTATCTGCGTGTCGGAGAGAAGAATATCTTAGTCGATTACGGTATGGAACAGGGAGCAAATGTATTTGAGAATTGCGAATTGCCGGTGGATCCTGCTCTGATTGATTATGTGTTCCTGACACATGCGCATGTAGACCATTCCGGTCTGCTGCCGCTATTGTTTGCCAGAGGATTCAGAGGCAGTATTTATGCGACGGAGGCGACTTGCGATCTGTGCAGCATCATGTTGCGTGACTGCGCACATATCCAGATGCATGAGGCGGAATGGAAGAATCGTAAGGCGAAGAGAAGCGCTGATAACGCGGTGGTTGAGCCGCTCTATACGATGGAGGACGCAGACGGGGCGATCAGAAGGCTTGTGCCATGCGATTATGAAAGCATTGTTACGGTCTGCGAAGAAGTGAAAATAAGATTTACGGATATCGGGCATCTGCTCGGATCTTCCAGTATCGAAGTATGGGCGACGGAAGACGGTGTGACGAAGAAAATTGTATTCTCCGGAGATATCGGTAACAGCGACCAGCCGTTAATCAAGAACCCCAAGCCGACGAAAGAAGCCGACTATGTAGTGATGGAGTCTACATACGGGGACAGACTGCAAAGTAAGAATAAACCCGAGTAAATATCAGAACTTACGAGAATATTACAGACGAATTTAGACAAGGGTGGCAATGTCGTAATTACTACTGTTCAAGTAGGAAGAACGCAGGAGAT
>VSOA01000271.1 GCA_009774585.1 Lachnospiraceae bacterium
TACATCCCAAATGCTACAAGCCTTTATTTCTGGTACTTTCTGGATAGATTGCCTTATAACTTGTAAACTTCCGCTAGAAGGATATATCACAGCATTTAAGATCACGCTGGCTTCCATCGACGACTGGGAAGGTCTGCGTGATTTCGCTGAAAACCACCTGAATTTAGTGATCCTCGGGGACAAGGGTTATACCGGAGAGCAGCTTTTGGAAGATATGCGCTCAAAAAGTATATGCCTTATGTCTTTGAAACCGTCCAGCTACAAAACAAACTGGCCAAAGGAGGTCCGACAGTTGATCTTCCGCTTCCGGCGTAGAGTTAAAACAGTGTTTTCACAGCTCAGCGAACAGATGAAAGCGGAAAGAGTGCTTGCTAAAAGTTTCCGAGGGTTATGCACCCGCCTGCAAAACAAGATTTTAGGCCATAATCTGTGCATGGCATTCAACAGCATTTTTCGGGAAGCATGTGATATTGGAAGAATCAAACAACTGGTCTTCTAAAAATGGTCCTGCAAAATTAGACAGGGATTATATACGCTTTGCAACCTTTTCAATAATTCGATATTAAAATAGCGCAACGAGTTAACTTATATACCATCCAGCTTGAGCCTCCCACATCCTGGCGTATTCTCCTCTCTGTTCCAGAAGCTGTTGATGGCTGCCATTTTCAGCGATTTTACCATCCTTAAGAACAACAATCCGATCCGCAATTCTGGCAAGTCCCAACCTATGCGTAATAACAATACATGTTTTCCCCTCTGCCAGGTGTAAAAATGTCTGATAGAGTCGGCTTTCCTGTAGAGGATCTATTGCAGACGTTGGTTCATCCAGTAACAGTATTCTGGACTTTTTATATATCCCTCTCGCAATAGCGATCTTTTGCCACTGCCCTCCGGATAGATCAATGCCGTCAAAGTCCCTGGATAAAATCACCTGGCTATCCATGTTCATTTCTCTATCAACCTCTTGAAGCGCCTTCTTATAGTCTTCCATACTGTCGAGATCCGAGATACGAACATTATCCTCAAGGTTTAGCTTATAGCGATTGAATTTCTGAAATACGGCACTTATTGAAGAAAAGCAGTTACGATTCTCATCCATAACCTGCCCTCCCACAATCACTCTGCCGCTGTCGGGTTTAAAAATACCCAAAATAATACGTGCGAGTGTTGTTTTGCCCGCTCCATTTTCTCCGACCACAGCTATCGTTTCCCCGTTTTGAATCGCCAAACTAATGTGGTCAAGACATTTCTCCGCCGCTTCCGGATATCGAAACGATACATCATCAAGCACAATTTTACCATTGTCTATTTCTACACTTTCCTGCACATTTTCCGGACTGTCCATCAGGTTTAGAAAATTGTTAACCCTGCCTATATTCTGCGTCAGTTCGCCAAGGCTGTCCTGAAATACCTCCTCCATTAAAAGGAACATCACGTCAATGGAAGAAAATACGGCAGCAAAGGCACCCACAGTAATCTGCCCACGAACACAACCTGAAACTAAAATCAAAAGAATAACACCGTATGCGAGGAAACTGAAGCTATGCAATAAAAGATTAATGACAGCCTCTTTCCTACGATTTCTCCATGTGGTCTTATTCCATTTTTGTATTCCTTCCCGATATAGCCGTAGAAAATATCTCGTTGCCCCAAGCACACGCGTTTCTCTATAACAATCCAGAGTAGTCAAAGTCTGTTCATAAGCCTCTGCCTCCCTGCGTACCGGAGCAATCTGTCTTTCGATGCGGTCACCAAAATACATTTTCACACAGTTGGTTAGAAGTACCGGAAGAAATATCAAAAAAACTGTCACAATAAGTCTGAAATCCAGTCGATACATAAAAATGCCCATCAGCGCAAAATATGGCACATAGAACGTAAGAATAGAATTCGCTGTATCCACCATGGCGCAGGCTTCTTTTGCCCCTTCATCCGCCATATTAATATCCGTCAGAAAACTGTTCCGCTCAAAATCTACGGGTCTCATTTTACTGATTTTTTTCTGAATCATCACGCATATACGCCCATATCCCTTCTCGCGGACCACGTCTGCATAGAAGTTCACAAAGCCGTTTAAAAGCTGGCTGATTACCTGGCAGGTAATCAAAATAACTGCCGTCAAAATTACAGTGTTCCGACTCCCCGTTCCTCCAACACAAGCGCTGATGCTGTCAAAAAAACGTTGTGTCAGGATAACCAATACCGCAAAGGACATCCCGTGGAAAATATCTACAAAAGATAAAAGCAGGTTTTCACGCCAAACAGGCTTATAAATAAGCGGATATGCCCTCCAAAAAGTTTTCCAAAGATTATGATTCATATACTGTATTCACCCCTTTTCTGTCCTCTTCATACCATTTTGCCTGTTCCTCATACATTCTCTTATACAATCCGCCTTTTGCCATCAGCTGGGAATGACTTCCTGTCTCCGAAACCATTCCGTCTTTAATCACAAAAATAATATCTGCCATTTTAACAGAGGCAAGCCGATGGCTTATTAAAAGAACGGTTTTGCCCCTGCTTATTTGCTGAAAATTCCGGTATATTTTACTTTCATAAACAGGGTCCATAGCCGCTGTCGGCTCATCAAGTATACTAATCGGTGCTTTCGACAGAGCGCACCTTGCCAGAGCGATTTTCTGCCATTCTCCTCCGGATATATCCTGGCTGTCCTCCTTTATTTTCCCTAAAACCGTATTCACTCCATCCTTCAACTTATCCACTGTCTGACGCATCCCAATCTCATCCATAACAGCTGTCAGTTCTTCCTCAGAGACTCCATCTTTCCTTCCGATGGTTATATTTTCTCTGACACTGATCGGATACCTTGCAAAATCCTGGAACACGTTGGAAAGAAAATCCCTGTCATAATTACGGATATCCTCTCCATTTATAAGTATTTTTCCTTCATATTCCTGGTACAAGCCATTGAGCAGCTTAATGATCGTTGTTTTTCCAGCGCCGTTCGCCCCTACAAAAGCATATTTTTTCCCATGCTGAATTTGAAATGAAATGTCTTTTAAAATCTTATGTTCCGTTCCCGGATACTTAAAAGAGACATTTCGGAATTCCAAGATCCGAAATTCACTCACTTTCTTTTTGGTTTTTTCCATTCCCTCATGTTCTGCCACACCTTGTTCCTCTTCCATGGCAAATATTTCTTCAAGTTCCTGAAAATACTGGTTATACCAGGCGTTTCGATCTATGCAGTATGTCAGATCCCAGGACATATTCTGTACAATGCCAAACACAGCATTGACCAGGGCCATGAACATACCAAAACTCAGCCTGCCGTCTAAAGTCAGAGGTATCATCACCGCCAGAGAAAATGCTGATACCAAAATAACAGCCATACTGCCGGCCTTGGTTTTAATAAACCATTTCAATCTCACACCTGTCGTGTAATTCCGCGCTTTTTCATACTGATGTAAAAACTTATCCCTGTATTCCTGCTGATATCCAAACAAGGTTCTCTCATCCACATATTCCCTTTTTTTAAGCATTTCATTATAGTATTCGTTGACGCGGCTAACCTTTGTGACATCAGCCTGTGCTTCATAGTCTTCTTTTCCGCTCTTCATAGCAATACGAAAGCATGGAATTGAGACAATCAGCAGGAGAAACGCAAGCCACCAAACCTGACTCAGCATAATCACCAGAATTCCGGCCACTTTTAAAATCAGCCCCAATAGCCGGAGCAGGCAGCTATAAGCCTCCCGCACCTGAACTTCCGCATTCGTATTGATACGGGAAATTTTATCTCTTATACTTTCATTTTCCATAGCTTCATATTTCAGACGGCTGATTTTTTCTACCAACCATGGTTTAAATATAGCCCGCAAACGCATTTCTATATGCTGCCCCACAAGTTCTGTCAGACTCTTTGATATCCAACTGTAGGCAACCAGTGCCACCAGAAAGAAAATAAGAAGCAAAACCTTTCTATTTTGCGTATCTGCTGACCCAAGCGCCATAACCTGATCCACGAAATCCGCAATTACCAGCGTCTGTAAACTGGGCACTACCGCCATGAAAAGATTTAGAATAAAGAACAACCCCGCTGCCGCGAAATCTATCCGGAAAACGATTTTTACTGCATCCATTACATGTATTTTTCTCATAAATTATTGTCTCTCCCTCATATGATCTTATTCTTATTTTCTTCATACTCTTCATATGTACCTTTGTAATACTCTACTTTATTCTCACTAAAATAAAGAATAGAATTCGCTATCTTTTTTGCAAAATATCTGTCATGGGTAACAAATATTATGGTTCCTTGGTATTGCTCAAATATGTCTTCCAATGTTTCTCTTCCCAGCAAATCCATATGATTAGTGGGTTCATCCAATAACAAAACATTTGGTTTTTTCATAAAGATTTTTGCAAAATTTAATCTCGAACGTTCTCCACCAGATAAGCTATTTACCTTTTTATGTACATCATCCTGGCGAAACATAAATGCACCCAGATAACTTCTTAGCTCATTTTGTTGGATATCTGGAAACTCCTCCCAGAAATCTGCCAAAACTGTTTTTTCAGATGAATAAGTAGCAACATGTTGATCGTAATAACCAATTTCCACATTATCTCCCCACTTTAAAAAACCAGAAACAGGTTCCAACAGACCATTCATTGTTTTTAACAAAGTTGATTTGCCAATACCATTTTTCCCCATCACTGCTAACTTGTCTCCTTTCTCCAGAGTCATTGACACTTCAAAAAAATGAGGAAAATATCCCATTTTTAAATGTTCGGCTCGGAATACCTCCAGTGCAGAATTCTTTCTTGGTTCCAGTGTAGCAAAAAAAGTACTCATATCACTTTTTCGTGGCTTTTCAATTTTTTCTACACGCTCTATGTATTTCAATTTTGCCTTTGCCATTGCAGATTTCGATGGAATATGTTTAAATCTTTCAGCCGTGTCCTTTAATCTTTCAATCTGTTTTTGCTGCTCCAAATATTTTTTCATCTGTAAATCGTAATTAAGTTTCTTTTGTTTTACATAAGCAGAATAATTTCCTACATAACGAGTTACTGATTTATACTCAATTTCATATATTTTATTGACTACCCTAGCTAAAAACATTCTATCATGGGACACAATTATAACCGATTTTTCATAGTGATTAAGATAATTTTCCAGCCACTCAAC
>VSOA01000272.1 GCA_009774585.1 Lachnospiraceae bacterium
TGCTTGTAAAGCAGAAGGCTGCCGTGACTGCTATCATGACGCCCAATGCGACGAATTTTATTAATCCGATTACCTTTGAGTCATTGACAGGAAATAAATGTCTTGTAGACACATTTGACAGAAACTTTGAATTTCAGGTAGAGCATGTGTCTTTAGCGAAGCAGACGGATGCATTTCTTGTGGCACCAGCGTCGGCGAACGTGATTGCAAAGGCGGCGCACGGGATTGCCGATGATATGCTGACGACTACGCTGCTTGCATGCACATGCCCGAAGCTGTTTGCACCGGCAATGAATACAAGAATGTACCAGAATCCCGTGGTACAGGATAATATGAAGACACTTGCCCGCTACGGCATGGAAGTGATTACTCCTGCCAGCGGATATCTTGCGTGCGGCGATACGGGCGAGGGCAAGATGCCTGAACCGGAGGTACTCTATGAGTATCTTGCAAAAGCGTTGACGCCGAAGGACATGGCAGGTAAAAAAGTACTTGTCACGGCTGGTCCCACGCAGGAGAAAATGGATCCGGTGCGCTATATCAGTAATCATTCTACCGGCAAGATGGGCTATGCCGTTGCGAGGTGTGCAATGATGCGCGGAGCGGAAGTGACACTTGTGTCGGGTAAAGTGGATATTCAGCCACCCATGGGTGTGCGGATTGTGCCCGTCGTATCAGCGGCGGACATGGCGAAGGCAGTCAAAGAAGCGGCAAACGAACAGGATATCATTGTTAAGGCAGCGGCAGTGGCGGATTACCGTCCATGCGTAATTGCGGATGAGAAGCTTAAGAAAAAGGATGAAGAGATGTCTGTCGAACTGGAGCGTACCGAAGATATCCTTGCTTATCTTGGAGCGCACCGCAGGGATGGACAGTTTCTGTGCGGTTTTTCCATGGAGACGGAGCATATGTTGGAAAATTCCCGGGCAAAATTGGAAAAGAAGAATATTGATATGATTGTTGCCAATAATCTGAAGCAGGAGGGTGCAGGATTCGGTACCGATACCAATGTGGTGACGCTTTTGACGAAGGACGAGACGGTTGAACTGCCGATGATGAGCAAAGAAGAAGTGGCAGAGCGGCTGCTTGACCGGATTATGCAATCAATGTAAAGGAGCACGACGAGATTATGAGAATCGGAATGGGCTATGACGTACACCGTCTCGTAGAGGGACGAAGGCTGATTATGGGCGGTGTGGAGATTCCTTATGAAAAAGGTCTGCTGGGACATTCGGACGCGGACGTGTTGCTGCACGCCGTCATGGATGCGCTGCTCGGAGCGGCGGCACTTGGAGATATTGGTAAACATTTTCCGGATACCGATCCTGCATATAAAGGGATATCCTCGATAGAACTGCTGAAACATGTAGGAAATCTGCTGGAAGAAAACAGATTCCTGATTGAAAATATTGACGCCACTATTATTGCGCAGGCGCCGAAGATGCGCCCGCATATCGACTTGATGCGTGAGAATATTGCGGCGGCGCTTGGCATTGAGACAGAGCAGGTCAACGTGAAAGCCACGACCGAAGAAGGGCTCGGCTTTACGGGAAGTGGCGAGGGCATTTCTTCGCAGGCAATCTGTATGCTGACCAGTCCAAGAGAGTTGTACAGCGCGGATGTCAACGCAGTAAGCGCCGGCATGGATAGCAGCAGCGGCGGAACAGAACAGTGTGCAGGCTGCGGCGGATGTCCGATGAGAAACCGGTCATAAAGAGTCCAAAAGCAGGTTGACAAAATGAGTCTTTTTGCATATTCTATTAGCAGAACTTATCAGATTGAATGCAATGGATGTTGAAAGGGAAGAGTACCTTTGTCAGAAGCAGGCAGAGAGGAACCGTCATCGGCTGGAAGCGGTTCTTGTGAAGAGAATGGGAAGTGCGCCCCGGAGTCCGGCTTATGCCCGGCTGACCCCGTTACAGGTTATGAGTGGAAGAATGCAGTTTTGAGCGTTCTTTAAGTAGAGTGGAACCGCGGATTATTTCGTCTCTATTTCCGAACCGGAGTAGGGAGGTTGCCGCGGTCTTTATTTATTATGTCAGCAGGAAATCAAGCGCGAACGAAGAAACTAAGAGTGATTTGTCTCATACATTGCAGACATAGAAGGGATAACTATGGGTTTTATTCAAAATGTTAAGGAGGAAATCCGGATTATACGCGAACGCGACCCGGCGATTCACTCCAATATGGAAGTTTTTTTATACCCAAGTTTTAAGGTGATGATTTATTACCGTATGGCACATAAGATGTATTTGAAGAAACACTTTTTTCTGGCGAGATGGATTTCGCAGAAGGCGGTCCGTAAGACGGGCATCGAGATTCACCCCGGTGCGCAGATCGGCAAAGGATTCTTCATCGATCATGGTAACGGTGTGATCATAGGGGAGACGACCATTATCGGCGACAACGTGACGCTGTATCAGGGAGTTACGCTGGGAGGTACGGGCAAGGAACAAGGCAAGAGACATCCTACCGTCGGCAACAATGTGATGATTAGTACAGGCGCGAAAGTGCTGGGGTCCTTTAAAATCGGCGACAACAGCAAGATAGGAGCGGGCAGTGTGGTATTAGAGGAAGTACCACCCAATTCCACGGTGGTTGGCGTGCCCGGACGGGTGGTGAAGCGCAATAACAGGTTGCTGCCACAAGAGGATTTGGATCAGATCAACCTGCCCGATCCTGTCAGAGAAGATATTATGGGTTTACAGCGGGCCAATGCGGAATTGACCAACAGACTGCTTGATTTGGAGAGAGAAATGCGCAGTCTCCGCAACTGAGAATATAACAAGAGGAGTATACATTATGAAAGTTTTCAACACACTGTCAAGACAAAAAGAAGAGTTCGTACCATTGCAGGAAGGCAAAGTCAGCATGTATGTCTGCGGACCGACCGTCTATAACCTGATTCATATCGGCAATGCCAGACCGATGATTGTGTTTGACACTGCCAGACGCTATATGGAGCACAAGGGCTATGAGGTCAATTATGTTTCTAACTTTACCGATGTGGACGATAAGATTATCAAGAAAGCCAATGAAGAAGGCGTTGAACCATCCGTTATTTCTGAGCGTTATATCGAAGAGTGCAGGAAAGATATGAAAGCGCTCAATGTCAAGGAAGCGACGACGCACCCCAAGGCGACGGAGGAAATCGAGGGTATGATCGAGATGATCCAGACACTGATTGACAAAGGGTACGCCTATGCAGCGCAGGATGGCACCGTATACTATAGGACGAGAAGCTTTAAGGATTACGGTAAACTGTCCCACAAGAATCTGGATGATTTGAGAAGCGGCGGACGTTCCCTGTTAGTGTCGGGTGAAGACCAGAAGCAGGATGCACTTGATTTTGTGTTGTGGAAACCGAAGAAAGAGGGAGAGCCTTATTGGGAGTCTCCATGGTGTGAAGGGCGTCCGGGCTGGCATATCGAGTGTTCCGTGATGAGCAGAAAATATCTTGGCGAAGAGATAGATATCCATGCGGGCGGAGAAGACTTGATATTCCCCCACCATGAGAATGAGATTGCGCAGTCGGAGGCAGCTAACGGCAAAGAGTTTGCGAAGTATTGGCTGCATAACGGATTCTTAAATATTGATAATAAGAAGATGTCCAAATCAGCAGGTAATTTCTTTACGGTCAGGGACATCAGTGAGAAATATGATTTGCAGGTGCTGCGGTTTTTCATGCTCTCGGCGCATTACAGGAGTCCGCTTAATTTCAGCGCAGATTTGATGGAAGCGGCTAAGAACGGATTGGACCGTATTGTGACCAGTGTGGCGAATTTAAATTATCTGCTTGACAATGCGTCGGATAATGGGATGACAGAAGAAGAGCAGAAGCAGTATAATGAGGCAAAAGGATTTATTACTAAATTTGACGAGGCGATGGACGATGACTTTAACACTGCGGATGCTGTTTCGGCTATTTTTGAGCTGGTGAAATTTACGAACACCAAAGCTTCCGAAAGCTCATCTAAAGCCTTTGTACAGGCGCTCAAAGATGAAATTGTCACTTTGTCTGATATCTGCGGTTTGATTGTAGATAAGAAAGAGGAAATACTGGATACGGAAATCGAAGCTTTGATTCAGGAAAGGCAGGATGCCAGAAAATCGAAGAACTTCGCGAGAGCAGATGAAATCAGAGATATGCTGGCAGCGCAGGGTATCATTCTGGAAGACACACGAGAGGGCGTTAAATGGAAGAGAGCATAACGATTTTAGATGCCATCAAGAGGGATTTCGATTGTGCAGCGGTGGATATCCGCACTTATTCGCCCCTGACGTTAGCATATATCGGCGACGCCATCTATGACTTGGTGATACGGACAATCGTGGTGGAGCGGGGGAACCGTTCCGCCAATAATCTGCATAAGAAGACGGTTACTTATGTGAATGCCCGCGTGCAGGCGAAGATGATTGACGCGCTGGAGAGCGAACTGACGGAGGAAGAGACAGCGGTGTATCATCGCGGTCGGAATGCGAAATCTTATACTGCCGCCAAGAATGCGTCTGTCATCGAGTACCGTAAGGCAACAGGATTGGAGGCGCTCTGCGGGTATCTGTATCTGCAGGGGAAGCAGGAGCGGATGCTCTATCTGATTCATGAAGCGATTGAAAGAGTTGGAATGACTATATGATGTGTGCTGGAAAACAGACGATCATCCGATCTAATCAGGTATTTATATAGTTAACGAAAGGAATAACCAAATGGAATACACCGAATTTACGATAGAAGGGCGCAATGCCGTGATAGAGGCGTTTCGCGCCGGCAGAACGATAGACAAGCTTTTTGTTTTGGACGGTTGTCAGGACGGACCGATTCTGACGATTAAAAGAGAGGCATCCAAAAAGGGTGCACAGATTAAGTATGTGACGAAGGAGCGACTAGATCAGATATCCGAGACGGGAAAGCATCAGGGAGTCATTGCATATGCGGCGGCGTATGCTTATGCACAAGTGGAGGATATCCTTAAAAAAGCGCGGGATAAAGAGGAAGCACCATTTATTTTTCTGCTGGATAATATCGAGGATCCGCACAATCTGGGCGCAATCATCCGTACTGCCAATCTGGCGGGCGCACATGGTGTAATCA
>VSOA01000273.1 GCA_009774585.1 Lachnospiraceae bacterium
TTATCTGTATTATGGCGGTATTATGAGGGAGGACGGAAAACTCTGTCATGTAATCTGCCTGCATCAGGAGGAAGAGAACAGAAAAATTCTGGTAGACGATGTTACGGGAGAAATCCGGGAGGAATGAAAGGAAATTATGAAGTAAGGAGATAGGAAGAAAATATATTCAGAAGAAAGACAAAAGGGGAACAGTTATGGGAAATAGAATCAGTGCAGACAAAAGGTTATTGATGCTTCTTATCTTAGGAATCATGTTATGCGGCATATGTATGGGAAGGTCAGATATGACGGTAAACGCCAAGGAAAAGACATTTATCATCGACGCGGAGATGCTGCCGGGGAATCAGTCTGTCTATGAAATTCAGTTACAAGTTGAAAATAAAGGGGATGACTGGGAAGGAACGGTGCGGCTGCGGCTTAACGAGAACTCTTATAGCGGATTAAACGACTGCGCATATGATACGGAACTGTCTCTGCCGCAGGGCAGTACGAAGCAGTTTGTGGTCAGGGTGCCAAAAGACAGCATAGAACGAACAGACGGAGTGGTGCAGGTAAGTCTTATAGCAAGAGATGAACAGGAAGTGGCAAAGAAGGAATTTAAACGGCTTTTGCAGACGGAAGAAGACGCCTTTATCATGGGCATTCTGAGTGATGAATATACTTCGTTGACTTACCTTGATATGGGAGGAAGTGAGTTCTATTATTATAGTAAGAGTTATCCGATTAAACTAGAGGAACTGACGTCGGACAATCTGGCAGATTCTCTTGATGGTTTAGACTTTCTGGTAATCGACAGTTATAACACCGGGATATTGCAGGATAAGACGCTGGAAAATATCTGGCAATGGATAGACAACGGCGGAATGTTGATCATCGGTACGGGGGAAAGCGCCGAGGAGGTGCTGGCAGGCTTGGATGATCTGGAAATACAATGCGCCGAAGTTTACGAGCCGGGAGAAGGTATCTATAATTCCAGAGAGTATGTAGATATATCGCTGCTTTATATGGCGGATCTGATCGATGTGAACGGTAAATACAACGAAGCTTATGATTTTTCTTTGATCATGTGTTCATGGGGGGATGGCTCCGTGGGAATCCTGCCCTATTCGCTGGCAGAAGTGTCGAAACAGAATGCTGCCGGCAGCTATGAACAACAAAACAGTTTTGTGGAGAACATATTAGGACGGGTAAGCGGTTATGCGAGTACCAACCACAGACAAGGTCAATATAATTCTTATTATGACAGCAGGTATTATCTTGAGGAAGTCTGTGGTTATTTGGGAAACGGCAATAACCGTCTACAGTTTGGATGGTTGAAATTTATCGTTATTTTGTATGTGGTTTTTGTGGGTCCAATCTTGTACCTGATTCTGCGTTTTGCGAATAAAAGGGATTACTACTGGCTTGCAGTGCCGGCAACGACGCTTGTGGGCATTCTGCTGGTGTATTGGGCAGGAAGAGGATTTGAGGTAGTGCATACCAATGTATATTCGGTGACGGTGGAGAATCTTCTCGATAAGGGAAATGACCGGACATATCTGCGCTGTTACGATGCCGGACATAAAGAATGGGCGCTGCGTCTGGCAGAGGGGTACGAGTATGCGGGACCTTTGGATGACAGTTATTACAGAAGCAGTGACGAAGATTACTATTACCGTATCCGTAAGGAAGGAGACAGGATTTTCTTTGGCATGAATCCTTCTATGGGATTTGAAGACGGCTATTTTCAGGCAGGTATTGTCAAGGAGCCGGAAAAAGGCGGCATTTACAGCAATCTGCAGTATACCGGAACGCAGGGGATAAAAGGGACGGTTACCAATGATACCGGGAAAAATTTCAAATATTTTGCAGTGTGTATAGGCGAGGAATTGTTTATTTATGAAAATCTTCCGGCAGGAGCGGAGGTTAACCTGAAAGAGGCGGAAATCGGCGGCTACTACGATGGTATGTCGAGCTACTGTTACAACTTTTTGTGGGATGCGCAGGATGGTGAATTAGCGGAAGATATAGATATTTTGGCGGCTTTGGGCGTTGGGATTATTTCTGCGAATTTTGAAGGAGACCCGTATAAGACGGTGATCGTCGGGGTGACGGAGGACTGGGATAAAACGGTAGACGATAACTGCAGCGAGACTTCTTACGGATGTCTCTATGCGGTTCAATAAGAATGGGATATAAATTGCTGGCTGAGAGAAAGGCATGGGTATTCATATGCTGTATATTAATGATCTGACTAAAAATTATGGCTCTTTTACGGCGGTAAATCACTTGTCGCTGCATATACCGGAAGGCGATCTGTTTGGCTTTGTGGGTCCTAACGGCGCAGGGAAGACGACTACGATAAGGATTGTCTGCGGATTGCTCCGGGCGAGCAGAGGTTCGGTGAGAATCGGCGGTACTGCGGCGGCAGTGGGCAGTAAAGAGATGAAAAGAATGATTGGCTATGTGCCCGATTTCTTTGGTGTATATGACAATCTGAAAGTACGGGAATACATGGATCTGTATGGTTCCATGTACGGAATGTATTCCCGGGATATTGCCAAACTGACGGATGATCTTCTGGAACTTGTCAGTCTTTCCGACAAAAAGGAGGTTTATGTGGACACGCTCTCCCGCGGGATGAAGCAACGCCTCTGTGTGGCGCGGGCACTGCTGCACAATCCCAAATTGCTGCTTCTTGATGAGCCAAGTTCGGGACTCGATCCCAGAGCAAGAGTGGAAATGAAAGAATTGTTGAAGAATCTGCATTCCATGGGGAAGACCATTGTGATCAGCTCGCATATTCTTTCGGAACTTTCGGAGATGTGTAACAGTATCGGAATCATGAATCGCGGTCAACTGATCACGGCAGGAAGAATTGAAGATATTATGAATCAGTTGTCAGGCGGAAAAAGGATACACATTCAGGTGGCTTCCGGGATGGAGACGGCAACGAGAGTGTTAAAGGAACAAGTGGGAGTTTCGATTGAGTCTGTCAGGGAAAATGAAATTGTTATGTTATTTAGTGGTGCAGACGAGCAGATCAGTGCTCTGATCGGATGTATGATTCAAAATCAGGTTGTCCTTACGGGATTTTACAGAGAGGAAGGCAGTCTGGAATCCTTATTCATGCAGTTGACGGGAGGTGGCGCACAATGAAATTGAGATGGAACCCTATCGTTAAGAAGGATCTGCAGGTGACAGCCCGCAGTATGCGTTTCAGCTGGGGCTTGTTTGCCTATGAAGCAGTGCTGACAATGACGTTTCTTCTGGCGCTGACGATGATCCAGCAGATGAGCGGCAGCTTTTACAGCAGCAGTAATGTATATAGCAGCTTGATTTATCTGTTCCCGGTGCTTTCTGTTGCACAAGTTTGTATTGTTGCATTGATCGTACCGATCATTACAGCGTCTTCCATTTCCGGGGAGAAAGAACGGCAGACTTTTGATATTATGTTAACTACATGTATGTCACCTTTTTCCATCGTATTAGGAAAGGTGATGTCTGCTGTGCTGCGCATTCTGTTCTTTGTGGCTGCCGGAATGCCGATTATGGCGCTGGCGTTTGTGGTGGGTGGACTGAGCTGGAGCTATTTGTTTTACTTTGTGCTTACCATTATTTTGTTAGCGTTACTTTCAGGCGGTATCGGAATTCTTAGTTCTGCTATCTGCCGTCGGTCTATAACGGCTGTTATATTATCATATGCGTTTTATTTTATCATTTACATCTTGACATTTCTCCCAATGATGATAAAGGGGTTTGTCACACAGGCAGATAATATGGGTGAATCGATGTTGTTTCTGCTGTTTAATCCAATCATATTCTATGAGGAATTTTTTATGCAGCTTATGACAAGCGAATCGCTTTTCGGCGCTGCCAATTTTGCAAGGGATGACGTGGGATTTATAACCTATCATTTATCGCAAGGCAAAATATGGATGTTTGTGTCAGCAGGATGTATTCTATTGCTGTCTGTCCTGCTTTTGCTTGCAGCCGCGTGGAAGGTTAATCCTATGCATTCTTCATCGGGCGGGAAACGCAGAAAAAAGTGAGCGTAAGAATTATATGTACGGAATTGGGTGTCAAAAGGTGTTATGCTTAAATAAGCAGGACATATTGAAATGGGGATTCATATGGAACAGAAAGAATTTCTGAAAATAATACAATCTTTCAGGCGCAGGATGAATATTGCTGATTTCCTGAAAAAGTCGGTTTTTGCACTGAGTGTCGGCGCAGGAGCCGGGATTCTGTTTCAGGCGGCGGCATTTTTCGTGCCTTTTTACTATGCCGGTCTTTGTACGATACTGGCGCTTCTGCTGGCTGAGATGTCCGTGTTTGTGGTGATGTTTGTAAGACGGACGACCATGGAGCAGGCGGCTCTTCGGATGGACGGTTTCGGTTTTGAAGAACGGATTGTTACGGCATATGAACATCTTGACAAGGAAGGTACATTCATCGAACTTCAACGGGAGGATGCCATCAGGCGGTTAAAGGAGCATAAGGATAAAATTCGGATTCCGATCAGACCTTCCTTTTATAAGATTGGTCTGCTTTTGTTTCTTCTGATGATTTCCGTGGGTCTTTCCCTGCTTCCTTCCGGTGCAAAGGAGCGTGCCGGAGAGCTTCACAAGGTAAGGGAAGAGGCGAAGGAGAAAGAAGAAGAAATAGAAGAGATGATAGAAGCATTGGATGAGCTGCAGCAGGAGGAGTTGACGAAAGAACAGCAGGATATGCTTCGTGAGATGGCGGAGAGTCTTGAATCTTCACTTGCAGAGTATCAGCAGGCGGATTCGCAGCAAATGGTGTCGGCGGCGTCTCAGAAGCTTAGTTATAAATATGAAAACATGAGCAGTCAGCTATCCGATATGATACGGGATATACAGGATGGCGCCGGAGTCTCCGTTGTTTCGGCGGACGCACTACAGGAAATGGCAGACCGACTTAAGAACTTGAGTGACATGAGACAGGCGAAGAACGACGGAGCCGGGAACGGACAAAGCGGGCAAGGCGGACAAGGCAGCGGAGACGGGAACGGGCAAAGCGGACGAGGAGACGGAGCGGGGAACGGGCAAACCTCACAGCGCGGCGGCGGGAAGGGGAGGGGGG
>VSOA01000274.1 GCA_009774585.1 Lachnospiraceae bacterium
GTCGTATTTTTTCTGCTATATCATCGTCTGCTGTTTACTCTTCTTCTGCTTCATACTGCTTTGCCAAGTTGGCGATCTTCTCCGCTTCCACCGGATTCAGCCTGCCGATGTGAATCCAGTTGTAAGAAGTCTATCTCCGTAATATCCGTCAATTCAATATATCCACATAATTCTGGTCCAGCGAACTGAAATCTGTCGATGCCGCCTGCATATTCTGCAGTAGTTCCTGAAAAAATCCCGCGACTGCTGTCACGACCTGCATCTCACCGTTAATCTGCTCTTTGAGTGCATCAATATAATCACCCTTTGAATGGGAGAGGCTTGCCGACAGTGCGGCGTAACCGGACTGTGCCTCCGACAACAGGTTCGCAGACTGCGACATAAGCTGTCCTATTTCTGATGTTGCTCTTCCTTTATCAATCGCTATATTTCCTATCTCACTCATTTTAACCTGTCCTCTTTCTGCGCACGTTTTTGCGCATAACGAGTTTGTGTCAAGTGCGCGCAGACACAAATCTCGCGTGTGAAAAATTTATTTTTCACACTGTCCTCCCTATACGCGGCAAGCAGTGTCTATGTTTGTGATAATCTGTGCGAAATCTTCCATGCTTTCCTTTGCCATCGCCATATTGTCACTGAGCAGGGCAATCACGCCGGAACTTAGGGCATCCATCAGTCCCATTGTTTTTTCAGACAAATGCTCAATATAGAATCCGCCTTCCGTCGCTGCCAATGTATTGATTCCGGTAATCAGACTGGTAATCGCCGTGATTGTCTGCTGGTGTAATCCTTCCAGCGTGCCGATTGCAGCATCATACTCACTTTGCTGTAAATTTACAATATCCGCCACTTTCTATCTCTCCCTTCCTCTATATGGCTGCCAGCTGCGCATAGAGCGCCTCTATCTTCTGCTCCAACAGTATAATATAGGCATCCAGTTTTTCAATCTGTACATCCACTTCTCCCTGCACTTCCTGCGCACCGGAAGCAGTTTCCTGCATTTCCCCGATAGGTTCCGGTATCTTGGCGCTGATAATCTCCGCGCTGTCTCCCTCGAACTTATCCGTCACTTTCACCGGTGCCATCGGACTTGACTCAAAGGCGTCAAGCGACCTGTTCCATTTGGAGATGTCATTGTCAATCTGTGACTGTACCCGCTTAATCTTTTGTTTTACTTCTTTGGCTTTTCTCATCTTATCCTTAAGTTTCTGGATTTCTTTCCTGATTGCTGCACGCATCGCCGCTTTGGCTGCGGCAACCCCGCCTGACACTATACTCATGTCGTCACCTCTTCCTTTTGCATAATTTACGCCATTTTTGCGCTGCTTTAGGCTCAACTTTGTTGAGATATCTCATTTCGCAACATACTTTCCTACAATATCTAAACACTCTAAGAAAACTTAGGCAGCACAATCCTCTCATAGCCGCCTCCGCTGTACAAAAGACCTTCTCCCATAGCCGGAAGCTGTCTTGCCGGTACTGACGGCAGTATGCTCGTGCCTCCCGGATTGCCTAACAAGATACCGTCCGTAGTCACTTTGAAGAATTTGCTGATATCATCATAGCCTTTGGATTTCGTGGAATGCATGGTCGCGATAATGCCACATCCGGTGTCTGCCGCCAAACGCAGGCACTCTACCATCTTCTTTGCCTTGGATGCATACTGTTCCGCAAACTCATCTGCATCGTCCACCACAATATAAACCGGTTCAAGCGATGCATAGAATGTTCCCGGCGCCATTCTCGGGTCAGCTTCCAGCGCCTTATGATACATGCCTTTACGCACAGTCGCCGTCTCCACAAATTCTTCTATGAAATCTTCTATTTCCTCCGGAGCCTCCATATAAGACAGATTTGCATCCGTCTTGTGGTAGAACAATTCTTTGCTCGAACTGTCGAACAGATAGATCCTGTCCTTTCCTCCAATCTGTTCCAGAATGACTTTTAACAGGTTCGTCTTTCCTCTCGCGGAATCTCCTAATATGATAAAAGGCGCCGCGCACCGGTTAAATCCTCTCACCTCTACGGTCTCCTTATGCAGACCTAGGAGAATCTCGTTCTCCGCCGCCTGTCCGTACTGGGAAAGCATGGGGTATAGGAAGTTTTCCGGCAGAACCGGTATTCTGGGTGCACGTTTGGTCGGGTACATATCGCACAGCCTGTCCACCAGACTCTTCAATCCGGCATTGTACGCAATCTCATCCTGAAAAGGCACCATGGAATACACCTGCATCAAGTTGATGCCCGTCGCATGTTTGACGAGCACTCTGCCCTCTATCTCCGGCGGCTGGTAGCTGCTCCTTCCTACCAGACCTGCCGTCTCGGTCTTGTCAACCAGATATCCGGCAATCTTGTTCTTATAGTTATTGAGCGCCACATATTTGATACCGCTCTGTCTGGTTGCCGTCACAATCATGTAAATGCCGAGTCCCACGCCATCCCTGCTGAGTCTGGTGAAGAAATCTTCCATCTCCTGCCCCAGTTCTTTGACCACATCATAATTATCTATCAGAATCACGATTGCCCTGAGCGGTTCTTCGGAAATCTGGTTATATACCTCAAAGTTCTGCACCATTTTCTCTGCAAAAAGCTTCTTGCGCTTCTTCATCTCCTCCGTGATGATGCGCGTAAGCTTCGTACATCTCTCCGTGTCTTCCATACTGATATAGTCGCACACGTGAGGCACCTTATTTAACGGGATAAGCGCGCTGTTGCCAAAATCACATATATAGAAATTCAGCCTGTCCACCGAATTCTTCAAGGCGAGGCTTAAAAGCACCGTGGTCAGGAACATCGATTTCCCATATCCCGGTGCAGCAAAAAATGCTGCATTGCCATCCTTGAATAAGTCAAGAAAATACCCTATCTGGCTCTGTTCCTCCGGTATGTCCACTAACCCGATATCCACTTTAAGATCCAGCGGCATCTCCACAGACTCCATATCCTGCCCCGTGCAATATTCCTGCACGTAGCTGCTCACAATCTGTCTCTCTAACGGCGGTAGCCAAGGTTTCTTCACCGGCACCGGTTTCTGCTTATCGTAAATCACGGCGATATGTTCTATCGCGGCATCCAACTGCGTCACCTCGAGCTGTTTACTCTCCACGCTGCCGCTCAGGTCGCCATTTAGCACTTCACCCTGCCCCAGCTCATTGACCAGATATACGAGCTGCTGTTCCTCCGCTTCCTCCTGCACACTGTGATACGGCGCGCCGCTCCATGCCGATTGAAACAGTTCATATATCTCATTATTGCCGACCTGCAGATATGCCCGACCGGATTGTGTGATAAACGCCGCATCGGAAGTCTTAATGATTTCCCGGCTGTCCGACTCATTCTGTACCTTGAGCGCCAGCTTGAACCGGGAATTCGTCCAGATCTGGTCATCCACCACACCGGACGGCTTCTGCGTCGCCAGAATCAGATGAATGCCTAAGCTTCGCCCGATGCGCGCCGCCGAAACCAGCTCCGACATAAATTCCGGCTGCTCCTTCTTAAGTTCCGCGAACTCATCACTGATCAGGAACAAGTGCGGAAGTGGCTCCTCTACCTCACCCAGCTTGAACAGCTTATTATAATCGTTGATATGGTTCACATGATTCAAACTGAATATCTTCTGCCTTCTGGCAAGCTCACTCTTAATGGACGCCATGGCGCGCAGACTCTCGCTGCCGTCCAGATTCGTAATTGTTCCCAGCAGATGGGGAAGATGTCTGAACAAGTCAGCCATGCCGCCGCCTTTATAGTCGATCAGCAGGAAACCCACCTCATGAGGATGGAAATTCACCGCCAGCGACAGGATATAAGACTGCACAATCTCAGATTTACCGGATCCGGTCGTACCGGCTACCAGTCCATGCGGTCCGTGCGCCTTTTCATGCAGGTTCAGATACAGATAGTCCTCATATCCCCGCAGACCCAGAGGTACTGCCAGAGATTTATATGCCTGATTCTTCTTCCAGCGCTCCTCTATCTCAAGCTGGTCCGGGGAATCCACATGATACATCTCAAAGAATGTTACTTTCTCCGGAATACGCGATACGATACCCTTTTCATGGATCAGCACACTCAAATCCCGTGCCATCCGTTCAAATTCGATACCCTCGGCTCTTAGCAGGCGAAGTTTCCGGTTGACCATATCCCCCTCGTCCAAAAGAAGGATTCCCTCACCGGAGTTCTCCAGTGAAACGATAGTCTTAATATTTGACGGCAGGCTGGCGCGCATGTTCGTCGTATAGATGATAGAGAATCCAAGCCCCTCCGCTTCTTTATCCAAGTACTCCATGATGGCATGGTCCATGATCAGCTTCGGTTCATCAATGATAAAAAGGTAATGCGGCAGGAAACGGCTCTCCTTCTTATTCTCTTCTTTCTTGAGCTTCCTGTCCTTGATAATGCGGTACATGCTGCCCATCACATGATCCCGCATACGGTCGTTATTGATACACCCATAGGCATTGATCGCATGAATACGCAGATGCGGATACCAGTTCATCCACCGAAATTCATCATTGTATTTCTCATGAAAAACCGCCACAATCTCCAAATCATGATAACTGTGGAAAAAAGCAAGCTGTGCAACAATAAGCTTCAACTGCTCATGTATGACCGCTTTCTCTCCCACCAGACCCATATGCGCCCTCTTTAAATCCACCATTACCGGCTTGTCCTCAAGCACCCGAAACTGTCTGTAGATTTCTCCCGCTTCCTCTTCCAGCTCATCCTTGTCCGTTCCCATCGCTTTTGTTTTCAGATGCACCGGATAACTGACCGGCTCATCCGTCAGGCCGACAGATACTTTCAGGAAATCATCATCGTCCGAGCTTCTCTCATAAATCCTGCTGCTGTAAGAGCGTACCATCTGCTCAATCTTATGGACAGACGGACTGTTGTAATGAACCGCTTCCGCCTCTTCTTTCCTTGCATGGTACAGCTTCTTGCGTATGGACAACAGATAATCCTCATACATCTGCTGCCTTTTCTCCTCCTGCTCCCTGCACTCCTTCCTGTCACGGATCAGCTTCGTCACGGACATGATAAGACTCATAAGGGTGGACACGATAGATACAATTACAA
>VSOA01000275.1 GCA_009774585.1 Lachnospiraceae bacterium
CAATAGCGCTGCGATTAATTCCATTTTCATTCTTTCACCGAGCGACAATGTTCTTACCTGCACATCCATGAGTTTTTCGACTCCAAATAGCTGAATGAAATAATTCTTATTCTCCTGAAATTCTTCTTCCGAAATCTCATAAATTTCTTTGAAAAGGCGCAGCGTATCGTTTACTGTCAGTTCAAAGAACAATTGACTCTTCTGTCCCATGACAACGGCATATTGTTTCTTAAATTCATTTTTTAAATCGTTGGGATAATATCCGAGTACATCAATGCTTCCTTGTGTCGGTGCAATGATACCCGTCAACATCTTAATCAACGTTGTCTTGCCTGCGCCGTTCGGTCCGATCAGCCCGATAAATTCGCCCTTCTCCACCGTCAAATCAATACCGTTCACCGCCAGTTTTTCTTCATACTCCCTCTTCCACAAGCTTACAATGCTTCCTCTGACTCCCTCTTTCTTCTGAAATCTGCGATATTTCTTAACCAGACCTTCTGTTTTAATAATTGTTTGATTCATGTTTTCTCATCCTTTCCACATATCAGTTCCATGCCAATAGACAACCGCTGTCCGCCGAAATATAATTTGTCGCCTTAAAACGCAAAAAGACCATGCGTACCTTAAGTGCATTAAGATACCATGGTCTTTTCATTTCTATATGATTATCGTTCAAGAAAAAAGAGCATAACCATACAGTTATGCTCATATCATTACGAAAAATATAGTTACCACAATATTAAGCAGTTGTAAGGCGAAACGACTGACAACAAATGCTGTCAATCAACGGACAGACTTTTAGTGTGAACATAAAGCCGCCATTGCAATATTTATTTTGCAATTTTCTCCGTTACAACAATGCTTAACATACAAATTTCTCCTGCTAGAATTTTTGTTTATTATAACTCATCTTGTATGCTATGGCAAGTGCTTATTGTGTTTTCTTTGCTTTCTCTGATGCGACTACATTTTCCTCACCTTCACGCAAAATGAAAGCGGCATCATCTTCGATTTCTTCGTCTTAGGATCAACTTCTCCCTGCGCACATAGCGACTGCTCGTCTGTCTCCTCGACAAACCTCTCGATAACAAATCCTGCTTTCGCTAAGGCATTGATGTACGTTGATATCTTTCTGTTACAAAGGATAATCTCGCTGTCATGCACCGGCATTTTAAAATATGATTCATCATAATAGCTTTTCGTCATGACGAGCTTGTCACCTTCAAAAACTTCCTTTCTTTCATTGCAGGACCATGCAACGCAGTAGTTTAATGTATGATGCCAGCTAAATATAAAGACGCCGTCCTTTTTCAGGTAAGATGCAATCTTGTCAAATGTTCCCTGCAGATCAGTCGTCCAGCCGATTCCGTATATGGAATATACATAGTCAAAATACTCTTTCGGAACGTCAATCTCCTCTTCCATCTTCGCACACAGAAGCTTTGCGCTATATCCGCTCTCACTTAATAATTTCTGTGCGTTGTCAAGCTGTTTATCTGACAGATCAACGCCCCATAATTCTCCTGCCCCCCGTTCGGCGTGATATTTGAGCGAATGTCCGCTTCCGCAGCAGATTTCCAGCATCTTCTTACCCGCAACGTCTCCGAACAGATGTAAGTCGTCTTCTGTCGGAAACCGGACGCCGTACTCCGGAAGCGCCGTCGTGCCAAACCATAAATCCGCATGTTCATTCCAATAGGTCTTGTTCGTCTCTATGATTTCATTTCTTTTTATTGCTTTCTCTTGCATTTTCTCTCCATGTATTCCTTTCTAACCTACATGATGCCGCCATTTACGGAACTTCTCCTCCTCGCAGTACCTTCCTTAGTGCTGGATATTCTGCTCCTCTGTCATTTTCATCATACTAAACGGCGGCAGAATACTATCGATTTTCTCATATAATCTGTCGTCAAACTGATAGCGCACTTCACACTCTCTATCAAAAATCATAGTTGGCTCTTTATCCTGCGTCACAGACTCCCACACGGGTAATTTATCACTTTCCGGTTTTCCGGTCTTCACAAATGACATAAATGCCTCAAAAATCTGTGCCTCCAGTTTCTCACCCACATCCGGAATCTGGCACACTTCTACCAACTCCGTATTACGGAAGAAGAATGGAATGTCGGAGCAGTGCCATGCGATTTTGTTATGATACATCGGAAATTCCAGCGTAAACTCATACAGATAGGTGCCGATATTTCCTCCCTTGGCATGAAGATTTACAAGGTGCTTTGTAGGCTGTCTCATCACACGGTCAATCAACAGCAGATCTGTTGGGTTCTTACCGGGGAAAGCCTCACTGAACAGCTTTATCATCTCGTCGGTATGTTCTCCGTATACAGGCCTGATTACTTCTTTCATCTGTTCTTCGGTCAATTCGTTCTTATCATACTGCGCCGGCATAAATGCAAACTCGCCGAACACACTTCCCGCCATAAGCGGAATCGTAGATGCATGTTCCCTGAAGCCGTAATTGAGCGGATTTCCCTTATAATAGTCGTTGACAATCGGGGCTCCGCCAATATAACCGCCCTGCTTTGCAATCGCCGGACTAACCTTTTGATATGCTTTCACCAGCTCATAGTACGGAACCGACTCCAGTTTCTCAACTTCGTTTTCAGGAATTTGGAGTTCCTCCATAATCTTCGTGACAATTTCACGTCCGTCTCCCGTACACGCCGGCATAAGTTTCCCATCGTCTACGCCGCTCATAACAAGCCCCTTATGGAAGAGTCCGTCCGCTTCCTCAATCTGCATCAAATCCGTAACTTTCATGCCGCCGCCCGACTGTCCGAAAATCGTCACATTATCAGGGTCTCCGCCAAATAGTGCGATATTGTCGTGTACCCATCGAAGCGCAGCAACCATATCCGCGTGACCGGCATTGCCTGAATTAGCGTATTTCTCACCAAATAAAGACAAATCCAAATATCCAAGGATGTTCAGACGATGATTAATGGACACCACAACTACATCTCCGTGCATGCACATATTGAATCCGTCGTAAGCGACCTGCTCAATCGAAGAGCCTGCAAAGTATCCGCCTCCATGCAGCCACACAACGACAAGCATTTTCTTATCCTCATCCAGACTCTTCGTCCAGATATTCAGATTCTGGCAATGTTCGTCCTGCGGCCAGTAACGGTGAGGCACCATCAATTCCGCACACGGAATGTCTTTATCCATAAGAGGACACACAAATCCATAGGAATTTGCCTCTTTGACGCCCTCCCATTTTGTCTCCTTCGGCATTTGAAATCTATCCGCATACGCATACGGCACTCCCTTAAAAATATATTCTCCGTTGTAGAAATACCCTTTCAGTTTCCCTCCGGTCGTCTCAAGCACCGGAACATCATCAAAACGAAATGTTTTTGTCATAGTCGTCCCCCCCTAAATACTATATTCTGTCTTCGTCTGTAAGCCATCCGGCTTTCGTCTGTATGTCATTTGGCTTACGTCTGCAATCTGTCTGTCTTACGTCTATTGTAATATATCCGTATCGGTTTCTCAACGAATTTATCTCTGTAATAGCCATTAAAGTTTCACAAATTTTTCCTTCTATATTTTGACATCAAAAGATAAGTCGACGACAAAATCACACAGTGCATCAACATAATCAGAATGTCTGTCAGCGGCACTGTTCTGCTTCCTGCCGACAAATCCATAATACCATCAAATGCCGCCTGTGAAGGGACCAGATAGAACAATGCCGAAAGAAACGGGTTATGAATTTCTACCAGAAAACTGAGAATCGGTACTGCAATAAACAACAGCATTACAATTTTAATATAGGTAACACCAACCATCAGCCCACTTGAAATCTTGCCGATAAACAGGCCGATCATAGCGGCGGCAAATGCCGAAAACACAATAAGCAGCATCATAAAGACCACATTTTGAGCGGATAGCGGGAAACAGATACACGCTGTGACAAATGCTGACAAACCGCCGCATAGAAACCCGACAATCATCTTCTGTATCATATATTCTCTTTGCGTTATCGGTAAAATCCCATTGACGAAAGCCACGCCGTCTTCTTTCTCAGAAATAATATTCATCGCATTAAACGTACATCCCATAAACATTGCAACGATAAGCGTAACGG
The DNA here is from genome assembly GCA_009774585.1 of Lachnospiraceae bacterium. Lineage (GTDB taxonomy): Bacteria > Bacillota > Clostridia > Lachnospirales > Lachnospiraceae > UBA3282. The sequence continues at coordinate 4,112 of VSOA01000275.1, forward strand.
CAATAAACATATCCTGAAAACCAGCCATTACATCGGGACGCTCCAAAATCCGAATCGTTTCCTGCTGGACAATATCACGTTGCTCGTATAAACTCGGCAGTGTGTCAGCAGTCTGCCGGAAAAGTTCCAATTCATCGCCGGACACAATCGTCATAATACCGTCTCCGTCTGACCCCACGCCAATCACATTTGTTGAAGGTTCATTGACTGCCGCCTCCAACTCGTCTAACGTTGTATAAACTGTGACCGTTCCGTATCGCTCCAGCCATATAATGGTCTGCTCAGATAAGTCTTCCTGCATAATTCCAAAACTCAATAATTCATCTAAAGAAGAAAAGTCAATACTACCGGCAAAGTTTAATGCCACCGCAACAACAATCGGCAGAAGAAATGTCATCAAACAAAATTTATCACGCAAGATGCTTTTTAATTGATACCGTAAACCTCTCATCCTGACTTATCCCTCCTTTCGCACTTCTCTGCGAAATGCATTCCATGCACCCGCAAACAGTACTGCTGCTGCCGCTATACAACTGACATAATAAAGTGGATGATTACTTGTCATTCCGAAATACGCATTTTTCAGCTCCATATAAATATAGTAAAACGGATGATAGCGAATCCATTCCGGCTTTACCGGTGTATTGGCTGCCATAAAAACCGGCGTCGCCGCAAATATGGTAATCAGCAGATACATCAGCGTAAACTGGCGAAAATCTTTTAGCAGCAGAGAACAGATTAATCCCGTCAACGCCATAATCACAGACAAAATCGCTGTCTGAAACAAAACTGTCGGCAATATCGTCATCATATCCGGCCATCCGACATTCAACACCGACAGCAGAACGGCGAAAACCAAATCAGCCAGCAGAAAAACCGTCAGCTTGGACAACAGAAACAGATACCCCGGCACCGGCAGCACGGCATGAACCCGGATGACGCCCATCCCCTTTTCC
>VSOA01000276.1 GCA_009774585.1 Lachnospiraceae bacterium
GTCCTAAGTACCAACTATAATGCTTCCCTCAACATAAAATATACTCTTGAAATGCCTTTTTGCAATTTTCCTTACGAATTGCCTCATAAAACATTATGGTAGATTCGTTAAATCCCTGAAACATGTTGTCCTCTTTCTATTCTCCAATTATTTCCATCCCCTCCGGCAAATCCCGTATCACAAGCGCGCATGTATTTGTATGCCGTACATTATTTTTTTAACGAGTATGTCAATCTGCCCCTTTTTCCCCAGTTATGCAATGAGCGTCCAGTTTCCTGTCATATTCACAAAACACTCTTTGATCTCTTCCGTTTTCAACCCCGCTGATGTTAATAATACTCTCATGTTCCCTCCTATTCCGACCAGTTCATCTGCTTATCGGAAATACCTAATTTCCTACACTCATTGCACACATATTCTTTTTCTGCCTGATTTCCTATTTGATATTTTAAAATCTTATCTTTAAAAACAATGTATTTTTTATTGCCTTCCTTAAAATCAACAAACCAATTCTCATTTGTATCAGGATCAGACAGCATAACTTTCGAAATTTGTTCCGGAAAATCCCTTCTATCACATGTAAAAAACAATACAGTCCAATATTTTGGTTTCCCGTCAGTATTCCACAATTCAATTTTATGAATATTAAGATAGTCAATAATACTATCATCCGCTATGCTTTCTTTGATCAATACTCCTTCATACAATTCCCGTTTCTTTTTTTGTATTGCATTATTTCCACAGCTATGAACATCTTTCACTTCATTTAATGTCAATTCATCCTTTAACAAAATATCCATAGATACCTGAAAGGTTTCTCCCAGTATTAATAATTTTTCTGTTTCCGGTAATGCAATGTCCGCTTCCCACTTAGAAATGGATTGCCTGCTGACGTTACATATTGATGCAAGTTCTTCCTGAGTCAATCCGTTTGCTTTTCTCAGTTCTATAATTTTTTCTGATAATTTCATTGTCATGCCTCCTTTGATTGATTTGTATTATACAAAACGGCAATACAATTTACCATCAACATCAAAGTTCTTTTTTGCAACCTCAAGTTGCAACTTGAAATTTTTACCCAGCCTGCCAATGAGCATAAATTCACTGAACATAATAATAGCGCCGGATTCAAGAATGAATACGGCGATATTACTTTATGCTGATTATGACTCCCCCCCTCACCACTTATTCGACACAATCCGCATTTCTTTTCTGCCCCTTTTAAATGTGACATCCTTAAAACCTGAATGCAGCTCCTCCCGCATTCCGTTGATAATAATAATACATCCCGCATTGACCGCGCCGCTGACGACAACTTTTCCATCTACGGAACGTCTGTTGATATCAATCAGCTGCTCCCGTCTCGTGGTAGTCTCCTTTAATTTGAGCTGATAATGAATCTTATTTCGCATCTGCTCTGCTTTTTGTTCCCTAATCTCCGGAGTCAATGGCTGTGACTGCAACTGCCATGCAATACGCTCCAGCGCATTTTCAGCGTCCATCATTTTATTCTGGTATTCTTCAATCTGATAATCAATCTTAGCCATCTTGTACTTAAATTCACAGTCCAGACCGATAACAATCTGCGTTGTTACCCCCGCACGGTTTCCGATGGATGCCGCTGTAATCTGCTCCACCGCCGTAACAGTACCGCCGATAATACTTCCCCTGTTGCCGGTAATGACCACCGTATGCCCCGATTCCACTTCACAATTCATCAACGCACCCGTGTTGACTTCATTTCCGGCATAAACTCTTGTCTGCTCTATAAAACGCGCCATAACATTACCGCCTGCACGAATAACGCCGTTTCCGGAGCCCTGCATCCCATTCTTCAAGATTACATCTTTTCCTGCAAAAAGTTTCGCCGTTTCCACATGTCCATTTACGGTAATATTTCCGGTCGTTTTCACGGTAACTCCGGCGTATACATTGCCCTCAACGAACACATCTCCATGAAAATCGACACTTCCGGTAGCGGCACCCAGATTGCCTTTGATCACATAAACCGGCGTTACGGTCAGGCATCCGTCTGCCACAGTAACATTCCCCTCAGTATTTGCATAATATTGACGACCGCTCTCATCCGCTTCACAGCGTTTACACTGTAACGGCGGCAGTTCTTTTCCCACATACGCCTCAAGGATATTCCCCATCACATCCACACCGTCCGCCGAAGGCAGCGACGGATGATAGGTGGCAAGATGCTGCCCTTCAGTCACAAGTTCCATCTTTCCCAATACATTATAATCCACCGTACCATCCGGCATAATAATTGGTTTGGTAGGGGGACACGGATCAAAATAATATTCATAATATCCATCTCGTCCATCCTTGGCGTCAGTGCCGGCGGCTACGAGAATCTCCTCGTAATTTTTCCTTCCCCGCGCAAGTTCCTGAAGCGCTTCTTCCTTAATACCGGCAACTACTCCATTCTCCTGTAACAGAGCAGTGAGCTCCTCTAGCGAATAGCTGTGATAGATTGTAAGCAGAACCTCCATTTGCGTTTCATTGATACACATAAGGTAGTCCGGAGTACTTATAACATTCGCTTCCTGCACGGTTTCCTCGTCACAATCTTCGGACAGATTTTCCTGCTCCAAAACCGGCTGCTCTTCCTTATCTTTGGAAATGTTCCGTTCCTCCGTCTCCGCCGCCGAAACTCTTTGCGTATGTTCAGTCTGCTCTTTCTTATTTTTCTTTCCTGTCTGGTTAAATAATCCCATATTAATCCCCGTTTCTACACAATCCATTTTTCCTGCCGCAATTTTTCTGCAAGATACAAATTCTGAACCGTAAATATATTCTTGCGAAATGTCTCTTAACTCCACTATAAAAGTTTCTGTAAAGGCTGTCAATTCCTTCCTAACCATTCAGTATCCCAAGATATTGATCTGGCCTCCTACCCCAGTGCCTCCCGTGCCTTTGCCACCACTTCTTTATCCGTTCGGAATATACTGTATTCGCTCATAGCCGGAAGTCCCATTGGCACCCCTTCCTTGCGATAACGCATGCCGCTGTCGATTACTTTCTTTGCAGACAAATGATACGCAGTGATATCTGTTTCTGTAAGAAACTTTCTGATTACTTCAGGCGTCACTCCGGCGCCTGCCATAATCTGCGGACCGTCCTGCTGTTTCTGCATTTCACACAACTTTTTTAACAGCGGCATTCCCGTAAGACAGTCTTTCTTCTGTCCTGAAGTCAATATGGTATCTATTCCAAGTTTTCCAGCCTGCTCGTATACCTGAAAAGGATCCGCACACACATCGAAAGCGCGATGCAGTGTAACTTTCATATCACCTGCAGTCTCCACCAGTTCCTCCATCTGTTCCATGTGGAGGCTTCCGTCTTCTTTCAGACAGCCGATGACCACACCATCCGCACCTGCTTTGCGAAACATTTCAACCTCTCTTCTGATAATGCAGAATTCATGTTTTGAATAGAGGAAATCCCCGAAACGAGGTCTTAGAAGCACTCGTACCGGAAGATTACAGTTTGCTTTCACCTGTTCAAACAACGCCAAACCCGGCGACGTACCGCCAATGATAAGCGCCGTACACAATTCCAGACGATCCGCTCCGCCTTCCTCCGCCGCTATGGCAGATTCTACGCTGTCCACACAGCATTCCAATGTATATTTTGACATCATGTCTCTCCTTTCACTATATCCTATCGTTCCACATCGTCACTTAGTCATCCTCTTAATGTTAAATGATAACCAAAAAAAGAACAGCCTTCTTTGTAAAAATACAAATGTTGGCTGTTTTCATATATACTTTCAATCCGTTTACGACATACCAACATATGTCTTCTCTATTACGGGAGAAAACCGTCAGCATCTTATGGTGAACTGATATCTTTGTCAAGATTCTAATCATCCGGTCTATGTCTATTGCGGCTGCAATTTATTGCTCTATTATTGTTTTCTTTTCCTCGTCCACCAACCCATAAATTTCATATAAGGACAACATATTCTGATGCATCATCTTACGCGACATCAGTTGTTGATAAGTCACCGTCTTCACTTTACCGTCCGTTTTCATTTTCTCCATTTTGGCTAAAATATCGCCGTACTCATTCTGTACTGCCTCAAGCATTTTTTCAAACGCTTCTAAGCGTTTAGCATCCATCATTATCTCCTCCCCTCCCTGCCAAAATTACCATGCACTCCGAGTTCTTCTACTCACGTTCCACAACCGTCACATATACTTTATCGCCGGGCTGTTTTCCTATGCGCAAACGTATGTCTTTTCGCAACCCGATAATATAACAAACGGTCCCATCAGCATTCTTAACTCCCATATTTACAATGCTGCCGTCATATGATTCTCCATCAAATGTAACGTGTACTTTTACACGTCCTCTGCCAAATTCTTTTCTGATGTCATAGGGAAATACAACATAAGCGCCGCCTGATTCGCCCGCGCTGCAAACAAGTGATTCATATTCATAAATTTTATTGTTCATTGTCACCTCATATGATGTTATATTCTTTATTCAACCATTTATTTGGCTATAAATCAATATGTTAAGGCTAAATATCCTAATTATTTACAACTTTAACTCCTCCACCTTAACAATATTCCCCCAAAATTTTTCTAACATTTTCTTCAATTGGCCCTACATCATAAACATATAAGATACTGAGATTTTTAACTGCCCTTGTAATGGCAACATAAAGCAGGTTTCTTGCACTCTCATACACTTGCAGGCAACATGCAAATATTTTATAATCAAGTATATAAACTAGAATTTGCAAAGGAGTACTTTATGAAATCAAGCAATAGAGATGATGGCTGGTTAACTGGAAGACTATATTTCAACAGAAAAGATAAAAGAGCAATTATCAAGAGACCCCAAAGCGGGTTTGGCTATACAATGAATTTAGGAAATAAGTGGACATGGATATTTAATATTATTTTTGTTATTATTATAATTATATTAGTCAGTGTTCTTTAAAGCAACTTCCAGTTTAAAGCGTTATCGTCTCGGCGTTTAATTCATCCATACAAATATAC
>VSOA01000277.1 GCA_009774585.1 Lachnospiraceae bacterium
CTCTCATGTGCAACATAGCACCCACAATCTTCTGTATACAATTGACTTATTAAATATTTCTTTAAAAGCTCAACCTTATTTTCCTCATATACTACTTTTTGTAACGTGGAAAAGGCATCCGGAAATAGCAGTTGCCTATTCACTTCTCCACGTTCCAGTTTATCAAAAAACTTCTTGATTCTCAATAAGTCCTCATCTATAAAATTATTAAAATATTCTACACTTTTTAGCTAATCTCTCATATATTTACATCTCCTCTTAATACAAATTCTTTAACAACAACATTTACTATTCTATCACTCCCATTATCTGCATTCCATCCCTAGTGCTCGCCAGCCTTGAACTACCATATTTCACCTCTCTCCAATTACATAAGGTGGATACCCATCTAAATTGTAAGACTAAAGAAATCGGCGATATCTCACAACCATTTTGAGAAATATCGCCAATACTATATTGCTTTAATATTTAGAAAAATATTTTCCTTTAATGGGGCACAATATAACTTCACCCTCCATAACACAAAATCTATTTCTTTATTTCTGAAATCCAGTTTGAAAAAATTTTCCCTGCATTCTATCCTTTTTTACGTCATAGTACATTTTTATTTCTGTTGGAATAGCAAATGTGCTACGCATATTTTAATATTACACGCTCAAAAAAACCTTTGTTTGCATTCACAAACCTTCCTCTGTCGCCTTTTTCAATTTGCTCCCTCGCCAGCTCAACAGCCTTTGCTATTTCATCTGTATCAATATACGCTAGACATTTTAAAATCTCCCAATCAAATATCTGGTCATGGGAAAAAATATAATCGATAATATCATTATTTTCCATAAAATTGGCAAATTCACTTGTCGCATTATCAACAAAGTCCTCTGCAATTCCTTCCATATCATCTGTCAGATTTATATTATCTCCCGATATCAATATCCCTGATGCTGTGAATGCCCCATTGACTCTAAGTGTATTGCCTCTTCTGATATTATCCTCCATATCCATGATCGTCCAGAAAATATTATCAAATGACATCTTCTTCGTTTCTAACCGATAGACCAAATCTCCAGCGGGTATAATTGTAAAATACGCATACAATAAATTATCATCCTGAACTTTATAAAACATATGCTGTGGTGCCTTATACCCGGATTTTTTCGCCTTTTCCTGAATTTTTTTGATATACTCTTTTCGGAGCTGCTTGTCCATTTTCATTTATTTGGGTTTCCCTTTTAACCTGAAAATTTTACACTTAGTATTTATTATGATTTCCTTCTCAGTCTTTTTCACCTGATGTAACCTGAGAAAAATTAATTAACCGGCAAGTCTCACCTGCTAATTCTCTTGCTTTTATCCATCTTTTATCAGCATTCATTGCCTGTACTGTCCAATTTGCTTCATTATGCTCGTTGCTCAACAATTCTAATTGCTTGTCAATTTGCATAACCAAATTATAAATCTCTTCACTAATACATTTTTCGCTTTTTAAATAATGAGCAATATAAACACATTCATCATTAAATATCAATGATACTTCTTCTGCCAAATTTAACTTTTCACTATATTTTTTCTGCAATTCACCCGGATTGGAAGCAATCAGTTCAATTGCACTTTTAAATCTTTCATAATCGAGAACTATAGCCTTTTCCTCTGTGTCTAGTACAAATTCCTTGTATACTTCTTTTTCATCATTGGACAACATCTGATACTCAATAAACCATTTATTTTCACTAATCATTCATGACCTCTCCATTCAAATAGAATCTTTGTGTTCCTGTTAAACTTCCTGTATACGAAAAAGCATTTCCAGAAGAAACTTTATAATATGGTACTCCACCATGATGAACACTTGAAGGATTATATTGTATATAAGAATCTCCATACTGTGTGCGGAAATGTGTGTTATATCCACCTCCTGGAAAACTAATTCCTGCATTTTCTCCTCGTCCCAACGGTTCAACTTGTAACCCAGATTCATTTAGATAATTATATAATGAATGATATGAAATATATCTACTCTTCTTTCCTCATAATATCCCGCTTCTTTTAAAATAGTTTGTGCTTTCTCTGTAATCAATTTAAGTACACTTTTTCCCCTTCCACAGCATCCACCAAACCTTTCAGCGATATTCCCAATCGCTCTATCAATCCCAATTCACTCTTTACATAAAAACAGCATCTATGTATACGTGTATCATTATCTGCTATCTCAATATCTACCTCCACTTTCATATGTCCCGTTTCATCCGCAGGTAAAATGTTCATAGAAAATGCTGGTGTATAATTTCCTTCTTTATGACCAAACTCCAAATAACATGATTCATTATAGTTATCTATATAATTTTGTATTTTTTTCGAGATTTCCACCAAAGCTGTATCTTGAACATAACAACTCTGATAAGCCGAAACCAATTCAGAATCAGCTGTAATTTTCAGTTCAATCAGATGCTCATCCTGCCATTTTTTGTCAAAAATAATATTATCCATTTTTTACTCTCCACTATTTAAATTTAAAGTCATCAAAGGCTCCTGTAATTTCATTATAAACATAATGTATTGTTGTTTTTGTTCCATCTGCATGATATACTACCGATTGCATTTTAACCCATCCATCCGATGCAGACCATCTAGAATCCGTCATTTGTAATGGAACTTTAACTGCACCCTCCAATGGATTAGATTGTACTTGATGCATCGACATCTGTTCATTCAAAGAATTTGGAATAGTTCTTCCAGTACTTCCTTTTCCCTCTGTTTTAACAGGGTTTCCTACTCCTTTCGGTTCTGTGCCGCAATTCCCTATATTATTATTATTTGTACCATATAATCGCGGATTTGACAATCCCACCATCAGCACGGTATTGCTCCCCATCGCCGATACATCCTTGAACTGCTGGTAATTCTCCTGCCCCAGTACATCCGCCATCACGTTCCTTCCTGCCAGCCCAACCATGGAATCATTTACCTTCACTGCCATGTTGCTGAATGTCACTGTATACCCCGTCAGCATGGTCGCTGTCATCATGGTCTCACCGCTGACAAACACTCCTGCAGGCAGGCAAACTCCTGTCATCCCATAGGGTACAGCTGTGGAAACCAGTACTTCCGATGCATACGGCACCATGCAGAACGCTGCTCCTGCCAGCGCCCCCTCCGTTGATTTAGTCAGTCCGGTCAGCATATAGTCATCAAGACCGCTCACCTCTCCACGCTGAATATCATTTACCGCCATGCCGCCCACTGCCGCCGTGCCGCATATCGCTGCCAGTCCTCCTACGACCCACGGTGCAAATGCTGCCGTTGCCCCTCCCGTGAACACGATGGAAGCCAGATAGCCTGCTCCCAGCGCAACCGCTCCCACTACTGCCAGCCCGGCAAGGCAGTGTCCGGCAAGCTTCCCCCAACTGAACCCTCCCTCATCCGGCTCTGTCTCTTCCGGCTCATCCTGAAATGGTCTGTAGCGGGTAAAGTCCGTGCCGCACAGCACGCTGACGCTGGACAGTGCATTGAACTCGTTATTAAAGGTAAATCCGTCATCCCCTGTTCCTGTCGGCGGATTGCTCTTCGTCCCGCTCGGAATGATATCTTTCCCCTTCTCTTCACAGCGGTTCTGCGACCTGTACATGTTGATTTCCTGCGGGGTGTACGCGTATATCTTTGCCGCTTTCAGTCTGACCGTTCCGGATGCTGTCAGTTCCGTCTTGGTACTGCTTTCGAATGCCACTGCCCTTACATCAGTCACTGAAGCTTGCCCGCCGCCTCCCTGCAGGGATAGGTGCTCCGGGTGCAGTTCCATCTTTTTGCCCGCCACTGTCATGAATGTCCTCTTCTGCTGTCCGGGCATACTCCCGCCGTTACCCCTTACATCTGATGCCGCTGTCCCTTCCGATGCCGTACCGGAACCGAAATACAGCCTGACACTGCTCCCCTTCTCCGGCATGGCATACATGATATTACCGGAAACAGGCGTCCATTCCCACTCATAGTCCGCCCCTTCATACGGCTCGTCTATCTGTAAGGCGACCTTCATCTTCTCCGCCTGTGTGCTGACCACCCTGCCTGTAAATTCCATGCCTGTCAGTCTGTCATGGTCTATGTATGGGATGTACCAGTTGCCGCGCTCTCCTGCATGGTAGGTGAATTCCAGTTGCTCATGGTTCAGTTCAATACATTTCTTATATATTACATGGCTTCCGGATTCTGTATCTATATCATCGCCTATCCTGCTATTTTCACCGCACCTCACTTTGTAATACAGATAGTCTTTCCGCGTGACGCTGTCTTTCTTCCGATCTGTCTCATAATATTTCCGGCTAATTCCAGAATGACACGTCTCCGTTTCTTCATCAATATGTACGCCTTTCTCCATTCCGAAATGTAAAACCCTGTCATCAGCTTCACAATCCGCATATACAGGGATATGTAAATGGCTGCCAAGACGTTTCAGGAACTGCCAGTCTGTCTCCCCGTACTGGATGAGCGGCTCGCCGATTGCTTCCTGCGCCTCCTCCATAAAGGCTGATGTCATATTTCCATATGGTTCCAGAACTCTCCTGACAACCTGTTCATATGTCATGGCAACATCTTGGAAGGATCTCTGTTTTTTAACCCTATCCAGCTTCTCGCTAGCTGTCACCGCGCAGATTTCTGTGCGGTATACTCCATTGACGGCATGTACCGTTGCCTTTTTGACAATACCCCTAAACAGAAGTTCACTACTTTCTCCATTTTGTACAATACAGATGGGAATGTCCTCCATGGAGGAAAGTATCTGCTGTGCCTCCATGCCGTTTTCAAGCAGACCTACTACTTCGCACATCCCATGCTCCTGCACACCAGCCGCTATCTTAAGTGCAACGACATATTTTATCTTTATCGCAGAATCAACCTGTATATTTCCGCTAGTCACCGCATCCATGGCTGTTCCCTCCTTTGTACCTTTATAACTTCTCGGAATCTTCAGCCCTTACTTTATAAGGCTTTCAGACCCTTGCTTCAAAAAATCACCCACTTTTT
>VSOA01000278.1 GCA_009774585.1 Lachnospiraceae bacterium
GAACGGGTATGAAGCGCTACAGAGATACGTCGCTCAGCACCGATGAGAATCTGTTGAGCAGGCTGGCAGCGGATGACGAGTTGAGTTTTGATGACGGATTCGGCGCTGATATGCAGGATGATGACCTTGATGAAGTGGACGAAATAGAAGAAATCGATGATATGGAAGATTTTGACGATGCAGATGACATCGATGATATCGAAGAAGAGACGACCGATATGCAGGAAGTAGAAATGGAAGTCGTTGAGTAATCCGTAAACAGAAAAAAGCTTCAGGTATGTTTCCGTACGGAAATACTGAAAAAATGTATTGACAATGCATTCACGGGCAAGTATACTATCTTAGTGTGCACGTGAATGCATTTTTTTGTGTTGCATAGGAAAAAATAACCTGCAGGGCTAAGAAATGACATTTACATGTTATACATTGTTATAAGGCATACAGTATATATCATAGGAGGTGAAAAGAATGCCAACATTTAATCAGTTAGTCAGAAAAGGACGTCAGACATCTGTAAAGAAGTCAACTGCACCTGCTTTGTTGAAAGGATGGAACTCCCTTCACAAGACAGCTATTGACACAGCTTCTCCGCAGAAGAGAGGTGTCTGCACCGCTGTTAAGACAGCAACTCCTAAGAAGCCTAACTCCGCACTCAGAAAGATTGCCAGAGTACGTCTTTCCAACGGAATCGAAGTTACAAGCTACATTCCGGGTGAAGGACATAACTTACAGGAGCATAGCGTTGTTTTGATCCGTGGCGGAAGAGTAAAGGACTTACCCGGTACAAGATACCACATTATCAGAGGTACTCTGGATACTGCGGGAGTCGCTAACAGAAAGCAGGCTCGTTCTAAGTACGGCGCTAAGAGACCGAAAGCTTCAAAGTAAGAGTCATAGGCTTTAGTACCACAAACAGAACTAATTTAGTGTTGGGATTCTTATGATAGATAAGAGGTTGAATACCGCACGAACACATTGAATTAGAGGACACATGTGAGTACCGTTGAGTTAAAATTATTTTTAAGGAGGGAAGAACCGTGCCACGTAAAGGACATATTGCAAAGAGAGATGTATTGGCAGATCCTTTATACGATAATAAGGTTGTCACAAAACTTATCAATAATATCATGTTAGACGGTAAGAAAGGTGTAGCCCAGAAGATTGTATACGGAGCATTTGCGCGAGTAGAAGAGAAAGCCGGAAAACCGGCACTTGACGTATTTGAGGAGGCTATGAATAACATCATGCCCGTGCTTGAAGTTAAGGCAAGACGTATCGGTGGTGCTACCTATCAGGTACCTATCGAGGTTCGTCCGGATAGACGTCAGGCGCTTGGATTACGCTGGTTGGTAATGTTTTCTCGTAAGAGAGGCGAAAAGACCATGCAGGAAAGACTGGCAAATGAGATTTTAGATGCTGCAAACAACACAGGTGCAGCAGTTAAGAGAAAAGAAGATATGCACAAAATGGCAGAGGCAAACAAGGCGTTTGCGCACTACCGCTTTTAGTAATATAAGGAGGAAAAAACCTTGGCTGGAAGAGAATATCCGTTAGAGAGAACCAGAAATATAGGTATTATGGCTCATATCGATGCCGGTAAGACGACATTGACAGAGCGTATCTTATATTATACTGGCGTAAACTACAAGATTGGTGATACTCATGAAGGTACTGCTACCATGGACTGGATGGAGCAGGAGCAGGAAAGAGGTATTACGATCACATCAGCCGCTACGACATGCCACTGGACTTTGGAAGAGAACTGTAAGCCGAAGGAAGGCGCATTAGAGCATCGTATTAACATTATCGATACTCCCGGTCACGTCGACTTTACTGTAGAAGTTGAACGTTCACTCCGTGTACTTGATGGCGCCGTAGGCGTATTTTGTGCAAAGGGTGGCGTTGAACCACAGTCAGAGAACGTATGGAGACAGGCTGATACCTACAATGTACCGAGAATGGCATTTATCAATAAGATGGATATCTTAGGCGCTAATTTCTACGGTGCGGTAGACCAGATCAGAAACAGATTAGGTAAAAACGCTATCATCCTTCAGCTGCCGATCGGCAAAGAGGATGATTTTCAGGGAATCATTGACTTGTTTGAGATGAAAGCCTATATCTATAATGATAATAAGGGCGAAGATATCACGATTACAGAGATTCCGGCAGATATGGCGGATGACGCTGCACTCTATCATGATGAATTGGTAGAGAAAGTCTGCGAGTTGGATGATGACCTTACAATGATGTATCTGGAAGGGGAAGAGCCTTCCGTGGAAGATATGAAGAAGGCGCTGCGTAAAGGTACATGCGAATGTACGGCAGTTCCCGTATGCTGTGGTTCCGCATATAGAAATAAAGGCGTTCAGAAGCTTCTGGATGCAATCTTAGAGTATATGCCGTCACCAACAGACATTCCCGCAATCAAGGGTGTTGATCCTGAAGGTAATGAGGTAGAGAGACATTCATCTGATGAAGAACCTTTCTCCGCATTGGCATTCAAGATTATGGCTGACCCGTTTGTAGGAAAACTTGCATTCTTCCGTGTGTATTCTGGTACAATGAACTCCGGTTCTTATGTACTCAATGCAACAAAAGATAAGAAAGAGCGTGTAGGACGTATCCTGCAGATGCATGCAAATAAGAGAGCAGAACTTGATAAAGTATACTCGGGCGATATTGCTGCAGCAGTTGGATTTAAGCTTACGACAACCGGTGATACTATCTGTGATGAGCAGCATCCGGTTATCTTAGAGTCCATGGAATTCCCGGAGCCGGTTATCGAACTGGCAATCGAGCCGAAGACCAAGGCTGGTCAGGGCAAGATGGGCGAGGCGCTGGCAAAACTTGCAGAAGAAGATCCGACCTTCCGTGCTCATACAGATCAGGAAACAGGTCAGACAATCATTGCAGGTATGGGAGAGCTGCATTTGGAGATTATCGTAGACCGTCTGCTTCGTGAATACAAAGTAGAGGCAAACGTAGGCGCTCCGCAGGTTGCTTATAAAGAAACATTTACGAAACCGATTGATCAGGAATACAAATATGCGAAGCAGTCCGGTGGTCGTGGACAGTATGGTCACTGTAAAGTTAAATTCGAACCTATGGATCCGAACGGTGAAGAGACATTCAAGTTCGAGACCAGCGTAGTCGGCGGTGCGATTCCGAAGGAATATATCCCGGCAGTCGGCGAAGGTATCGAAGAAGCTTCCAAAGCAGGTATTCTGGGCGGATTCCCCGTACTTGGCGTTCATGCCAATGTATATGACGGTTCCTACCATGAAGTGGACTCCTCCGAAATGGCATTCCACATCGCAGGATCCATGTGTTTCAAGGAAGCTATGAAGAAGGCAAATCCTGTGCTTCTTGAGCCTATCATGAAGGTTGAGGTTACAATGCCTGAAGAGTATATGGGTGATGTAATCGGCGATATCAATTCCCGTCGCGGACGTATCGAAGGTATGGAAGATATCGGCGGCGGCAAGATGGTAAAAGGTTATGTACCGCTTGCTGAGATGTTCGGTTATTCTACAGACTTGCGTTCCAAGACACAGGGACGTGGTAACTACTCTATGTTCTTCGAGAAATACGAGCAAGTACCGAAGAGTGTACAGGAAAAGGTTTTGGCAGCAAAAGCGAAATAATGCTTGAAAATCTTGGCAATCTTTAATATAATCAAAGATAGCTGATTGTAGAGAAACATTTTAAAAATTTATCTAGTTTTATAAGGAGGACTTTAGAAATGGCTAAAGCTAAGTTTGAAAGAAACAAACCACATTGTAATATCGGAACCATTGGTCACGTTGACCATGGTAAAACAACTTTGACAGCAGCAATTACAAAGGTACTTTCCGAGAGAGTTGCCGGTAACACAGCTACAGATTTCGAGAATATCGATAAGGCTCCGGAAGAGAGAGAAAGAGGTATCACAATTTCTACAGCTCACGTTGAGTACGAGACAGACAAGAGACATTATGCTCACGTTGACTGCCCCGGACATGCTGACTACGTTAAGAACATGATCACAGGTGCTGCACAGATGGATGGTGCTATCCTTGTTGTAGCTGCTACAGACGGTGTTATGGCTCAGACAAAAGAGCACATCCTTCTTTCTCGTCAGGTAGGTGTACCTTATATCGTAGTATTCATGAACAAATGCGATATGGTAGATGATCCTGAGTTACTTGAGTTAGTAGAGATGGAAATCACAGAGCAGTTAGAGGAATATGAATTCACAGACTGCCCGATCGTTAAAGGTTCCGCTTTGAAGGCTCTGGAAGATCCTAGCAGCGAGTGGGGCGACAAGATTATGGAACTCATGAGCACAGTTGATGAGTATATTCCGGATCCTCAGCGTGACACAGATAAGCCTTTCCTTATGCCTATAGAGGACGTATTCTCTATTACAGGCCGTGGTACAGTTGCTACAGGTAGAGTAGAGCGTGGTGTTCTTCATATGTCTGATGAAGTTGAAATTATTGGTGTTAAGGAAGAGACACAGAAATCTGTTGTAACAGGTATCGAAATGTTCCGTAAGTTGCTGGATGAGGCACAGGCTGGTGATAACATCGGTGTTCTGCTTCGTGGTATCCAGAGAACAGATATCGAAAGAGGACAGGTTCTTGCAAAACCCGGCACAGTAACATGCCACAAGAAATTTACGGCTCAGGTTTACGTTTTGACGAAAGATGAAGGTGGTCGTCATACTCCTTTCTTCAATAACTATAGACCTCAGTTCTATTTCAGAACAACAGATATCACAGGTGTATGTAACTTACCTGATGGTACAGAAATGTGTATGCCCGGTGATAACGTTGAGATGTCTATCGAACTGATTCACCCGATTGCTATGGAGCAGGGTCTTACGTTTGCTATCCGTGAGGGTGGTCGTACAGTTGGTTCTGGCCGTGTGGCTACTATCATTGAGTAATTGAAAATTCATTGAATTTATGGGACTTTCCGAGGTTTCTCGGAAAGTCCTTT
>VSOA01000279.1 GCA_009774585.1 Lachnospiraceae bacterium
GGGTAGAGGGCGTTGATAATGAACTACGCATGGGAAGCAGTGCTGCAGGCGGAAAAACATGGCAGGGACAGGGATAACCTACGGTTTGTAGAAGCCTCTGACCCTAGCCCGTACATAGAGGTATCGGTCATGGATTTGAATCAGGAAAGCCCGGAGGAAGACAGAGTGGAGATTAATCCGCTTTATCGTCTGGGGGATGTGCTGGGACGGCTGTTTGACCGAAATATAGAAGGATATGCAAGCCTAAGAGACGTGTTTTTTGACGTCTGTATGCATCAGATTGTGAGACTCGATTTACGGGAAGGTCTGTCGAAAGAAGATTTTTACCATAGCCTTATCATCCATGACATAGAAGAAGGGAGATACGGGCAGACGGCACATCGCCGGTTTTCCCTTTTCCGCAAGGAAGAGCAGAAGCACATCGCAAGGTCTTATCTGCAGCTTCTAAAGACGGGAAACTATCCGGAGGAGTTCAGGAGAGTCATGCTGCGGCTTTACCCGAAGGTCTTTATCTACGAGAATAACGAGACAGCTTATGAACTGTTGGTCTATCTGGGCGTGGAAGAATCCGGGGAGGAACGGGAGCGTACTGCATTTTTAAGGGAAATGTTCCTGCCGATGCAGGAGACGGTGCACTGGTTCTACGCACACCATTTCGGAATCATAGGCGTGGATGAGACGATGGTAGTGGACGAGATGGTGATATTTTAGGAGATTACAATGGGTGGATATATACTCGACAGAGATGGGATTAAGGAAGAAGAGAAGAAGAGACTTTACAGGCAGGGTGAACTGGAATTGATGACGACACATCAGCTTCGGGAAATCTGCCGCAGGGAAAAGATTGTGCACGGCATCCTGAATCCTTTGGATAAGGAGGAATTGATTCATGTCATCATGCGTTACCGGGGAACGAGAGAACAGATGTTAATCCGGCACGATGATGCCGAGGGTCAGGAGGCGCTGGAACGGATGCTTCGTAAGGGGAAAATACGGACAGTGCAGGATAAGACGCTGCATATCCCATCCAAGATGATTATATATGACGGACGCACGATAGATGAAAATGATGAGATACATATTCCGTATAGGGCGTTTTTAGAAGACACCAACGCGGTTCTTGTGAGCGGAGGTAGTAAAGTCTGTGGGATTTTCTATCTCCATAGGTGCAGGGACGATAAAGAGCATCTGTATGTGATGAAAAGCAGGGAGATATCCTGTCAAGAGGCTGATTTAAAGGATTACGATTTGTACTGCTTTGACCAACAGGATTCGGATAAGATTTTCTCTGTCTACCATGGATTATGCGAGGAGATACCAGAGAATCTGATAGCGTACCGCATCCCGCTCATGGATGTGGAAGTGCGGGAGCCGATTGCCTTAAGGATGCCGCTTGTCATTGACTTCGGTTCCACGAACACCACTGCGGGGGTCTATCTGGATTCCTTGTACTTCGAGAGTGCTAAGGGGGCGCCGTTTACTGGCGGATTTGAGAAAAATGCCATCCAATATACTGTATTTGAAGAACATAGGAAACTTTTGCCTTCGGTGGTGGGAGTTGTCTCGGTAAATCACGGGAAAGCGCAGTTCGTGTTCGGGCAAACGGCGGTGGATTTGTCCAATATCTGCTATGTGGATGAGGGATTCAGCATCTTCTATGACATGAAACGTTGGATCAGCGATTATGAGAAAGAAGAGGAGATTACCGACAGAGAGGGTAGGCGGACATTCCTAGCCCGCAAAGAAATCATTAAGGCATATTTTCAGCATATCATCGCTGTCACGGAGGACCGGTTTAAATGTAGTGTAGGACAGATACAGGTGTCGTGCCCGGTGAAACAGAAATTCTTATTTCAAAAGCTGTTTCAGGAGATTCTTCCAGAGTATGCCATGCGGGAAGATGAGATGGTAGATGAGGGCGTAGCAGTGCTCTATAATACGATTTCCAACATGCTGGAATCGAGGACGGCTGAGATGAACCGGACTTATCAGGCGCTGATTGTGGATTGCGGCGGCGGGACGACTGATTTGTGCGCATGTCATTTTAAAGTGCAGGACGACAGTGTGGCATACCATATCCGTATTGATACCGCGTATGAGAACGGAGATACGGATTTCGGTGGTAATAATCTGACATACCGGATTATGCAGTACTTGAAGATACTGCTTACGGAACAGTTATCGGTAAGCCGCGGCTGGCAGACGGCATTTGTTTCCACCGATATCTTGCGGGAACTTGACATGGACATCTTTAGATATGTGGATGCCAACGGGACTGAGAAGTTATATGCCACACTGGAAGAAGCTTACGGTGCGGCGGAGCAGTGGATACCGACCCGCTTTAAGGAGTATGAGACAAGGAGCAGGGAAGAATATTTCAAAGTAAAGAATAATTTCTATATGCTGTTTTTCCTTGCAGAGCAGGTCAAGAAGCATTTCTATGAACAGGCGGGGATTCTGCGGGTGGGGATTACGTCAGAGGCGAAACAGGACTCTGACATCACATGGATATGGGCGGATAAATGGAAGCTGTCCGTACAGGAGCTCGATGGACTTCAGGTAGTTAAGGAGTTTCCCGAGATTATACTGAACCTCTATGAAATAGAACTGATTCTGCGGGGAGACATCTACGGGATTATCCGTAAATTCATGGAGCCGCTGTATCTGGATGATAAGATTAGGGATTTTTCATTCCTTAAGTTGACCGGGCAGTCCTGTAAGATTGATATCTTCCGGGAAGCCCTCAAGGAGTTCATCCCCGGGAGGATGATACAGTTCAAGCGTAAAAACAGAGATACCGCAGGGGATATTGACTTAAAGATGAGTTGTGTGGACGGAGCGCTGAAATTCATGCGGGATAAAAGGCTGGGCTATGCGCAGATTGAACTGTACTCGGATAAGCCGGTGCTGCCCTATACGGTCAGCGCATTTACACATAACGGCAGAGAAGTGGAGCTGGTCAACGGTTTCCTGAGGGAAGAAGAGACGGGATATGTATCGCGCAATCTGGAAGATGTGACGTTGCAGCTTTTCTTAAAAGACACAGAAGGAAAAGTCAGATACAGGTTCCACTTCGATTGCGCGCCGGAGCAGTTTGAAGAAATGACCTATGAGGGAATCCGGAAGGTACACGGCAGCCATATCTTACAGAAAGAGACGGACAGCATCGTCAATCAGGAAATCAGATTTTTTGCATGGAAAAGGTGCAGGGATTGGGGATATGTCATCGTGCCGGTGTGCCGTAAGGACGAGAAGCTGTACATGGGCGCAGAGCAGTTCTACCCGTTCGAGCATGAGGGATGGGTGAAGAATTACTTTGACGGGAGAAAATAGAGAAGATGGATGATAAGGAACGGCAAGAGAGAGATAAAAAGAACCGACAATTCCTATTAAAATTTGCGTTGGCAAGAGAAACGCTGGATGGAGCCATTACAGAGGAAATGATAGATGCGGAAATCCGTAAAAGACTCCAAGATGATGTATATGATGAGTACTTGGTAAATGGAGCACTGCTGACATGTACTAGGGCAAAATGGGGAAATTTCAGTTTGTCGGATGGTGGAAGCGTCAAAATCGAAGAACTTTCAGATAAGCTGAAGACGGGAAAACCGACAGAGTTTCTAAGAGTGTTGGAAAATCCGATATTTGCGAATGGTCTTCGTCACGCAACTGTTGCAGATACAAAGCAGGGATGGAATATCATGCCTTTTCCATGTAATTGTAGGGAGTCTGCAACTGCTGAGCAGGAAGAAGCGATTAAAGCAAATATGATTGACTGTCAAAATCATGGTGTGTGTAAATATCTTATGGAGCTTGAAGAAGAATGGGAAAACATTAATTTTAACGTACCGTATGCCAAATTTCCAGATGCAAAAATGATTTCTATGTATGAAAATGTGCAGGCAACGGAAGTATTGGATGACCTCCCGTCGCAACAAAAAGAAGGAATCACAATGACTTCGGTTTTATTCTGTAAACATGGTGGATTCATTTATCCGCTTACGAGCGGACAGACGATACTGTTGCCGGGTATAGAAAAAATGTTGAAGGACTACAAACTTACTGCGAGACAATGCATGGCATTGTATGAAATAAGGGATTATTTAGAAAAAAATCCTGAACTGCGTATCGGTACTACCATTTTTGTTTTTGAAGGGTTGGCTACTCCACGCACAAATGAAGAGGCAGACTGGAATGGGATTAATATGTATCATCCGAATGGACAGTTTGGTGCTATTGCAATTGTTACTGTGGATGGTGAACTGAAGTATGTAGTACAAGCGTCAACGTTGCCGGATGACATGGAAAATACAGCTACAATATGTGAAGGCATTTATGATATTAAGAGTGGTCTACATAAAGGATATGCAGCCTTATGGTTGAATAACAACGCAAATATTCCGGCTTATAATTCAATAGATAAAGATGATGTTGCTGACTATATCCATTTTCATATGGCAGGAGTGTTGAGGAAGGATCATCCGACAAATCCATATTCTGCAGGTTGTATTACAGTTCCAGTGAAGGAATATGTAGCGTTTGGAAAGAAAGTTGGCTTTATAAAGGAAGGGACAGATGTAAACATAGGAAGCGATAATAATTATTTAAATGCCAAAGAAAAATTGAAAGAGAAAGATTATTCGGAAAGTTTTACAGGTCATATGGTAATCGACAGACAATACTATGATGATACGGAAGGATATTTGAAATTTAATGCGCCGAAGGAGGGACAGTGATGGTAATGCGAAGCATTTGGATGGCACTGCTGATACTGCGTATCATGGGTGCGGCGATTTCAGGAAAGGATGATATGAAAGAAGAAGCGGAGGAGGATGTGAGGGACTATATGCTTGCAAAAGACTACTGTAGTATAGATGAATTTAAAAATATGGATACTATCTGTTTTGCGACACTCAATTACATGAGGGAGCAGGAGGCTTTAAGATGAAACCTTGTATCATCAGTAGTG
>VSOA01000280.1 GCA_009774585.1 Lachnospiraceae bacterium
GAGTTATATGATGTATACGAGCAAATACTTTCGGCGCTTGCAGACAGCTATGGAGTTTCGGAATCGGAGGCGCTGGATATTCTGTCGGCAGAAGATGACGTGGCTTACTCTCAAAGGCTGGAGTCGATTGTTTATGGGGATATTTGGAGTGATGGAGAGGATGATCTTCCGGAAGTGAAGCAGGATGTTTTACCGGAGGAAGAGGAAATCATTGATAGACTTCAAGGAGTGGAGAACACGGAGGAAAGTGACACAGCGCCGCAGGCGGAATCCGCTGATGAGGTAATGCAGGCAGAAGAGGAAGCTTTAGCAGAATAGACAGGAGCAGTGAAATATGGTTGCAGTAATCGATTATGATGCCGGCAATATCAAGAGTGTGGAAAAGGCAATAGCAGTGCTGGGAGAGAAAGCGGTGATAACAAGAGACGCGAAAGAAATTATGGCGGCTGATCATGTTATTCTTCCGGGTGTTGGCGCCTTTGGCGATGCGATGGAGAAGCTTCATCAGTACGGACTTGTGCAAGTAATTAAGGATGTTACGGACAAAGGAATCCCTTTTCTGGGCATATGTCTGGGGCTGCAGTTACTGTTTGAGAGCAGCGAGGAATGCGCAGGTGTAGAAGGACTGGGTATTCTGCGTGGCAGGATTGTGAAGCTGCCCGAGGATAAAGGACTGAAAATACCGCACATAGGATGGAACAGTCTTCAATATCCGAATAAGGGAAGATTATTTGCAGGTGTTCCCGAAGAATCATATGTATATTTTGTTCATTCCTACTATCTTCAGGCGGCAGAGCCGGAGATCGTTACAGCGGCAACCGAGTATGCGGAATACATACATGCTTCTGTGGAGAAAGACAATGTATTTGCATGTCAGTTTCATCCGGAGAAGAGTTCCGATGTAGGTATGCGGATTCTGAAAAATTATCTCAGTATATCCTGATGGGTAAACTGATACGAAGAGGAGACCCAACGATGGGAATGCATACAAAAAGAATAATTCCATGTCTTGACGTGAAGAATGGCAGAGTAGTAAAAGGGGTAAATTTCATCAATTTTAAAGATGCGGGAGATCCGGCGGAGGTAGGCGCAGCCTACGATCGTTCCGGTGCGGATGAGCTTGTTTTCTTAGACATTACAGCGTCTTCCGACGCGAGAGCGACAGCGGTGGAGATGGTGCGTAAGGTTGCGGAGAAGGTGTTTATTCCTTTTACGGTGGGCGGAGGAATCCGCACTGTGGAAGACTTTAAAGCTATTCTGCGGGAGGGGGCAGACAAGGTGTCTGTCAACTCGGCAGCGATTATGAATCCACAGCTTATTTCAGATGCTGCGGATAAATTCGGAAGTCAGTGCGTTGTCGTAGCGATTGATGCGAAACGACGTCCGGACGGAAGCGGATGGAATATCTATAAAAACGGCGGAAGAGTCGATATGGGAATTGACGCCGTGGAATGGGCGATAAAGGCTGACAAGATGGGAGCAGGAGAAATCCTTTTGACAAGCATGGATGGTGACGGTACAAAGGAAGGTTATGATTTGGAGCTGACGAGGGCAGTTTCGGAAAATGTATCTATTCCGGTAATTGCGTCCGGCGGCGCCGGTACGATGGAGCATTTCTATGAAGCGTTTACCGTGGGAAAGGCGGATGCCGCATTAGCAGCTTCCCTATTTCATTTTAAAGAGATGGAAATATGTGAATTGAAACGCTATTTAAGAGAAAAGGGCATTTCGGTACGGCTATGACAGGATTTTGTATTATGATTACGGGTATGTAAACGTGGATGAAATGTTGGAATTGCATAGCGGAAATATAGGAGATACGTGCGATGGCAATGCTGAGTAATGATTGGGCGGCAGCACTGGATGGGGAATTTCATAAGACATATTATAAAGAACTGTATACTTTTGTGCGAGATGAGTATAGTAAGAAGGTGATCTATCCGCCTTCTGAGGAGATATTCAGCGCGTTTCATTTTACTCCGCTGCATGAAGTAAAAGTGCTCTTGCTCGGACAGGATCCGTATCACAATGAACATCAGGCGCATGGCATGAGTTTTTCAGTTCCGCAGGATCAGAAAGACATTCCGCCATCCTTACAGAATATCTATCAGGAGTTACACAGCGATCTGGGGTGTTATATTCCGAATAACGGATACTTGAAGAAATGGGCGGATCAAGGTGTGCTGTTGCTCAATACAGTGCTGACAGTACGCGCGCATCAGGCCAATTCACATCAAGGTAAGGGGTGGGAGCAGTTTACGGACGCTGTCATTCAAGCGGTGAATGCGCAGGATCGTCCGATTGTCTATCTTTTGTGGGGACGTCCGGCACAGAGCAAAATTCCTATGCTGACAAATCCCAAACATTTGATTCTGAAAGCGCCGCATCCGAGTCCGCTTTCTGCATACAGAGGTTTCTTCGGTTGTAAACATTTCAGCCAGTGCAATGAGTTTTTGAAGGCAAACGGCGTTGAACCGATTGACTGGCAGATTGATAATGTCTGATAGTCATTCAGCTTGTTTATTTAAGCAGTATCGTAAGCAGGCTGGTGATATGCATGAGAATGAGTATGATAATGGTGTAAGGTAACATAGATGCCCGCGTCAATTAATGTGATGCGGGTAGTTTACTGTATTGCAGACGGAAATATTTCCATTATACATGGGAATGGAAATCAGGAAATTAACAAGAATTATCAAAAAAAATGATTATTGAAATGCATATAATCATCTTTGCAAATTATATATCGAGATGATATGATAACTGTACAAAAATGTTCGGTATTTAACCGTAAGGCTATATATATGAGAGGAGCAGCGTTCTAAAGATGAATAAATTACCGTTTGTATCAAAAGAAAAAATTGAGGAGATTGTAAAGACTTATCCGACACCTTTTCACATTTATGACGAGAAAGGGATTCGGCAGAATGCTAAGGCGGTACAGGAAGCTTTTGCATGGAATAAAGGATTTAAAGAGTATTTTGCAGTTAAGGCTTGTCCCAATCCGTTCCTGATTCAGATTTTGCATGAATATGGAGCAGGATGCGACTGTTCGTCAATGACAGAACTGATGTTAAGTAATGCGCTGGGAATCAATGGACATGATATTATGTTTTCATCTAATGATACGCCGGCGGAGGAATATGAATATTGCGCTAAAGTAGGTGGAATCATTAATTTAGACGACATTACGCATATTGAATTTGTGGAGAAGATTCTCGGCAAACTTCCAGAGACGATGAGCTGCCGATATAATCCGGGAGGAGTATTTCAGATGAGCAACGGAATCATGGATAATCCCGGTGATTCCAAATACGGTTTTACTACAGAGCAGTTGTTTGAGGGATATCGGATTTTGAAAGAGAAAGGTGTTAAGCATTTCGGAATCCATGCGTTTCTTGCGAGCAATACGGTGACAAACGAATATTACCCGGAATTGGCAAGGCAGCTTTTTGAACTGGCAGTCCGCATCAAGGAAAAAATCGGCGTGGAGTTAGAGTTTATTAATCTGTCCGGCGGAGTGGGAATACCTTACACACCGGACCAGCAAGGGAATGATATACGGGTTATAGGTGAAGGCGTGCGCAGGGTGTATGAGGAAGTACTTGTTCCTGCCGGCATGGGTAACGTGGCAATCTATACGGAAATGGGACGATTTATGATGGGATCTTACGGTGCGCTGGTGACACAGGCTATTCATGAGAAGCATACGCATAAAGAATATATCGGGGTGGATGCTTGCGCAGTGAACCTTATGCGTCCGGCAATGTACGGCGCTTATCATCATATCACGGTTTTGGGGAAGGAAAATGCACCTTGTGACCATAAATATGATGTGTCCGGTTCGCTTTGCGAGAATAATGATAAATTTGCCATCGACAGGATGCTGCCGGAAATCGATAAGGGAGATTATCTCGTCATCCATGACACCGGCGCGCATGGCTTTGCGATGGGGTACAATTATAACGGCAAGCTGAAATCGGCTGAATTATTATTGAGAGAGGATGGCAGTGTGCAATTGATCAGGCGCGCTGAGACACCGCAGGATTATTTTGCGACATTTGACTGCTTTGATATTTATAAGAAGCTGTAAAGTTTTATGTGTGATGTACACACGTTGGTATGAGAACAAAGGATACCATCTAAAATTTCTATGGATGTACCTAAAGGAGAATGATAAAATCAATGAAAATTTAAAAGGTAATCAAGGTAATCAAAATTCATATAAAAGAAAAATGGCTGAAATCCTTGAGTTTACTGGGATTTCAGCCATTTTTCTACTGCCGGCGATGGGACTTGAACCCATACGTGGTTGCCCACAACAGATTTTGAGTCTGCCTCGTCTGCCATTCCGACACGCCGGCATATTTTTCAATTTATTTCTTAATTCATATTCAACAGCCGAATATTATAATACCATATCCGGCTGTTTTTGACAAGCCCTTTTTTAAAATTCCTTTTCTAAATTTCCATAAATATCCATCCCGTCAAATGTGGCAAAATAATCCCTCGGTGTTTCCGCCCGCCTGATGAGCTGCACGCTTCCATCCTCTTTTAACAGCAGCTCCGCCGATTTCAGTTTCCCGTTATAATTGTATCCCATGGCAAACCCGTGGGCGCCGGTATCATGGATGACGAGATAATCACCGGGTTCCATCTCCGGCAGCATACGGTCCACTGCAAATTTATCGTTGTTCTCACAAAGGGAACCGGTCACGTCGTATTTATGGTCACAGGGCGCATCCTCCTTCCCCAGTACCGTGATATGGTGGTATGCCCCGTACATGGCAGGGCGCATCAGGTTCACCGCACAGGCATCCACACCGATATATTCCTTATGGGTATGCTTTTCATGAATCACCTGTGTTACCAGTTCTCCGTAAGGTCCCATCATGAAACGCCCCATTTCCGTATAAATCGCCACATCCCCCATTCCGGCGGGAACGAGGACTTCCTCATACAC
>VSOA01000028.1 GCA_009774585.1 Lachnospiraceae bacterium
CTGATGCTGTCCGTCCTTACCCTGTGGAATCTCTATCCTGATTTCATCCTCCGACGCAAGAACAATACTCCTCGTATTCAATGTATGCGGACAAATCGGCGTAAGTAGTATCAATTCCGCCCCCGGATTGGCAATCGGACCTCCCGCCGACATATTATACCCCGTAGAACCGGTCGGCGTCGCAACAATGACGCCGTCCGCGCTGAAACTATTTAGAAACTGCCCGTTGACATAGATATGAAAAGTCAATATCTGTAAGGAACCGCTTCTTGCTATCACGATATCGTTAAGGGCAAAATTCTCCTCCGTCTTATCCTGCCTCGTGACCTTTCCTTCCAGCATCATACGCTCTTCTCTTGTATAACGGTCCGTCAACAGACGGTCAAGCGCCGGCTCTATCATTCCGATATCCACTTCCGCCAGATATCCCAGCGTACCGAGATTAATACCAATTAACGGAACACCGCTGCCCATCACATTTCTCGCCGCCCTAAGCAGCGTGCCGTCTCCGCCGAGCACTAAAATACACTGTGCCGCTTCATGAAGACCCGTATCGGCAGCCATGACAGCATCCGCAGTGTTTTCCACGCATACCACATTTGCGCCATGTTTCTTAAGATATGCAGTAATTCTCTCCGTATAAAATCCCTGCGGATCCTTCACCTCGTTCGTAATCAGATAAAAATGATTCATCGCCTATTTCGCCTCATCCAAAATGCCGTGTGCGTCCGCCACCACGTCTGTAATCAGCTTCTCCGTCTCATCATCATAGGATTTACCGCTTCTTTGATCTATCAGACTGTGCAGTGCACTCTCCGCCTCCGACTCCGTCATGAACATAATCTCTTCAGGAATCTTCAACCTTTTCTCTATATAAACAAGATACTCAATATTTCCTTCCGGTCCCTTAATCGGCGAATACGTCAGCCCCTTCACATCGAATCCGATCATATCGGCATAGTCAATGACTTTATGTACCACTTCTTCGTGTATCTGCGGTTCCCTGACAACACCTTTCTTGCCCACTTTGTCCTTACCTGCCTCAAACTGCGGTTTGATCAGGCATACCATGCTTCCGCCATCACGCAGCAGGTTTCTGGCAGGCAGCAGGATTTTTGTCAATGAAATAAATGACACGTCAACTGATGCAAAATCAATCTCTTCACTGATTGCCTCGGCCGTCACATACCGGAAATTTGTCTTCTCCATACAGACCACACGTTCGTCGTTTCGAAGTTTCCAGTCCAGTTGTCCGTGTCCCACATCAATAGCATATACGCGCCGGGCTCCGTTCTGCAGCATACAGTCCGTGAATCCTCCCGTTGACGCGCCTATATCCATGCAAACCGTATGAAAAAGTTTAATCGGAAACTCCGTCATCGCTTTCTCCAGTTTCAGACCGCCGCGGCTTACATACTTTAATGTACTGCCCTTTACTTCTATATGAATCTTACTTTCATCAAAGGTCGTGCCGGCTTTGTCTTCCCTCTGTCCGTCCACAAACACATTGCCGGTCATAAGTATGGCTTTGGCTTTCTCTCTGGACGGCGCAAAACCCTGCCTGACCAAGATGACATCTAATCTCTCTTTCATTGCATCCCTAACTGTACTCTCTGATTTCACAGATTACCATAATTGTTTGCGTTCGCTCGAATCACGATATTCATCTAATGTCCTGCCATCGACACATAACAAGTCATAATCTTCTTCGTAATAGAGTCCTCGTCAATACCGATTTCACGCTTTAGCAGTTCTACATTTCCGTGCTCCACATATTCATCGGGAATCGCTATATTAAGCACCTGCACGGGCGCGCCTATTTCATCCACATACGCCCTGATCTTCTCTCCGTAACCGCCGCTTAACACATTCTCTTCCATAGTCACAATCAGTTTGTGCTCCCTGCACGCTTCACGCACCGCCTGCTCGTCAATCGGCTTTACGAATCTTGCATTCGTCAGCGAACAGGAATATCCGCGCTCTTTTAACTGTTCACGTACTTTAATCCCTACTTTGACCATGCTGCCTACGGCAAAAAGAATAATATCTTCTTCCTCATAGATTGCTTCGCTCTTACCGTATTCGATAGGCGCCCTATTATCCTTCAGCCCGTCGAATGCCTCTCCTCTCGGATATCTGATAGCAATCGGCATTTCCGAAGCAACTGCGAATTTCATCATATCTGAAAGTTCCCATTTGTTCTTGGGCGCCATGATATGCATATTCGGTATGGATGACAGATAGGACAAGTCGAAAATTCCTTGATGCGTCTCTCCGTCACTGCCTACAAGTCCAGCCCTGTCTATGGCAAAAACAACCGGCAGATTCTGCAGACATACATCGTGCAGTATCTGGTCATAAGCCCTTTGCAGGAAAGAGGAATAAATCGCTACAATCGGCTTTAATCCCCCAGCCGCAAGTCCCGCAGCAAAAGTCACTGCGTGCTCCTCCGCTATGCCCACGTCAAAAAACCGATCCGGATGCATATTCCGGAAACGCTTCAATCCGGTACCATCCGGCATTGCCGCCGTGATTGCCACCACCTGTTCTTCCCTCTGCCCAAGCTTACACATAACCGTGGAAAAAATGTCCGTATAGTTCGCTTTGTTCTGCGGTTTACTCGGTATGCCCGTCTCAATGTCAAAAGGCTCCGCACCGTGAAACCTCGCAGGATGCCTTTCCGCCGGTGCATATCCCTTGCCCTTCTGGGTTATAACAT
Organism: Lachnospiraceae bacterium; assembly: GCA_009774585.1. Taxonomy (GTDB): domain Bacteria; phylum Bacillota; class Clostridia; order Lachnospirales; family Lachnospiraceae; genus UBA3282. The sequence continues at coordinate 2,720 of VSOA01000028.1, forward strand.
GGAGCAGTACGGCGCCTTTAATTTTTCTCGCTTCCCCCAGCATATGTACCATCGCTGATATATTATGTCCGTCCACCGGACCCAGATAAGTGACTCCCATATCCTCGAAGAACATACCCGGCACCACCAGATTCTTGAAACTGCTCTTGAAGCGCCTGATCTGTGATACCACCTTGTCACCATACTTGGATTTGCCATGAAGAGAATTGTAGACGCCTTCCTTCAAATCAAGATACATATCTGCCGTTCTGATATTATTCAGGTATTTCGATACCCCGCCAACATTTTCCGAGATGGACATGTTGTTATCGTTTAAGACAACGATAAAATTTGTCTCCAAACGTGAAGCATTGTTGAGCGCTTCATACGCCATACCACCGGTCAGTGAACCATCGCCGATAACCGACACGATCGTGTTCTTCTCTCCTTTGATATCCCTCGCTTTGACCATACCAAGCCCTGCTGAGATAGAAGTAGAACTGTGTCCTGTGTCAAAGCAGTCACAGTCGCTCTCCTTGCGCTTCGGGAAACCGCTCATACCGCCAAATTTGCGCAGATTCGCAAACCCGTCCCGTCTTCCGGTAAGAATTTTATGCGTGTATGACTGATGTCCCACATCCCATATAATCTTGTCTTCCGGCAGATTTAAAAACAGATGCAGCGCCATGGTCAACTCCACGGCACCAAGATTCGACCCGAGATGTCCGCCTGTCTCACTGATAGACTGAATCAAAAATTCTCTGATTTCCTCCGCCAGTATCCCGTAATCCGCTTCCACCAGCTTCTTAATATCATTCGCCTGCTCTATCTTTTCTAAAAACATCGTAATCCTCCATGCCTGCTCTATTTTAGAACATCCTTCTCTACCAGTAAGGGAAAATCACTTTTCTCTGTGAATTAACTGCTCAACAAGCTGCTCCATAAACTCATTTTGTCTCGGAAAAGACTTAAGAACCGCTATGGCATCTCTGGACATTTCTTCCACCTGCCGCTTGGATTCCTCCAAGCCGTGCATGGACACATAGGTCAGCTTATGATTCTTCTCGTCGCTTCCGACCTGCTTCCCAAGTACCTCTAAACTGCTCGTCACATCCAGAATATCATCCTGTATCTGAAAGGCAATACCGATATTATATGCGCACTTCTCCAATCTGCCGATTTCCTCCTCCGATGCGCCTGCCAAAGCTGCCCCGATTGTCATTGCCGCCTGAATCAGAGCCGCCGTCTTGTGCTCATGGATATACAGAAGCATCTCTTCCGTCACTTCGGTCTCCGCCTTCTCAGCTTCTAAATCCGCACACTGTCCGCCAATCATGCCATAGATACCGGCTTTCCTGCCGAGTATTTTCAGTGCCCCCGCTATCCTGCGATATTCCTCTATCGTCTGCGCTCTGTCAAAAGCTTGTGCCGCCGTCTCAAAGGCATAATTGAGGAGTCCGTCACCGGCTAAGACCGCCATCCCCTCTCCGTATACTACATGAGTAGTCTTACGTCCTCTGCGGTACTCATCGTTATCCATCGCCGGAAGATCATCGTGCACCAACGAATAATTGTGAATCATTTCCAATGCCGCCATAAACAGAGATAAGGCTTGTCCAAGCGTCGTATTCTCCTGCTGTTCCGGTTCTGCCATACTCCATATTTCATCCACTTCCGTAAACAATGCCGCGCTCTCCGCCATCAGCATGGGGCGAAGTCTTTTGCCGCCTGCCGTAACAGAATAATTCATCGCCTGCAGCACGACTTTCTGGTATCCCTCCTCCGCCGGAAGATAATTGCCGATAATTGTCTCTATCTGTTCCGTCTTACGCTCGAGTTCTTCTTTAAAATTCATCTAATCCACCATCTTCACTAATCTGAAGTACTTTCTTCTCTACTCTGTCAATCTTCTCATTGCAGTACTGCAATAATTTCATTCCTCTGTTATATTCCTGAAAAGACTGTTCCAGCGTGATTTCCTCCGCTTCCAGCCGTGAGATGACCTCTTCAATCTGTCCGAACGCCTCTTCTAACGAAAGTTCTTCCTCCGGCTGGCTTTCCTGATCCGATGCCAATCCTTGCTGGGATTTAAGCATTTCCTGTCTGTAATCCTCTTCCGACTGTTTTTTCTGCATCTGTTTCCCTCGCTGCTTTCCGCATTCTTTCATAGTCTGTCACACACTGTTCGCATCATGCATGACAGCATATCATAACACTGTCAACAATATTGTTCACGCTGCTTGTCAGTAATCTGTGCCGTCAGCCTGCCGTCTTTTACGCAGACCGTCATCTTATCCCCTACCGCCGCCTGCTCAACCGAAGTAAGTGTTGCACCTTTCTCATCTGATACATAAGCGTAGCCTTGATTAAGTTTATCAAGCGGAGATAGTCCCTTCATCTGCTCCACATAAATCGCCATTCTGTGTCTGCATCCGCTCAGACACTTATCCATCATTCTCTGTAGCTGTTCTTCCAAAGAAACCGCCTGCGTCCTCTTCATCCGTATAGTATTCACCGGACTTAGATATCTCATTCTGACTTGATACTGTTCCGTCAACTGCCGATACCGCCCGGACGTTCTCCGGTACATATGCTGCATCGTGAATGCATATTCCGCCAGTTTGTCCTGCAGCTGCTCTATATCATAAACCGCCAATTCTGCTGCGGCAGACGGTGTCGGCGCGCGAAGGTCTGCCACAAAATCCGCGATTGTAGTGTCAGTTTCATGCCCCACTGCCGATATAACCGGCACCGAACAGTCAAAAATAGCCTGCGCCACTATTTCCTCGTTAAATGCCCATAAATCCTCAATAGAACCGCCGCCTCTGCCGACGATGATCGTATCTGCCCCAATACGTTCCAATGCACGGATTCCGTTGACAATACTCGGCGGCGCCGCTTCTCCCTGTACGATCGCCGGATATAAGATGATCTGCACATAGGGATTCCTTCTGCCGGCAATGTTTATAATATCCCGCACGGCAGCGCCCGTCGCGGCAGTAACGACTCCGAGCGTCTTAATGTATTTGGGAATTGGCTGTTTGTATTGCTGTGCAAACATCCCTCGTTCTTCTAACTCCCGCTTTAACTGCTCATATCGCTCATAGAGCGCTCCTGCGCCGTCAAGGCTTATCTTAGCGGCATATAGCTGATATTTACCGTCTCGTTCATAAACGTCTATGGCGCCGGTGACAACCACCTGCTGTCCTTCCGACATTTGAAATTTAAGTCCTGCCCGGTTAGAGGCAAACATAACGCACGCTATCGTCCCTTTAGCGTCCTTTAATGTAAAATAAATATGTCCAGAGGAATGATATTTGCAGTTACTGACTTCACCTTTCACCATAATGGACTGCAACATATAATCCTGCGTGAACATATTTTTAATGTAAGAATTCACTTGTGCAACTGTATATACGTTCTGCATACCGACACCCGTCAGGCAAACTTCGCCAAAATGCCGTTGACAAACCCCGAAGAAGCATCCTGTCCGAATTTCTTGGCGAGTTCTACCGCCTCGTTGATCGCAACACCCGTAGGAACGGTTTCATCATAATTAATCTCATAAACCGCTAACCTCAGAATCGTCAAATCCACCTTGCCCATTCTGGCGGTATTCCATCCTTCCGCTCTCTCATTCAACTGTTCATCTATCTCCGGGAGTTTCTGCTCAATCTTGTGATATTTATCCGATATATAATCGGCATCCTCACCTTTCGCTGCATCTTCTTCTTCGAAGAACATGCGCTCCTGTTCCGACATATCCTCCAAACTGTTAAATTCTACACGAAACAGCAATTTAAATATCTGCTCCCGCAACTCTCTTCTGCTCATAGTGGCTCCTGTTTTGTCTTATTTGTCTTTCGTCACATTAATACCGGCGATACGTATATTGACATCTGTCACTTCCAGACCTGTCATATTCTGAATCGCATTCTTCACCTTAGTCTGAACGCGCTGGCAGGTTGCCGGAATATTGAATCCGTATTCTATAGTGATGGCAAGTTCAACCTTCACTTTCTTATTAAATATTTCCACCCGAACTCCCTTGGCAAGTCCTTTCACACCGACTCTGCTTAAGAATTCATTCGCCATATTGCCGTTCATCGCTGCAACGCCTTCCACTTCAGTTGCCGCAAGCGCCGCAATCATTGCCACTACGTCGTCTGCTATCTTTACCGTACCGAATTTCTCATCTTCCTGCAATAAATATGTGTTCTTAGCTGATTCCTGTTCCATAGTAATCCTCATTTCTGCGCATTGTACTTCCACGCCACTCATTTATTTGGGATAAGTATATCAAAATTTCTTATTCTTGCATAGTCCCATTAAAGCCAAAAACTCATGCTGTACTGCTTCTCATCGTCCGAATAAGACACCACGCCGTCCGGGCAATCTAAATATCTGAAAATCTCCTGTCTCTCAATCAACGCCTCCTGCATCTGCCGGTACACATCATATCCGGCACATTTTAGTGTCACATAGGCACTGCCCTTCTCATATTCTTCTTCAAAGATACGCGCAATCCGTTCTTCATCCCACTCCGTAAAATAAAGCCCTTCGCGTACATAGTAATTATCCTCCATAGAAACGCACTCCGGCAGTTCTACTACATTTTCGAGCGTATGTGTCAAATTCATCTGCTCCGTAGGCACGCACAGGTAATCATAATTAATTGTCGGAATCCTTTCTCCGGGATAATCCGCGGCGCCTCCAACGGCTTGATACGAAGCGTCACCCCACGTAGTATCTACATAATAATATTTGCCGTCGATCTGCACGAGATTCCATGCATGTCCCTCGCCGTTTACCACACGCCCAAGTACTAATGTAGAGAAAATACCCATTCTGTCAAGAAGATATTGTGTCGCCTTGGCATATCCCTGACAAACAGATCTGCCTTCTATAAATACGGAACAAATATTCTGATTATCCGCCGCAGCAGCATCGTATTCGGTATGATGAATCAGATACTCGTATACATATTTTACTTTAGCATAGTCATCCGCATTGTCAGGTACACCGGCAAGGCATTGGTCAACATAACTTTCTATCTCCATCTGCCTGCTTCTAATTTCATCCTGATTATAGCGATATGTGCCGGTAAATGTAATCTTTTTGAGTATATCGCCAAGCGTATATTCCGTATAAGTATAGCCATCCACATAGAAAATCTCAGGGTGATCATTTAATACGCACTGAAAAGCATGGGAAATCTCGCTTTTATCACAGCTTGATAATTTGACATCCTCCTCAAATTGAACAAGTGCATCACGAATCTCCAGATACAACACTTGTTCGCTCTCCGGAAGCATACTGTATGCATATCCTTTCTCTTCCTCACGCTTAACTATCTGCTCCGGCTGCTCGGCCTCTTCCTGCATGGCGCCCACGTCTTCCTGCATGTACAAGTCGCTCTGACGGTGTGGCGTTGTCTGCCACGCGTATGCCAGACATCCCGTAAGTACGAGCATTCCTGTCAATAATAGGCCTATTCTCTTCATATGCGCTCACCCTTTGCCATTCCAAATATTCAACTATCTGTCCTTTAGTTTCTTCCAAACTCGGATAGAATCAACCCTTCATTGCGCTCCACCGTCATTCCGATGCTCCACTGATTGACGAACAATAGAAGCGGATTATCCTTTAAATCCTTAATCTTCTTCATATCGGACGTTCCTGTCAGCTTGTCCAGATCAATCTCCTTATTTTCAATCCAGCGGATATGTTCATAAGGAAGATTCTCCAACTTAATTTCCACATTATATTCATTCTCAAGCCGGTATTTCAATACATCGAACTGCAGCACACCCACAACGCCTACGATAATCTCTTCCATACCGGTATTAAATTCCTGAAAAATCTGAATAGCGCCTTCCTGTGCAATCTGTGTGATTCCTTTCACAAACTGCTTCCTCTTCATCGTATCAATCTGCCGCACTCTCGCGAAATGCTCCGGTGCAAAGGTCGGAATACCCTCATATTCAAACTGCTCCTTCGGCATACATATGGTATCGCCTATGGAAAAAATACCCGGATCGAACACGCCGATGATGTCTCCCGCATATGCTTCGCTTAAGATTTTACGTTCATCCGCCATAATCTGCTGCGGCTGGGATAAACGCATCACCTTCCCGCCCTGCACATGTTTCACCTCAACATTTGCGTCAAATCTGCCCGAACAGATTCTCATAAACGCAACGCGGTCTCTGTGCGCCTTATTCATATTTGCCTGAATCTTAAATACAAACGCTGAAAAGTCATGTTCTACAGGATCAATCAGTCCGATATCAGCCCTTCTCGGCAGCGGATTCGTCGTCATTTTCAGGAAATGCTGTAAGAAAATTTCCACACCGAAATTGGTAAGCGCCGATCCAAAAAACACGGGCGTAAGCTCCCCTGCCTGAATCCTCTCCAAATCATACTCTGCACTGGCGCCGTCGAGAAGTTCTATCTCGTCGAACAACTGCGCTTTATATTCATCGCCCACCTGTGCAAGCAGCGCATCCTCGTCTGCTACCGGAATTCTCGTAGCATGTCCTTCTTTGGTGCCCTTTTCCGTATCGGAATAAGTGATCACACACTTGTTCTCCCGCTCATAGACTCCTTTAAAATTCTTGCCGCATCCGATCGGCCAGTTGATCGGACATGTCGCAATCCCCAGTTCCTTCTCAATCTCATCAAGCAGGGTAAACGTATCATTGGCATCCCTGTCCATCTTGTTGATAAATGTAAAAATCGGAATATGCCGCATACCACAGACCTTGAACAGTTTCCGCGTCTGCGCCTCCACACCTTTGGACGCGTCAATAACCATAACTGCCGAGTCTGCCGCCATTAACGTTCTGTACGTGTCCTCCGAGAAATCCTGATGTCCCGGTGTATCCAAAATATTGATGCAGAATCCGTCGTACTCAAACTGAAGTACGGAAGAAGTAACGGAAATACCTCTCTCTTTCTCTATCTCCATCCAATCGGAAACCGCATGTCTCGCGGTCGCTTTACCTTTCACACTGCCTGCCAGATTAATTGCTCCGCCATATAGAAGGAATTTCTCTGTCAGAGTAGTTTTGCCTGCATCCGGATGCGATATAATCGCAAAAGTTCTTCTTTTGTTGATTTCGTCTGCATAATTGCCCACGTCTTTATCCTCCAGCCTTTATAACATTGATGTTCCGGCAAATTCCGGTTTGATATGAAAACAGTCAAGAACTGTCGCGCCGATATCCGCAAATGTTTCCCGCGTTCCAAGGTTTGCAGGCGTTACCTTACTGCCATACATAATAAAAGGCGTATGCTCTCTTGAATGATCCGTAGACACCGTATAGCCCGGATCGCATCCGTGATCTGCCGTAATCATCAGCACGTCATTCTCTTTAAGCTTACCCAGAATCTCCGGAAGCTTCTCATCAAAGTAAGTAAGCGCCGCTGCATATCCGTCTATATCGTTGCGATGTCCGTATAACATATCATAGTCTACCAAGTTAACAAAACAGAGTCCTTCAAAATCCCGTTCCATATATTCAAGCGTTCTCTCGATTCCCTCCGCATTGCCCTTGGTATACACATATTCCGTAATAGACTTACCGGCAAAAATATCCTTAATCTTACCAACGGAAATCACATCCCTGCCGGACTCTTTCAACTGATCCAGCATGGTGACAGCCGGCGGTTCTAAGGAAAAGTCATGACGTCCTGCAGTTCTGACATAATTACCGCTGGTACCGACAAACGGTCTTGCAATCACTCTTCCGACGCCGTGCTTCCCCTGCAGAATGCCTCTCGCAGTCTTACAGTATTCATAGAGTGTTTCTACCGGAACGACATCCTCATGCGCCGCAATCTGGAATACACTGTCAGCAGACGTATATACAATCAAATCACCGCTCTTTACATGCTCGTCACCGTAATCTTTGATGACTTCTGTCCCGGAATACGGCTTGTTACACAGCACTCCTCTGCCCACTGCAGCGCTGAAATCATTCAGCACTTCCTCCGGAAATCCGTCCGGATAAGTGGGCAGCGGCTGTTTAGATAAGATTCCAGCAATCTCCCAGTGCCCTATTGTAGTATCTTTGCCCTTAGATGCCTCTTTCATGCGGGCAATCCTTCCGGCAGGCTGCGCCACAGGCTCTCTGCAGTCTACCCCGTCAATATTGAAAAGACCGAGCGCACCCATATTAGGCATATGAAATGCCGGACTTGATGACACGGACTTAATCGTGTTTGTACCCCGATCGCCATACTCGGCTGCGTCCTCCATCTCTCCGATTCCGAAACTATCCAAAACGATCAAAAAAACTCTTTTCATCATTAGCCTCTCTCTCCATATATCTTAATTACACCACAGTACACTATATCATAAAATTTCTTTTCTTGCACTTAATTTGAAGTAACCGTACTGATAATAACAGATTCCGCGCTGACCCCGGTCTTGCGAATCACGATATCTTCAATCTGTGCTCTCTGCGCCTCTGTCAGTTCCGCCGTGTTGACAACGACGTCAACGCTGTCCCCGTCTATACTCACTATCGCATCCTCAAATCCTTTCGCCTCTAAGAGTATCTCCGCAGCCGTTTCTTTCTCAGCAATATCTGTCATGGAAATCATACTGTTTACCGCTTCCTGTTTCTGCGTCTCGCTGATGTTGGCATTATTAATAATCTCCAAAAGTGTTTCCTTATTCTGTGCACGTGTCTGCTCTTTCTGCAGCTTTGCTCCCGACAGTTCAGATATTGTTCCTGCGGATGTAAACACAGCCTCTCCGGGCACTTCTTCCATCTGCTCTTCTGCCAACGCCTCTTCCAGTTCTTCATCAACACCGCCGTTCTCCGACATCGTCACATCCAGATCCAAGCTGTTGATATCTCCTGATGCCTGTTCGATATCCTCATCCGACAAATCCGTAAAGGCTGCGTAATCTTCATTGTCTATCGCCGGATTTCCCATATCATCAGTTGCAATCGTGCCGTTTACTGACATGATATCCTCATCCGTTACTTTAGTGCCTGCAAAATTCAAGTAGCCTGCTACGGCGATCATAATAGCTAACGCCGTGATCATCATCTGGTTCTTCTTGATCATATTCTTCACTTTTTTCTCCCCTTCACTGATTATTTTTCATCTTTACTATTTTTATCTTATTCGCATCTATATCAAATAATACCTGAATTGCTTCGATTATATTTTCTTGTACACTTAGCGTTCCGCCCCCCTGTGCAATGACTACCACGCCTTCTACATCCGGAGCTATCGTCATAACCACATACGGTATATCCTGCCCTCTGTCGTCCACGGTATAAACCGTACTCTTCTCCACTCTTGTCTCCCCGACCGTACGGCTGCCGCCCGCCGCATCTGCTTCCGTCGTCTCGGAATATACCTCGGGGCCATCCTTCTCCACAACCATCTGCTCAGATTGACTCAGATTGATCAAGACTTTAACCTTACCGACACCCTCCACTTCCCTGAGTGCATCTTCTAATTTATTCTCCCAGTATTCCGTGTAAGAAGACGCTGTATTCGGAACCCCGGAATTATCTTCACCTGCATCCGTCGTTATATGATTATCGATTGTATCATTTATCATGTTCGATATATCGGACTTTGATTCCTTTTGTCCGACCGGAAGTGCAATGACGCATAATAAAATACCGACTAATACGATAATCAGGCACTGGTCTTTTCTAAGTTTCTTACCACCCGTCATTTTCTCTGCCATCTTTTCCGACAAAGTCTTGTCACTCTCCGCCATATGCCACCTCCACTCTGTCCTCCGCAATACCGAGCGTCTGTGCAAAAATCTGCCTGTATTCGCGCATTACTGCATCCTGCGCCGCATCCGGTATGCTCTTGCATTCTGTATCCGCTTTCTTCTCCTCTCCTACCACGATTTCCTCTATTTCTATAGGTTCTATGTTTTGAACCTGACTTCTCTCCTGATTTACGTCGGCGTCTTTTGCCTCTCTGCGAAGTACGATACTGACGCATCGAAACTCCCATTCGTCTGTACCCGGCTCTGTTTCAAATACCGATTTCTGTCCAGCCTGCTCCAGTTCAATCGATAATTTCTCAATATAATATTCCCGCCCGTCAATCACATCGTTTAACCGGCTTTTCATTTCTTCCTCAACTTTCTTAAGCGCCACTGAATCCGCATGATTGAATGCATAGTCTTCCTCCTGCCACATACTGCTTTGTCTCTCGGCCTGTTCCGCTGCAATTCTCATTTCCTCCTGACATCTTGCTAAAATATCCCCGGAAGATGACATAAAAGGGGATATGAACTGCAATAATATAATAACACCAGCTATTATTTTGAGATACTTTTCATATTTCTGTCCGGCGGCAAAATGAATTACAGTCTGCGCCACAATCATAAATATGCCTATTTGTCTGATATTTGCCAACATATCCTCGACTACATCCCTCCACGCGTCGTATAAGTGATGATTGCAATCTGAATCACGAACATACCGATTGAAGACAGTGCTATCTTAAGCAGCATCATATTCCCGTCTCCCACCCGATTTGCGCAATTCGTCATCCGCTTATCGGTCACTATGCCAACCAGCGCCGCGCTTATTTTAATCACTCCCGCATACATCACAAGTTTCAGAATCGGTATACAACACAATACGATCAACACAAACGTAATATACAGACCAATACTGTTCTTGACAAGAACCGCCGAACCCATTACCATCTCGAACATTCCTTCCGTCAGTCCTCCTATTCCGGGAATTGACGACATTGCCTTCTTGATCGCCGAAGACTGCAAAGAATCTATAACAGGCGATATCATTGCTTGCAGAATGCTGAACCCGGTTATAATACCTAGCGTAATCTTAATGCAGACTCCGATCGCCTTGTAGAGCAATTCCAAAAGAAGCGTCAGTTTCTCTTCCATCCATACGCCGTTAATCACTGTCAGCAGAATATAACCGTACACCGCCGGCAGAAGAATCGATAAATACCCCCACTCTATGAGATATACAATAAATAACAATATCTGATAGTATACCGAAGCCGACGCGATACCTGATGCGCTGCCGACCGCCACAATATAGGTAGGAATATACAGTTTCATAAAAACAGTAACTGTCTCCAAAATTTCCCGTACAATAGAAGCCGCCCCTGCAAAAGCTTTGAGCAGCACCGCGATCATAAGCAGATATACGAAATAGAAAGCTATATCCGACACTTGATGATCCTGAAACAAATCGGCAAAATTGATGAAGAGCGCAGCCACGATTCCCAGCACAAGAATCGTAAAAAACAGCGTTTTTATCTCTCCAGCCTGAAAATAAATTACGCCAGTTATACCATTTCCTAATTCCTTTACCGCATCCCACAGTCTGCCCTGTAGAATCAGTTCCATAATAATCTTCCCGTCAAACGTATACTCTGGAAACAACTGCTTGAAATCAAACATAACGGTATCCATACCCATCTCATCCCAGACCAGAGCGCTTCCCGCTGCTCCCATCCGCAAACCGCCTCCCTCCCGACGCTTGTCCTGCCTTCTACCCTGCAATGGACTGTATACTTTCAAGCAGCGCCATCAACACAGGCATTCCTGTCAACAATATGTAGAGTTTGCCAACCATCTCAACTTGTCCGGCTATACCCCCATAACCCGCGTCTTTACATATTCCGGCACAGAACTCACACGCATATGTAGCTCCTACAGCTTTGAGCAACACAGTTAAATAACTATAGTTATCATCTAAATATTCCCGTAAACGGTCAATCGCCGACACCGCTCCCGAGAAATACTGAAGTGCATATCCCAAAATAATCAGACATACCGCTATTGCTATATAAGTCCCGAATTCTGCTTTGTAACTTTTAAGCGGTACGGCAAGTAATATTCCGATAACTCCCACCAGTCCTATTTTAATCATTTCCATAACATCTGCTCCTGCCCGCTACAATGTAAACAAATCCTGCACCATTACAAACAATTCATAGATATAAGGTATAATCCATGTTAAAACAAGAATTAATCCAGCGAGACTAATAAGAAAAGCCTGTTCTTCCCTGCCACTATGCTTTAAAACCTGATTTAATATTGTAACCAAGATGCCGACTGCCGCAATCTTGAATATAAGACTTACACCCATCTCGTCCTCCATTCTGAAGTATTTCATATCATCGTACTTTTACTATAACAGCAGAATCATCATAAATACCCCTGCAAGCAGGCTTATGCTGAATATCATTTTTGCTTTACCCGCATAGCTGTCTTCAGCCAGTCTGCATCTCCTCACAAGCAAGTCCAGCGACTGACCGATGCATTCCGCCTGATGAGTTTCTTCCGATCCCCCAAGATTTCGCGGAAGATCAATCAGAATACTTTTTTCCTCCTGAATCAGTGGAATATCTCTCATGCACTGCGTCATCTGCTGCTGCCAAATCTGTGTCAGACAAACACCGTTTCTTAAATCAGCCTGCTCATATATCTTTGCAAAACACAAACTGTAGGGCGCGTCACTGTACTCTGACATAATAAAACATATTTCAGGAAGCGTATGCTTGCCGTAACTGATTTCATTTTGAATCCTTTTCATAATCCGAATCAATTCACGAAGCTGTCTTACCCGGTATTGTTCTTCTCCGATCTTGCTGACGCCCCATCCTGCGCACCCTGCAAAAATACATATAATTCCCGCTAATTTGAGCATCTTATACCTTCCTTGTCATAGATTCCCTCAGTCTCACAACATCCGTTTCGTTTCGTGAGTACAAGATAACGGTCAAATAATCTGTTTTCAATAATATTACGCATGTAATTTTTGTTTTCTATTTCCTTTAACGTCTCTCCATGAACCGTAGCAACCAATTTGCAGCCGCAGCCGCTCGCCATACGAAGCGCCTGAATATCTTCCTCACTTCCGAGTTCGTCCACCGCCAGCACTTGAGGCGCCATGGCACGAATCAGCATCATCATTCCCTCTCTTTTGGGACAGCCGTCCAGCACGTCCGTACGAATCCCCACATCGTTCTGTGCAATTCCGAGATAACTGCCGGCAATCTCCGACCGTTCATCTACCACGCTGACGTTGACTCCGCTGCCGTATATGGTGCCATTAGAAATATTTCTTATGATATCCCTCAACATGGTTGTTTTCCCACACCCCGGCGGAGAAATCAACAAAGTATTCAGTACCTCTCCATTTTTACCGTAAATATACGGGAGAACATGCTCAGAGACGCCCTTTATTTCATGCGCCATGCGAATATTTAAATAACGTATGTATTTTAAATTACGTATTCTATTATCTCCCTCCAGAATCACCTGTCCCGAGAGTCCGATACGGTGTCCCCCTTGTATTGTCAAGAATCCCTGACGTATCTCGTCCGCAAATGCATAAATCGAATATTGGCACAAATGTTTCAGAACAGACTCTAACTCCTCCGGCTTATTATCTGCACCATACGGCGGCATGTCCATTAAATTGCCTTCCGTATCCACAAACCACTCCCTATTATCAATCAATACCGTTGATGGCATATTGACGCGAAGCCTGATTTCCTGCAGTCTGTCAGCCTGCCTCGCCGCCTTCATCCATCGTCTGCGCATATATTCCGGAAACATGTATAATACCTCTTCGGACCGCATCCTCATTCCCCCTTATCTCAATATATGAACCTTTGTCCAAGTTATGACAAAAAAGAGCCTGCCGTTCACAGCAAACTCTTTCCGAAACAAACGATTCTTTATTAATAAAAGCGCTTCATCATTAATTATAGCAGCATGACGCCGCATAAACCTTCTTATGACAGTAAGATCCTGTCATTATCCAGATTTTCACCCGCCTGCGCCCTAAATCCAGCAAGCAGGTCATCTACCGTCATTTCCTCTCTCTCTGTGCCTTGAATATCCAGTACAATGCGTCCTCCATCCATCATCAGCGTACGGTTGCCGAGATCCAATGCCTGCTGCATATTGTGCGTTACCATCAGACAAGTGATTCCTCTCTCTGCTACAATGCTTCGCGTCAAGTCAAGTACTTTCTTTGCCGTAGCCGGATCGAGCGCCGCCGTGTGCTCGTCAAGCAGCAGGATTTTCGGCGTCACCATTGTCGCCATCAGTAAGGTCAGCGCCTGTCTCTGCCCTCCAGACAACAGCCCTACCGGCTGCTTCATTCTATCCTCTAATCCCATATTTAACAATGCAAGCTGTTCCCTGAACATCCGTTTATCTTTCTTACTGATTCTGCTAAAGTATGCATGAGTGGATGTAGCAGCCCGCAGATAAGCCAGCGTCATATTTTCCTCGATACTCATATGCGGCGCGGACCCTTTCATAGGATCCTGAAAGAGATGACCAATTTCCTTACTGCGGATGTGCTCCTTGCGATATGTGATATCCTCCCCTGCCAGAATAATCCGTCCTTCATCTACATAGAAGGATCCGGTAATTGCATTAAATAATGTAGATTTTCCCGCGCCGTTACTTCCGACTATTGTTGCGAAATCTCCATCCGCCAATTCCAGACTGACACGGTCTAACGCTTTCTTCTCATTGACCGTACCGGGATAAAAGGTCTTTGAAATTGTCTTGAGCGTCAGCATACACCGTCACCGTCCTTTCCGCCGTCTCCTCTCACTGCAAACGGCATTCTATGCGACTTATACAGCGCCGCCTGTCCTTTCAGATACGGGAATGCAATCGCAAATGCCACAATCAGCGCCGAAACTAATTTTAAACACTCCGCAGGCACATTAAGCCGTAGCGCAACCGCCACAATAAAGCGGTACAGACAACTTCCCAAAATCACTCCTATAATCCTTTTAAACATACCGCCCTTGCCGATGATCGTCTCCCCGATAATCACACTGGCCAGCGCAATCGTCACCATTCCCGTGCCGAGATTAATATCACATGACTTCTGATACTGCGCCAGAACCGCTCCGGACAAAGCCGTCAGTGAATTAGATACACATAGGCCGACTGTAATTGTAAAAACCGGATTGATGCTGGATGCGCGTACCATATATTCATTATCTCCCGTGGCTCGGATAGAGAGACCCAGTCTCGTATTGAGAAACCATGCAATAATAGCGCCCACTATCAAAACAACTGCCGCCACAATGGCTATCTTATACCAGTCACCGTACCAATCCGCCTCCGATACGCCTTTGGCAAGACTGAATACCGTATCGCAGCCAAACAGATTTACATTGGAAGAAAAATCCATAACTGCGATATTTACGGTATATAACCCCGTATTGACAATGATTCCTGCAAGGATAGACGGTACGCCCATCTTCGTCTGCAAAAATGCCGTCACAAATCCGGAGCAGACCCCTGCTGCCATGGCGGCCGGAAACGCGAGGAACGGATGCCCCGCCATAGTCACCATGGCGGCCACCGCACAGCCGAGCGTAAAACACCCGTCCGTGGATAAATCCGCTATATTTAATATGCTGAAAGAAAGGAACAACGCCAGTGTCACCAATGAGTAAATACAACCTAGTTCCAGCGCACTTTGTATAATTGAAAAAGTAAATATAGATTCCATACTAACCTCTTTTCATTGTCCTCGGCAAATATTAATCAAATTCCTTTGCCGTGACAATCTCTTTTAACTGCGTACATTTATCTGTGAACATACTGTAGTCATAACCTATTGCCTGCGCTGTTTCGGTATTCACCGTCGCAATGCCATTGTCCAGTGTCACCACCTCCACAGACGCCGGATCTGCACCATTCACAAGAACATCTACAATCATATCCGCCGTCGCAGTTCCGAGCTCTTCGTAATTAACCCCGTAACCGAGAAACGCACCATTTAATGCGAAAGAATCCGCTCCGCCGTAATGCGGTACTCCCGCCTCTATAAACTTCTCATAAATTGCCAGCTCCGCCGTCATAACAGTATTGTCCGTAGGCGTGAACACTGCTTCCGCGCCGCTTGAAATCAAAGCGTCAGCCGCAAGAGAAATCTCATCGTTATTCGTTCCTGTCTTCTCAACCACTTCTATCCCTTTGGCTTCACAATAACTCTTAACCGCCTCAACAGGAGCTTTAGATGCATCTTCACTCTTATTATATAACAGTCCTACTTTCTTAATGTCGGGATCAGCCGCAAGAATCAATTCCAAAACCGCTTCCGTGTTCAGAGCGTCAGAGGTCCCCGTAATATTGGAACCGGGGGCTTCCATACTTGCCACAAGTCCCGCGCCCACAGGATCGGATACTGCGGAAAACACCACCGGAATCTGATTTTCTTCCGTTGCATTCTGCATAATCATCGCCGCCGGCGTCGCAATCGGCACAATCACATCCACATCGGAAGCAATCAGTTCCGATGCAATTTGATTTAGAACCGTAGAGTCCGCCTGCCCGTTGTATGTGTAATCATCATAGTTAAATGTCACTCCAAGTTCCGTTGCTTTGGCATCCAATTCCTTCTCGATTGCCGCTTCAATCTGATTTAAGGACGCATCATCCACAAACTGTACAATACCAACCTTATAGACCGTCCCGTCTGTCTTGTTATTGGCGCCGCCGCTTGTTACCGCACCTGCCGCCTCTTTCGTCCCGCCGCATCCGGCAAGAATTAACGATGTCACTACTGCCGCCATCAATACTGTTTTTTCTTTTCTCATAATCGTTACTCCTCCATTCTGAATTTCATTGCTCACTTATATTTGTCTGCACCTATAAGCAGCTTCGGGAAGCTTTGCTTTCCTCATTCGCGTTGCTCTCCCGAAGCATCATCATGCCTGCATGACGCCAGCATGATGACGCTTCCGGCTCTGCTTATACACACAAAAAACCGCCCCAGACAAATGTCTGAGACGGTAATAAACTGAATTATTATCGCGGTACCACTCAAATTGACGCATAACAAAATAACGTCCACCTCTTCTCACGTACGGATCGCTTCCGATATATACATGCCGCATTGATAACGGGCGCGGTTCCCGCCAACTCCTACTGTTATTTCAGGTCAGCCTCGAAAGCCCATTCAAGACAATCACTGTACCGCTTCCCACCAGCCGCGGCTCTCTGTAACAGCTTCTTCATCCCTACTCCTCTTTCTCATCGGTTTCATTTATTTCCTATACAATAATCCATTTGAAATCAATTGTCAATACTTAAATTATGTATTTATTTTAGAATGTTTCCATAAAGTCCCTATGATATTCCATTAAAATTTAAGTGAAATCTATAGCAATTTCTTTATAAAAAGGGTAGAATACATGTTGTGTGCTGTATATTAACAGACACTCTTACACCATTGAATAAAAGGGGATGCTATGACATGAAGCTTGATATGCACTGCCACACGAAGGAAGGTTCACCTGATTGTAAGCTGGAATTACTGGAGAATATAGAACTATTGAAACAAAAAGGATTTCACGGCATGTTGATCACCGACCACGATTCCTACAAAGCCTATCGTTACTATGTGAAATTACCTCACAAGCCTGAAAATTTTGTCGTATTAAAAGGAATCGAATATGACACGATCGATGCCGGTCACATGCTGATTGTCATGCCTTCCCATGTGAAGCTTCCAATCTTAGAACTGCGCGGTCTTCCTGTTATACTGCTGATCGAAATTGTACACCACTATGGCGGCATTATCGGTCCCGCTCATCCCTGCGGCGAGAAATTCTTAAGTATACGCAGTACAATCCGCAACAAAATATCCGGAAATATTTATCAGAAGTTTGACTTCATCGAAGGCTTTAATGCATGTGAAGACGCCGACTCCAACATGCGGGCGATGCGTCTTGCCAAAGAGTATAATCTTCCGTGTTTCGGCGGAAGTGATTCCCACAAAGCAGACGGTATCGGTTTTGGATATACGATTTTACAAGAAAATATATCCAATGAAACAGATTTGATTAACTATATACGCGCCGGCAAGGCAACTATGGCCGGCGGCAATCATTATGAGCACACCACCAAAGCAAAACTGGGAAGAGTCAATAAACTTCTCGTATACTCTTTCTGGTTCTATAACAGAGCTTCCGCTCTGCTCCGACGCAAGGCAAGAAATCTGGAACTGATGGAAAACCACATTATCGAATCTATCCGCTCGACAAGACAAAACAAGTCAAAATATATCCTGATTGAAAGAGATAACGGGTAACAGCCTCATAGCATATTACCCGTTATTTTATATTTCTATAACTATTTCAGCATATTTCTATTTTTACTCATGCTCATCCTTCTGCTCTTTCTCACTAACGGCAATGCTCTTCAGTTCCTCCAAAGAATCCTTAAATTTTCTGGATGCCATAGTCGGATTATTACGAATCATATCCCGTTTATAGAAATCCAGCATTTCCTTGTAATTATTCTGCGAATCGGGATAATGGCTGAACTTACCTCGAAGCTCTGCAATCTCTTCCCTGATTCCTTCCCCATATGCAGAGGGCTTAGTCTGTATGCTTTCTTTCAAACCGGCAAATCGCAGCTTCAAGCTATGACTGAGTTCGGAAATCGTAAGTTCTCTCTCCTGCTTCTTTTGCTCTTTCTCATCATTATTAAAAGCGATAATTACATCAAGTCTCCGCTGCATACGTTCCAACTCTTCCTTGACTCTTTGCATCTTAATCAGAATATCACGCAAATCAAGCGCCGCCTTGAAGGATAATGTAAAGTCTGCCACAATATAGACCGTAAGAAATGCCGTCACATAAAAAAGCACATTCCCCGGAATTGAAAACACCAGCTGCTCAATCGGCCGATGTACCACTCTGGTCATCAAAATCGTCAGAAA
>VSOA01000281.1 GCA_009774585.1 Lachnospiraceae bacterium
ATTCCGTTCATGCTGATAACAATTATTACCGATACACGTCATTTGGATGCCTCCGTATGCGGATGAAATAAAAGCAAGCAGCTCCTCCGCACTCACTTTCGGATATAATCTGCCGCGTTCAACCTGTTCTTTAAAATATTCCATCGTACGCATCGTAAGATATTCCATATTTCCCGCTTCCGGAATACTGCCCATAATCTTTTCAACTCTATTTGGCATGTTCATGGCGAGCACGGAAAGTTCAAAATCAATTTTCTCAATTCCCATCAGTTCCCTCTCCATAAATTCCGATAACATCTCAAACAATCGGTTTGTAATCTCCTGCGGCGGTAAAAAATCTTTCTGTCCAAGTATTTCATCAATCTTCCCCTTAATACTCACCCGCTCGCGCATCTGCCTGATCATGTCTGCAAAAATCTCGTCTATATCTTTATAAAAACGATAGATACCGCCCTGACTAAGTCCCGTCCTATCAATGATATCCTGCATTGTAACCGTGCTGACTGTCTTCTGCAGGCACAATTCATACGCCGCGTCCGTAATCATTTTCTTTTTGTTGATGATATATTCCTCTGTTACTTTCGGCATATTACCTCCCGCTGCATAAATTGCGATTTGTGTTAAAATGAAACTGGTTTTATTTTACCATTATTTATAAGTATGTCAAGGAAAATCGTGCTTCACTCAAATAATTCCCTATACCACCGGAAAAAGGTTCCGGGAAACCCGAAACCTTTCACCTTTACCATATAGAAATTACGTCTGTCAATTCCATACATACTATAAATCAAGCAAATCACGCGCTAAAGGACTTTACCCTGCCGCTTAGGTCTGCCGACAGATCATCCAGTCTCCGCGCAAAGTCCTTAAGCTGAGACACCGCCTGAATCTGCTGCATGGAAATCTGCATTGCCTGTTCGGAATAATTCAGGCAGGACTCGGAGCTTTCATCAATACTTCCAAACGCCTCCGTGATATCTTCTTTCGCCGCAACAAATTCTTTCAATCCATTGTATAATTCGTGATTGCGCTGGTCCATGTCCTCGATGGAAGCCGCAATGTCATCAAACGTTCCTCTGACTTTTCCTGTAATCTGCGTACTCTGCGCAAACAGTTTTGCCACACCTTCAATCTCACGCACCGTCTCGTCTATCTGAGACTGTATCTCTATGATTAGCTGTCTGATGTTCTCCGTAGAGTCTTTGGTCTGTTCTGCCAGAGAACGAATTTCATCCGCCACGACGGCAAAACCTCTGCCCGCCTCACCGGCTCTTGCCGCCTCAATTGAGGCATTCAGCGCAAGCAGATTCGTCTGTGAGGATATCTGTGTAATCGTAGAAATAATATCGGTAATATGATTCGACTTTACTTCCAACGCTTCTATTCCTTCCTGAAGCCGCTTCATGTTTTCCATGGACTTATCCGTAGAAGTCTCCAAATCCATCGTAATATGAGCGCTGTCGGTAAGTTTCGTATTGACATCGCCGACAATCACTCTCATATCCTGAAATTGTTCATGAAACTCATCTATCTGCGTCTGGAACTGATTCAGCTTCACTCTGCCCTCCGACACACTCTGGCTCTGCGTGCCGACACTGTCTGAAATATGTTCCATCTCATCTTTTACCTGATCTGCTCCATCTACTACTTCAACGGTAATTTCTTTTAATATCTTTGACGACTCCTTGATATTCTCAACCGCATCCGCAGAAATATCCAGAATACCTTTCAAACTGACCATCATCTCATTGAAGCCGCCCGATAACTTTCCTACTTCATCTTTACTGTTAATCGCAACCTCATGCGTAATGTCTTTCGCCGCTACAATTTTAGTTAATCGCTTAATCGGTCTGACAATCGAAGAAGCCGTAATACTGACAATTGCAATACAAATGACAAATGAAATAATAACCGACACTGCAAATCCTTGTATCAGCGCAACCACATTCGCATTCAGTACCGTTTGATCAACTGCAATGGCAAGCACCCAGTCGCATGCCGGGATCGCTGCAGTAAAAATCTCTCTCTCCACATTATCGTAGTCTTGTACCAAAACGCTTTTTCCTGTTTTTGCCGCAAGTGTATCGGCAAGCTCCCTATACGGATTTCCCGCCAGATTTGAAATGGGCACAGGCTCGTCGTTCACATACCCGTAGTCCTCATGCGGATGTACGACTAATCCCATATTCTGGTCAAGTAACATGGCATAGCTGTTTTCCGGAACAATACATCTATCAACCATATCAACTATTGTATCAATAAAAATATCTTCCGCAAGAACACCTACTACAGTACCGTCAACCGTAACTTTCCGCGAAAGCGTTATAACCATTCTTCCCGAATCCACATCACGGTAGGGCGATTCATAGTTTACTCCGTTATCCTCAACCGCACCTATGTACCAGCTTCTCTGCGTAAAATCTATGTCCGGCGTCGGCTCATATCCGCTTGCCGCCGTCATCTTATTATCTGCGCTGACATAATAAATATCATACAGCACATTGTCCGTATTATGGTTCTCCAATAGTTCAGTAAGATAAGCAAGCAGCGGTTCATGCTCTGTTTTACCTTCAATCTCAACCGTTGCCGCAATCGTATTAAGAAAGACTTCCTGTTCTTTAATCCACAATTGTATTTCTTCCGCGCTTTTTGTCGCTAGGGATTTTGCATTTTCGCTCTCCTTATTCCTAAGTTCCCCGGAAGTGTTTACATAGCTCATAAAGGATGCAATTCCAAGACATATTACACAGATAAAGCAAGTCTCTATAATAAGTTTACCTCTTAAGCTTTTCATCACCATTCCCCTCCTTTTTAGAAAATGTAAAGCCCGCCATGTCATAGGAAACATAGCAGGCTTATGCATATGTATGTGTCCTGAAATCATATCCGGTCATGCAGGTATATTATTTTCTCGTTACCGCGTGATTTGCAGATAAAACATTAATTCGTATAATTATCAAAATATCCCTGAATCAAAATCACAGGTGTGCCCTTATCTCCCGAACCGCTTGTTAAGTCACACAAAGAACCAATCAAGTCAGTCAGCCTTCTAGGCGTTGTACCCTGAGATGCCATATCTCCCACCAGATTGTCTTTCTTCTCTCTGATGCGGTTGGAGATTGCCTCTTTCAATGCCTCACCGGACAAATCCTTGAAATCATTGTCCGCCAGATATTTCAGTTTCACTTCATTGGGCGTACCCTCTAATCCCGGCGTGCTGGCGGGAGATACGCAGGGGTCTGCAAGCTCCCATATTTTTCCTACCGGGTCTTTGAAAGCTCCGTCGCCGTATACCATGACTTCCACATGTTTACCCGTTCTGTCAAGAATTTGTTTCTGAATATCCAAAACCAGATCCGTGCATTCTCTCGGAAACAGCTTAATCGTATCTTCCGTAGATTTATTGGAGCCCAAAAGACCGTATCTCTCATTGCATCCGCTTCCGTTAACGGGCGCCGTAAGAATGTCATCCATTCCCATTACGGCTTCCGCACCGGCCGCCAGCAGCAGTCTCTTCGTGCGTGCTCTTGTGTGAATATCACAGTTCAACACCTTCTTGGCATAGGGAAGAATACTGCGGCAGTCATTGGCAAATATAATCTCTACTTCCGCTCCTGCTTCCTTAATCAGTTCTCCATAATAAGATACATAATCCACTCCCGTAAAAGGATGCTTGTTCTCGCCAAACAACTCACGATACTTTTCTAACGTCAGTACGTCACTGTACGGATTGATTCCCGCCTCGTCAAGTTTATCTAAAGAAACTAATTCATTACCGACTTCATCACTGGGATAGCTGAGCATAAGCACTACTTTCTTGGCTCCCATGGCGATTCCTCTAAGACAGATTGCAAAGCGGTTCCTAGACAGAATCGGGAAGATTACCCCAATCGTCTCACCGCCAAGCTTTGTTCTCACGTCTTCTGCAATCGCTTCCACCGATGCATAGTTTCCCTGAGATCTCGCCACAACAGATTCCGTCACTGCAACTACATCTCTGTCCCGAATTGCAAATCCTTCCGACTCAGCCGCCTCTAAAACACTGTCCACAACAATCTTGGACAAGTTGTCGCCCTCTCTGATAATCGGGCAGCGTATACCTCTTGATACAGTTCCTACTTTTCTTTCCATGATTTATCCCTTCTCTCCTTCATATATATTAAGTCTCTGTGAAGCTTTCTTATCGCGGAAATCAACTTTAACTCCGCCTATCGTTTTATTACAAAACGCTTCCTCTCTCATTTTGCCAAAAAATATACAAAAAAGCAACAATATTTGTCATCTGCATAAAATCTTATATAATTTGCATAAAATCTCATCCATACGCTTGTAGGCAGTCTTATATTTACATCTTGACCACTCTAGTAGCTATCTTTTCACGGAATCTTACATCATGCTCCACAATCAGCATTGTAGGCTGATAAGCGAGAAGCAGATTTTCAATCTGTATTCTGGAAAAAATATCGATATAGTTAAGCGGTTCATCCCAAATATAAAGATGTGCCGGCTTTAATAGGCTGGCGGCAATCAATACCTTTTTCTTCTGCCCTTCAGAATACTCCTCTATCTTCTTAGCAAACTGCACCCGCTCCAAATCAAGCTGCCTTAAGATTGCCAGAAAGAGGCTTTCATCAAGATCTTTCTGTCTGACATATTCCTTGAGCGTCCCCCTCAGATGCGATGTATCCTGATTAATATAAGAAATAACCAGACCGGATGCTGTAGTCAGCGTGCCGGATTCCTGCATGGCGCTTATCTGACCCGGCTCTTGAATATCCGGTGCGCAGCGCGCCAGTACCGCCTTGATCAGACTTGATTTCCCGCAGCCATTCTCCCCATGAAGAAAGACTCTCTCTCCCCGTTTCAATT
>VSOA01000282.1 GCA_009774585.1 Lachnospiraceae bacterium
TAACAGAGGGGGTTCGTGGTATGGAAACAGCATATCAGAAAGTAAAAGTACATAATGAGCTGGAGTGGTGTCAGGTAACTGACATTACGACTAAAGAGAAAATTGAGAAAATACTTTTAAAGAACAGGGTTTCTTATTTTGTAAAATGGGAGAAACCGAAACTCTTTTCTAATGAGAAGTTTGGCACGTGTATATTTTGCGTAAACCAGTTGCAGAAGGAAATTGCCGATGAGGCGATCAGAGATTTGGATGAAGATGTAAAGGGGAAGATTAAATTTGTCAACCGAAAGGTGGAGAAGACATTTTATTAAGCACAAGACAGGGCGGATATAGGCGATGACGAATTGTGATACATGTAGTAATTATCAGTATGATGAATATTACGAGTGTTATGTATGCATGGTGGACATGGACGAGGATGATACGGGACGCTTCCTGAGCGGAGGCAATTTCGACTGTCCTTTTTATCAGTTGGATAATGAATATTTAATCGTAAGAAAGCAGATGTAGGATTTCCTACATCTGCCTTTTATTTAGATTTTTCTGTGCGGTGGACAGCATCAGCTTAATTCGGTTGAGCTGGTTGACTTCGCTGGCGCCCGGATCATAGTCGATAGCTACGATATTGGAAGATGGGAACCGCTTGCGCAGTTCTTTGATTACGCCCTTGCCGACTACATGATTGGGCAGACAGCCGAATGGCTGAGCGCAGACAATATTGTTCACACCGCTGTGAATCAGCTCCACCATTTCACCGGTCAGAAACCATCCTTCCCCGGTCTGATTGCCGATATTGACGATGGGACTTGCGTATTCCACTAATTTGTAAATGCTTACGGGAGGAGTGAAATGTCTGCTCCCTGCAAATTCTTTGGCGGCTGCGCCACGCATTTCCTCAAGAGTCCATATGCCCGCTCTGGAGAATAGGGAGGCCCTGCGTGACGTACCGAGGTAGTCTGCCTTGTATATCTGATTGTAGAAGCAGTAGAGCATGAAGTCCAGTAAATCCGGAACAACTGCTTCAGCTCCTTCCGATTCCAACAACTCCACAAGATGATTGTTGGCTGCCGGAGCAAACTTTACAAGGATTTCGCCCACGATACCGACTTTCGGTTTTCGCATGTCTTCATGAATCGGAATGGCATCAAATTCCCGTATGATTTGTCTGCAAATTTTACGGAAGGTGAAATAGTTCATATGCTTCCGAGACACAAATTCCCGACATTTATCTGCCCACTTCGCATGGAGTGCATCTACGGAGCCGGGAGTCATTTCATAGGGACGCATGCGGTAAACACAGCGCATGAAGATATCTCCGAAAGCGGCGCTGTATGCGGCGCGCATGAGAAGCTCTGCATTCAAATGAAATCCGGGGTTACTCTCAATGCCGGCAAGATTCAACGAGATAACGGGAATTTGCGGCATATCGGCTTTTTCCAGCGCACGTCTGATAAATCCTACATAGTTGGTTGCACGGCATCCGCCGCCTGTCTGAGTCATGATGATGGCTACTTTACTTAAATCATATCTGCCGGAGAGAAGGGCGTCCATAATCTGACCAACCACTATCAAGGAAGGATAACATGCGTCATTATTCACATATTTTAATCCTATATCTACGGCATGCTTATTGTCGTTACCAAGTACTTCAAAATGATATCCGCAAGCTTCGAATCCTGCCTGCATAATCTCGAAATGAATCGGGGACATCTGTGGACAGAGGATTGTGTATTCTTTACGCATTTCTTCGGTAAACGCCACTTTACTGATGGCGCTGGAACGAATCACGCGCTGTTTATTCTTCTGTTCCCGAACCTTGATAGCGGAGAGCAGAGAACGGATTCGTATTCTGGCAGCTCCCAAATTGTTAACTTCATCAATCTTTAAACAGGTATATATTTTGTCGGATCCGGAGAGGATGTCATTGACCTGATCCGTAGTCACGGCATCCAGACCGCAGCCGAAGGAATTGAGCTGGATCAAATCCAGATCATCCCGCGTCTTTACATAGCTTGCTGCCGCATACAGTCTCGAATGATACATCCACTGGTCAGACACGATAAGCGGACGTTCCGGTTCGGCAAGATGGGAAACCGCGTCTTCCGTCAGTACAGCAATGTTGTAGGAATTTATTAGTTCCGGAATGCCATGGTTGATTTCCGGATCGACATGGTATGGTCTTCCGGCAAGAACAACTCCGCGGACATGATTTTCTTCCATGAATCGAAGGACTTCTTCGCCCTTATCGCGCATGTCCTGACGCGCAGCCGCCTGTTCGTCCCATGCCGCTTTGACAGCGTCCATGACTTCTGTGACGGGCAGTTCCGTAAATTCCTTTGTGAGGGCGGAAGTGACGGTCTGTAAACTGCTGAATGCCATGAAAGGATTGCGAAATACGACTTCGCCTCTGCCGATTTCTTCCACATTATTCTTAATATTCTCCGAATAGGAAGTGACAATAGGACAGTTGTAGTGGTTGTTAGCCTTATGGAACTCGTCGCGTTCATAGAACAGCGCAGGATAGAATATAAAATCCACTTTCTGGTTGATGAGCCATGCTACATGCCCGTGGGCAAGTTTGGCCGGATAACATTCCGATTCACTCGGAATGGACTCGATACCCAGTTCGTAAATCTTACGATTGGAACTGGGAGAGAGCACAACACGGTAACCGAGTCTGGTGAAGAATGTGAACCAGAAAGGATAATTTTCGTACATGTTTAAGACTCTCGGTATACCTACCGTACCGCGTGGCGCCTGATCGGCAGACAGCGGCTCATAGGAGAAGAGCCTTTTTAACTTATAATCATAGAGATTAGGAATACTGTTTTCGTTTTTTGTCTTGCCAAGCCCGCGTTCACAGCGGTTCCCGGAGATGTACTGCCGACCGCCCGTGAATTTGTTGATGGTGAGACGGCAGTTGTTGGTACAGCCTTTACATTTTGCCATGCTTGTCTCGAATTGCAGATTGGTGATCTGTTCGATCGTCAGCATGGAAGACTGATAGCCGTCTTTATAGTGTTCTCTGGCGATAAGCGCGGCCCCGAAGGCTCCCATGATGCCGGCGATGTCCGGTCTGATCGCCTGACAGTTTGCAATTTTTTCAAAACTGCGCAGTACGGCGTCATTATAGAAAGTGCCGCCTTGTACGACGATATTTTTACCAAGTTCCGAGGCGTCTGACACTTTGATAACCTTAAACAATGCATTTTTGATAACAGAATAGGCAAGTCCGGCGGAAATATCGGAGACGGAAGCCCCCTCTTTCTGCGCCTGTTTTACCTTGGAATTCATGAATACGGTACAGCGTGTGCCAAGGTCGATCGGATGCTCGGCAAAGAGAGCGGCTTTTGCGAAATCTTCCACACTGTAGTTCAGAGATTTGGCAAAAGTCTCGATGAAGGAGCCGCAGCCGGAGGAACATGCCTCGTTGAGCTGGACACTGTCTACCGTCTGGTTCTTAATCTTGATACATTTCATGTCCTGACCGCCGATATCCAGAATACAGTCAACCTGCGGATCGAAGAAAGCAGCCGCATAGTAGTGTGCTACGGTTTCCACCTCACCGTCGTCCAGCAAAAAGGCGGCTTTCATCAATGCTTCGCCGTAGCCGGTAGAGCAGGAACGGACAATTTTAGCGGTCTTTGGGAGAAGAGAATGTATTTCCTTCAGGGAACGGATGGCAGTCTTTAAAGGACTGGCGTCATTGCTGCTGTAAAATGAATAGAGCAGAGAACCGTCCTCCCCTACGAGAGCGACTTTTGTAGTTGTAGAACCGGCATCAATTCCTAAGAAACAATTGCCCTGATAGGATGCCAAATCGCTAGTCGCTACATGATGGGCGCCGTGTCTTGCGCAGAAACCGTCATACTCCTCTTTGGAGGCAAATAGGGGTTCCATACGTTCCACTTCAAATTCCATCTTGATGTCCGAAGATAGTTTTCCAACCATTTCTTCCATTGTATATCAGGTTTCTTCTTTGGCGTTCAGCGCAGAGCCGATGGCCGCGAACAGGTGGGAATTATCTGTGTCTATGATATGGTCGTCATCCAATTTGAGCGTGCGGATGAACGACTGCTTAAGTTCGGACAGAAAGTGCAGCGGTCCGCCAAGAAACGCTACGTGTCCTCTGATGGGTTTGCCGCATGCGAGTCCGCTGATTGTCTGGTTGACTACAGCCTGAAAGATGGAGGCGGACAAGTCTTCTTTGGTAGCGCCTTCGTTGATTAACGGCTGGATGTCGGATTTGGCGAAGACGCCGCATCTTGCGGCAATGGTGTATAGTGAATGATAATTTTTGGCATACTCATTAAGCCCGGTTGCATCAGTCTGCAGCAGGGAGGCCATCTGGTCAATGAAAGAGCCTGTACCGCCGGCACAGATACCGTTCATACGCTGCTCAACATTACCGCCTTCAAAATATATGATTTTCGCATCCTCGCCGCCCAGCTCGATCGCCACATCGGTATGAGGCGCCAGTGTCTGTAAGGATGTGGATACGGCGATAACCTCTTGTACGAAGGGAATCTGCAGGTGATTGGCAAGCGTCAGACCGCCGGAACCGGTGATCATGGGATGTACAGTGATATTTCCGAGTTTGTCATAAGCCTTCTGTAACAAAGCGGAAAGAGTTTCTCTTATGTTTGCAAAGTGTCTTTGATAGTCGGAAAAGAGTATTTGCTGTTTTTGATCGAGAATAGCGATCTTTACGGTAGTAGAACCTATGTCAATACCGAGGGTATATTGCATCTGACTCATTTCGTCACTCCTTACTATATTAAATGCATATAGGCGTTTGCGAAACGCCAGAACCCGCATAAATACGGGATTCTTTTTGTTACAAAATAAAACAACTCCTCACTGGT
>VSOA01000283.1 GCA_009774585.1 Lachnospiraceae bacterium
TAATATTCCGTCTACTGATAATAGAGCATATTTTATTCATAGTATGAATATAATTCCTATATATGTAAAATATTAACATACAACTCTTTTTTCTCACAACCACAAAATCTTCTTTTACCAATTTTCTTCAATTCTGAAAGTTCTTTCATTCTAGTCTTGTTTGTCATAAGGATATAAAAAATAGAGTCCGATATTCAGGACTCACATTAAAATTATGGAAAACAAATGTTACCAAATAGTAAGCTGGTCGCTCCTTTATTTTTTCAAAATCTCCTAATTCATCAATAAAATAGCAAGTTTTTTGTCTCTTCGCATTCCAATCCCCCAATTGCAAATTCCGTCCTTATGCCTTACAATAATAAAAGTAAATTCCTTCGGAATTTACTTTGCGAGATTCGCTTCGCGAACTCGGTTCCATTTAAAAATTTTACCTTGCTTCGCAAACTTGGATTAAGTTTCTACATTTATGCAGGAGGTATCTGTACATGTATCACGCAAAGAAAATCGGTGTATTCATCTCTCACATATTCGGTACCTACCAGCAGGGAGTATGTCAGGGCATTATCGATAAAGCGTTGGAGTACGGATATACCGCTGAAATTTTCACTTCGCTTGACGGAGAAAATCTCGGCGCATATGAGGCTGGTGAAGAAAGTATTCTGCGTATTCCCAACTATGACAGCTTCGATGGTATTATTTTCGCTTCCGATACATATATCTCTTCGGAATTAAAGCAAAAGATTCTGCGTAAATTACAGACTCTTTCCTGCCCTATTGTGGAAATTGCAGTGGCGGATAATCATTTTCCCACTGTCTCCTTGGAGAACAACTCCATGGCTGGGGAAATGGCGACACATTTTCTTACCGTACATCATGCCTCCCGTGTCTGCTACTTAGGCTGTCAGACAGAAGCCGCTTTTTCCGCTCTGCGGGAGAACTACTATAAAGAGGCACTGGCAAAAGCCGGGAAAACTCCGGGTGAACATGATATTTATAAGTGCAGCTACGACATCGACTCCGTCAACGAAGCGCTTGCTTTCTTCTGTCAGGACGGAACGCCGGAAGCAATCGTCTGTTACAATGACCGTCTGGCGCTATTGTTTCTTACCGCCGCACTTACAGCGGGATATCGGATTCCGGAAGACATCGCGATTACCGGCTGCGACGATACACCGGAAGGACACAGCACTGCTCCAATGCTCACCACGGTCTCCTTTCCCGTATATGAACTTGGAGCCCAAGCCGCCACGAACCTGCTGACTCTTCTGCGCCGCAAAGACTTACCGTTTAGTACCGTATTGTCGGCAAAACCGATTATTTATAATTCCTGCGGATGTAGAACTTTGGCAAATAAGAACTCCGTTTTTTATATGAGAGAGCTTTCCTCCCGAATTGAGGCACTGGAAAATTCCATTCTGGGTTCCGTAAACATGTCCTCTTCTTTACAGTATGCTGCTGATATTGACGATTGTATGGATTTGCTCGAACAATTTGTCCGCCAAATAGAGCACTGTCGAGAATTTTACCTTTGCCTTTACTCCGATTGGGATTCCATTTCCAGTCATATCCTTGCCCTCACGAACAATGAGGCAACCGTTGCGGACACCGATACTATTTTGTTGAAATTTGCCTTAAAAAACGGGAAAAGACTTCCGGAATGCAGCTATCGCAAGAAAAATCTGCTGCCGGGCTATATTTATGACGATTCCGACTGCGCCTATATTTATGTTCCGCTATTTTTTGAAAATAAGAAATTCGGCTATATTGCTCTCGCCTATGACGACAACCGGATTGACTATCATTTCCGTCTGGTACAATGGCAGATGAACATCAACCAGATGCTGCAGAGTATATGCGAGGCAAAACGCACCGGGATGCTGGTAAGCCGGTTGGAAGACATTTACATGAAAGACGCGCTGACCGGACTTTACAACAAACACGGTTACAATCATTTTGAGGAACCGCTCCTAAACCGCGCCATTTTGGAACATCTGCCGCTTACTGCTTTTCTGATTGATATGGACGGACTCAAGAAGATTAACGATACCTACGGACACAGCGAAGGTGATTTTGCCATTCAGGTGCTTGGTCAGGCGATCGAAAGCACTTCAAACGAAGGCGATGTGTGTGCCCGCTTTTCAGGAGACGAATTCTATATGCTTACTGCAGGTCTTTCTGAGAAAGGAGCAAAAAACCGCGTAGAAGCAATTGAATCCTATCTGGATAACTACAACAGGCTGAGCGCCAAAAAATATCCCGTCTCCTGTAGCTGCGGTTATGCTTCTGCACTGCCGTCACGTGACTTCACATCGGAACAGATTCAAGAACTGTTTGCGGCGGCAGACAAGAAAATGTACGAGGAGAAAAGCAGGCATCATGCCATGCGCTGACGATGTGTCGTAAACTCCTACGAATTTAACTGCACATTTTTGCGGTATTCACTCGGCGATACCCCGCAGGATGTCTTGAAAATTTTCATAAAATGTTTTTCGTTATCATAACCGACCTTTGCGCTGATTTCAATTATCCGCAGGTCGGTTTCGGCTAAGAGTCTCTTTGCCTCCTCCATTCTGATTCCTTTCAGGTAGTTGACAAAATTATTTCCTGTGTATTCCTTAAACAGATAGGAAAACAAAGAATAATTCATGGAGATATGATTTGAAACAACTGCCATATTCAAATCCTTGTCATAATTCTTCTGTATATAATCGATTGCCTGTTTGATTTTCTGTTGATTTTTGTTAACATCATAACGGCTGTTAATGCGCTCATGAAAGGCAAGCAGCCAATCCATAAATTCCGTCTGCCATGGCATCAACGCGGAAAAACTATAATAGTCCGCCAGTCTTTTCACATTATCTTCCTCATCCTCCATCATATTTCGATAGGTTTTGCGGATATCCTTAAAAAAATCATCTATGCATTTGGCAAAATCAAATGGAGTTATCCACTCGTTTGTCACCGCATAGAACAGTCCGTTCCAAGCCTTAACAAGTTCTTCTGTCTTGTCTGTTCCGAGAAGTTGTACCCTCTGCAGTTTCACTTCCTCCCCTGTCAGCTTCTGTCCTTGTCCATAAAATTGTTCAGGAATTCTCTTTCCTCGTTCCCCGCTGCAGACATGCATACGATTTGTGCAAAATGCAGACTGCCTTGCCTCCGTTGCCTCACGATAAGCCGCCCGCAGTTCCCGGATTCCGCTGTGTGGCAGGCTGATTCCGACATGTTCCTGCGCCAGCTCGTTTTTCAAAAGAAGCGGCGCGTTTTTCTCTGACACGAGAAACACATCATACCCTTCCACATTATGCAGATAAATATACTGCTCTCTGGCATCGTGAAACTCCTTCGGATTCAGTGCATATACATAATATCCGTGTAGGTCAAACTCGCTCTCATATTCAGACTGCATCGTATTCAATTCTTCTTCCGTAATCTTTTCGTTCAGCATCAAATATTTCAGCTGCTGGTGACCAAGACGCTTACTCGTCCTGCTGTTCTCCTGACTGACTGAAATCTCCTGCTCCAGCTGTTTCATAATACTCCACAGTTTTTCTCTTTCCACCGGTTTTAAAAGATACTCCCGTACGCCCATGCGCAGCATCTCTACTGCATAGGAAAAATCGGCATAACCGCTGACAGCTACGATAATAGGTTTCTCTGGAAGTTCTTGTACCTTCTGCACTAACTCAATACCGGTCATTCTGGGCATACGGATATCCGTAAACATCACATCCACCTTCTGGCTCTGCAAGATTTCGAGCGCCATCTCCCCGTTGCCGCATTCCATAATCATTTCTACCGGAACGCCGCTGCGCTGAATCATCGTCCGTATTCCCTGCCGTATTAATTTCTCATCTTCCACAATCAAAACCGTCTTCATTACCATCCCTCATTCTTTCAGTTCCGCATCGGTACGCGTACCATAACCTTGGTATAACACCCTAGCTTAGAGGCAATATCAATTCCATACTTTTCTCCGAAACTCATACGGATTCTGTCCTGTACATTCTTCAACCCGATTCCGCTGCCGCTGCCGCCGTCAGTCTCAATTTCACCCGCTATCTTTTTCTTCAGCCTTTCCAGCTCTTCATCACTCATACCTTTGCCTGCGTCACTAATCTCAATCACGCAGTCTCCGTCTTTCTCCATGCCTTTGATATAAATGTTCGTATCTTCTGCAAGATCTTCAATGCCGTGATAAATAGCATTTTCCACAATCGGCTGTAAGGACATTTTCGGTATTTCCTGCTGCATAATCTCTTCCGGCAGGTTCAGTGACAAATATATTTCATAATCAAAACGCAGATTGATCAGCATCAGATAATTTCTGATATACTCGATTTCTTCTTCCACCCGTACATTGCCCGACACCCATTTCATGCTATACCGAAGCAGGTTCCCGAGTGAAGTAATCGCATCCGAAATCATGTACTCTTCATCAATCTCAGCCATCATCTTAACAGACTCTAATACATTATAGATAAAATGTGCGTTAATCTGATTTTGCAGCGCGCGGATTTGCGAGTTCTTCGCCAGTATCTCTCTGTCAATATTTTCCTTCATAAGCTGTTCTATCCGGTCGAGCATTTTATTAATCTGTGTTCCCAGTTCACCCATTTCATCGCTTCCGCAATTTTTAATTCGTACGCCAAGATCTCCTTTTTGTATTCCACGAATTGATTTTAAAATATCATAGAACTGCCTCAGAAGACGCTTCACGATATAATTAATGAGGAATGCCAGTCCGACAAGAAGCACTATCATAATCGCCACGAAACTGTTTCTCATCCGATATACATAGAGCCCATTATATGAAATATTTTTCACAGACAGCAGAGTCCCCTGCAGTG
>VSOA01000284.1 GCA_009774585.1 Lachnospiraceae bacterium
TTCTCTACTACGTTATCCAAGTTGTTGATCGTATGCTCAAGTCTGTTCTGTACAGCACCGAGGTCAGATCTCTGCTGGGATACTAATGCCAGTGCAGCCTTTGCAAATGCATTTAAGGAGTTGAAATCCTGCTGACTTGCAACTGTTGTGGAATTACCTGCTTCCAAACCTGTGAATGTCTCAATCAAATCTGTTGCCGTAGCAGTATCAATTTTTGCTTCAGCCTGCACTTCACCCTTCGCATTTAACGGACGATAAGATACATCTGTGTAGAGCTTTGTGTCAATTCTGTCAGCAAGACCTTGCATGGACATATCTTCGATGTTGATATCGATGTGCTGACCAGCCTCTGCACCTACCTGAAGACCCTTGCCTGTGAATTTTCCGTCTAACAAGTTCATCTCGTTGAAGGTTGTCGTACTCTGTACACGGTCAATCTCGCTCATCAACTGTGCTACTTCTCTCTGGATATATGCACGGTCTGTTGTTGTCATCGTGCCGTTCTCACCCTTTACGGACAACTCGTTGATTCTCTGTAACATATCATGTACTTCTGTCAGAGCGCCTTCTGCCGTCTGTACTGCACTGATACCGTCCTGTGCGTTAGCGGATGCCTGTGTAAGACCTCTCACCTGACGTCTCATCTTCTCGGAAATCGCAAGACCTGCTGCATCGTCTGCTGCACGGTTGATCTTGTAACCGGATGATAACTTCTCTGTTGACTTAGCCTGTGCCTTCGTTGTTACGCCAAGCATTCTGTTTGAGTTCATTGCTGTAATGTTGTGTTGTACTATCATATTATATTCCTCCTTGAATTTATGGTGGCTTCCATGCCACTCCTTTTGATCGTAATGCCTCCTTCGGTCCGTACGCCGCCTCCGGCTTCACTACCTGCTGTGTAAGTAAATCTGTTTTACTTTACTTGTAATATATATCGGGCAGTTTGCAATTTTGTTTAGAGTAAATTTGAAATTTTTTTACAAAAATATTAGGTCCTAAATTACCTGTACATATTCATGATACATTCTAATAGGTCTGCATACTAATCCCATCTGCATTTCCTCTCCTGTACATAATAATAAGCCCATGCAACATGGGCTTATTTCTTTCTAATTGCTATATACCGTCATTAATCTCCGCGCGCTATTTCTTATTATCATAAAACTGCGGTGTAACAAAATTCAGGTTATTCATATTATTATAATAATTTTCCGCCGCTCTATTCTTGGATATACCGCTTCCGATCGCGGACTGTCTCTTCTTGAACTGATTCTCCGCCAGCATCTTATTCCGCATATTTCCCGCATTCAAGGTTACGATTTTGTCGGTAATCTTCTGAATCTGTTCTTTCATTCGCGTAATCTCAGTGCGGTAACGTTCTCTGTTTTCCATCAGCTCTTCCCGCACTCTGTCATAAACCGCCTCAAATCCACGATCCAGTTTATCTAACTCTTCCACATAAGCGCTCTGACGGTCAATCGCCTCGTCAAAGGCATCCATATCAAACTCTTCCTGCTTCAGAATCTGTTCCTGCGCGCGATTTTGCAAAATCATCTGATCTAACAATTCATTCTTCTTTTCAAGACTCTGCAGTAATATCTGTGCACCGCTCTGGTTCATATCCATACCTCTCTACGCCTTATTGCACGCTTTCATAACTTCTTTCCAAGTATCTCTTAAAGTGCGGAGATGCACGTTAACTTCCTCCAAAATCTCCTTATCCTTGCGGATATTCGCCTCAAACAATCTTCTGAGCACATAGACATATATCTTATCAAACTCTTCCGCTACCGGATATTTACGATCCAGCGTATTACGGAATTCTTCTATAATACGCTGGGTCTTCCTGATATTAACATGAGCTTTCTCTATATCCTTCTGCTCGATTGCCATGATTGCGATATTGCAAAACTTAATCGCGCCCTCATACAACATCAGAGTCACTTCCGCCGGTGTTGCGGTTAATATTTTATTTCTCTGATACTGTTCATAGGGATTCTGTGCCGGCATAAATTTGTTCCTCCTTGATCGTACTTATACCTCATAGTTTCTATCAGCCACCGCCGAGCATACCTGCTATCGCATTGTTCTTGGACTGTAATTTTGCCATTGCCGTCTCCATTACCGAGAACTTATTGTACCATTTATCCATCAATGCGTTTAATTTGCTCTCCTCTTTGGCAATCAGGTCTTTATAATTGTCATATTCCTTCTTCATCGACTTGTCGTTATAAACGGTAAAGGCGCTGCTCGTGTCTTTCACACTCTTCATCTTATCCGTTAGTTTATCATACAAGTTCTTGGACAATCCGCTAAAGAAATCCATAACCGTATTCGGATCGGATGCAAGCATTGCTCTCAACTTATCAGTTTCCTTTGACACAGTCGGATCATCTTTATCGCCATTGATATGGTATGCGCCTTTCTCATTGTCCGCCGCATTGAAATATCCGAGCGTATTGATTCCGAAGTCAGACAGATACATCTTCTTGCCGTTCACTGTCGCTCCCTGCATCATCACCGTTCTCATCGCGTCGCTTACATCGCCCAGCGTACCGTCTCTACGCAATAAAGAATCTTTAATCTTCTTCTCCCACTCTTCGATTTCGGAGTCCGCTAACTGTGCTTTCTCCTCTGACAAGAGCGGTTCATAACCCTTCGCCGCATCGGCATTGTATAGGCTGCTCATCTCATTGATCAGCTTGTTGTATTCTGTGAAGAAATTCTTGATCATGTCATAGACGCCTTCAGCGTCTTCCGTCGTCGTTAACGTGATTTCTTCATTTGTCTCCTGCTGTGCCGTAATTGTCAGACCATTGATTTCAAATGTATTGGTACTGTTGGTATACTTCACGCCGTTCAGCGTAATCACAGCATCTTTACCGTCAATCTTCAATGCGCGCTTGTCTGCCAGCGCCTCTTTCTCGGCGTCCGTAAGTGCATCATACTTGGCCGCATCTTCCATATACTGCTTTGCCGCCGCAATCTTGGAATCGAAATAAGCTGTTACTTCCTGCTCCATCTTTGACGTTGCAGTTACTTTTCCGTCAGAGTCTTCCGTGTAATAAGTCTTATTATCATTAATGGTCGCAACATTCTTATCAATTGTCGCCTGTGTATTCTCTAAGGATTTCACATAGTTGTAATGTGCCTTTTTCTCGTCAAAGGCTTTCTGTGCGTTGGTAGCCGCCTCACTCGCTGTCGTCACATCCTGCTCTGCCGCTTTGATATCCGCTTCGGAAGCATCATTCTTCTTCAGTTCAGCAAGCTTATCCTTAGCTGTCTTAAGCGCTGCTTTGGCATCATCTAAGGTTTTCTTCAGACCGCCGTTACGTTCCTTGACAGTCGTTGTGTTACCTTCTTCATCTGTTTTCGTAACTTCTACTTCCGGTCCATATAACTCGTCGTACAAGTCCTTCGACGGCGTCTCATCATACTTATTCTTCTCGTCGTTCGCCTTCCTTAAATCATCCAGCTTCTTCTGGAGCGTTTCATTTTGCTTTAAGAGCGAATCTGTACTTGCCTTCTTCGCTTCGGCACGCTTAGCAGCTTCCTTCCCCTCGGCTTCGATACGCAGCGGATCGGTAGCGTCGCCATAGCCTGCCCAGATGGCGTACTCTTTATACTCGCTGCTGTCTTTATCATATGTGGAACCAAGTCCCAGCTTAGACAAGATATCCTGTCCTTTTGCGTCATTGCTGGTAATCGTAAAATCTGCTGCTGCCCCAGAGCTCTTAGAACTAAAATAGAACCTCTGATTCTTTGCATCGAAGCTTGCTGTCAGACCGGCATTCTCAAACTGCTTTACCACATCGGAAATCTTCATATCCTCGGTCACTTTAATATTCGTTGTCTTATTCCCGACCTTCACGGCAAAAGAACCTTCACCAGTGAATCCAAGATCCGATAATTTCGTGTTTTCCGTACACTTCTTACCACTTTCCTCTGAAATACGTCCGCCGGTCATATATCCTTCCTTAGCAAGACTTAAGATTTTCATCGTCTGAACGCTGTTCGGAGCCTTCGAATCGGTAACAACACTGACTGCATTGGAGTTAGACACCTTCGTTGCCTTCTTCAGATAAGCATTCTGAAAACGCATACCGTCCAATACATTCGTATAAAAGTTATAAATTTTAGTATTCAGGGCTTTCCATGCATCCTGCTTCCAGCTAAGCTTCGTCTGTGCCTTCACCAAATTATTCTTCTTAACACTCTGTGCCGAAGCAAGCTGGGTGATAATACTCTCCGTATCCAATCCAGAATACATACCCGTAATCCTAATAGCCATTCTTATTCCCTCCTAAATTCATGCTGCCTAACGCTTCTCATCTACAAGAATACCTGCCATCTCCCAGAGTCTCGCAATCATATCAAGCGTCTTCTCCGGCGGAAACTCTTTAATAACTTCCTTTGTATCCTTATCCAATATCTTGATCATAATTCTGTTTGTCTCTTCATGAACACCGAAAACAGCCTCTTCATTGCTGTTGTTAATCTTCCTGTTCATCTCTGCGATCATCTTCTTTAACTGATCGGGAGTCGCTTGTGTGTTCACCATTGACTGCTGTTGCTGCTGGCTTCCGTTCCCCTCGCTGCTGCCTTTCTCTTCCTCGGCCTGCGTCTTGGTTACAGATGCGGTCGTCGCATCAACGTTAACTGTCTGTCCATCTTCAGGAACTTCCGTGTTCACTGGTGTTGCTGTCTGCGGTCTTGCGACCGTCTGTGCCTGATAAGTCATAGCACTGTTTAATGGTTCGATTGCCATTGCCGATCACCTCCATGTGATTATTTTGAATTTATTAGAATCGTCTCGTGATAACGCTTTGCCACCTCTTCCGT
>VSOA01000285.1 GCA_009774585.1 Lachnospiraceae bacterium
GTACATAATAAACCAGTGAAGTAATTTCCCGAGCAACAGCCCTACTACAGCGCCTAATCCTGTAAGCATCAGATTTTCACGAAAAACATAGTCTGCCGTCTCCCTCGCATAAAATCCCAGCACCTTAATTGTTGCAATCTCACGGATTCTCTCCGTAATATTAATGTTCGTCAGATTATAAAGCACGATAAAGGCAAGGCATCCCGCACAGAGAATAATCAGCGCAACAATATAGTCCATACTCTGCATCATCGTAGAAATCCGGTCCCGCATATCTTGTGTGACAGAGACGGAAAGCACATCGCCTATGTCGGATACAAACGCCGCTGCTGCATGAAGGTCCGTGTCTTCCGTGACAATCGCATACGCACTCTTATATTCCGGCTCTGCGCCAATCTGTTCCCGGTAAGTTTCTTTATTAAGATATATATAGTTATAAACAAAGTTCTCACACAGCGCAGATATCCTCACCCGGATAACATTCATGTCATTATCTCTGAGCAATATCTCATCACCGGCCCTAATTCCCATATTTTCAGCTACTTTTGCAGTAATGACTGCTTCTCCCACCGTCGGATACGGGATCGCCTCCCCCTGCTTCGTATGCAGATTGATGAAATCCGTAATCTCTTCCACATTTTCCGGAATCACCATATATACAGACTTTGTTTTTCCCTTGAAATCTATGTCCGCACTCTCCTCATAGCGATATGCCGTCTGAGCCAAAACGCCTGCTGTCTGCTCCGTCATCATCTCCATATCGGACTCCGTCAACGGTGTATCAAAAGTCACTCCGATATCATAGATCTGAACCTCATCATACTGCTGATCCGCTACATTTGCCACCGAATCCCTGATACCGAAACCTGCCACAAGAAGCGCGGTGCATCCGCTGATTCCGAGTATCATCATGAAAAATCTTTTCTTGTATCTCACAAGGTTCCTGACGGAAACCTTATGCAGAAATTTGAGCCTTTTCCAGATAAAAGTAATCTTCTCCAGAAAAATGCGTTTTCCGTTTTTAGGCGCCTTGGGACGAATCAAATTCGCAGGTACACTATATAGTTCATAGCGACAGGAGAAAAAAGCCGCTCCCACAGAACACAAAATCGCTGCCAACACAGAAAGTAAAGCGAGCCAGCCGTTAAAGAGATAAGTAAGTTCTCCCATGGTGTACATAATGCGATATCCTTCCCATATTGTTTTAGGGAACAGCCATGTCCCGCCGGCGAGTCCTGTCAGCGCGCCAATGGTTGCCGCGCTTCCTGCATAGAACATAAATTTTGCCATAATGGCAGCATTGCTGTAACCAAGTGCCTTCAAAACACCTATCTGCGTACGCTGTTCTTCCACCATTCTGTTCATGGTAGTCATACAGATTAACGCCGCAACCAGAAAGAAAAATACCGGAAAAACGTTAGAAACAGCTTCCACTATATTGGCATCGTTGTCAAAACAGGCATATCCTATATTCGTTTCCCTCGTCAGGACATAATCGTCCGGTTCCTCAATATCCGCAAGTTCTTCCCGCGCATCATCTATCTTCTTCTGTGCGTCCGCAATCTCTTCCTCAAACTCGGCCTTGGCGTCTTCGTACTCCTCTCTGCCTTCCGCCAGATCAGTCTTCGCCTGTTCCAGTTCATCTTCTCCTTCAAGCAGTTCAGCTTCCTTTGCAGCCAACTCGACTTCTGCCGCGGCAATCTGTTCCCTGCCTGCCTGAATCTGCTCCTTACCTTCTGCAATCTGCTGCATGCCCATCTGTGCCTGCATTCCGCCTTCCGCAAACTGCCCCGCAGACACCATCGCTGTCATTGCCGCTTCCATCTCATTGAGCTGTGCTTCCTGCTTATCCAGTTCACTCTTCTGCTCGCGCAGAGTGCCCCGCGTTTCTGCAATCTGTTCTTTACCGTCCTCTATCTCCTGCTCATGCTCTGTTATCTCTTCTTCTCCGTCCAGAATATCCTGCCATGCCTTATCCAGTTCTTCTTCGGCTTCCGCGCTTTTATCATCAAGCTCTGTCTGCGCGTCGTCTATCTTCTCCTGCGCTTCATCAATCAGACTCTGATATCTCTGTGTGACCACCTCTTTTGTCTTCTCTTCAACTCTATCCTGCACGGCGTCTATATAATCTTCATATTCGTCTGTATAGACATCATATTTTTCCTTAAGTGTAAGGAACACTTCCGTTAGATATTCACTGTCAAATGATTCCTTCGGCACATAAGCATAAGCCGCAATCCTGCCCTCCCCAATCGAAGTGGTTCCTCGTTCAAAATTCATATAATATGGAGACTGCACAAGACCCACAATCGTATATGTTCGATTCCGGAACATATCCAACGTATCTTCATCATTACTGTCCGTGACCGTAAACGCAGATCCAATCACTTCCTCCGTATACTGCGTCGAATCTAAAACGCACTCATCTGCCGCCTGAGGCATCCGTCCCACTGTCAACACCACTTTATTAATCTTCTCCGGTATTGCGTGTATCTTGTATACCGCCTCGTTCCCTTCCTTAATCATGCAGAGAGCGTCGAGTGAAATCGTTCCCTCTACATCGGCAGCATCGTCCATTTGCGATAATTTCTCCACGTCGTCATCCGTAAATCCAATTGTAGACAGCAAACGGAAATCAAAAAAATTCTGCTCCCGTAAATAGGCATTTTCCGTAGTAATCATTGCCGGTTTCGTTATCTTCAATCCTGCAAAAAGTCCTACGCCCAGCATAACAATTGCCAGAATCGCCAGATACCTTCCGAAACTTGCCTTTATTTCCCTGATTGTCGTTTTAATCATTCCACTGCTCATCCGTCCGACTCCTATGCACTCATGCAGTATACATGTCATTACCCTACACGACATTTTAGCACAGTCAATTATTTTTTATCCCAATTACCACTCAATCTGCTCCACCGGAACAATGTGATCATTCATCTCCATCTTCTGAATGGTGCCGCTTTTGACCGTAATAATTCTGTCCGCCATTGCAGTCAGCGCCTGATTGTGCGTGATGACCACCACCGTCATCCCTTCCTTACGGCATGTGTCCTGCAAAAGCTTCAACACCGCCTTGCCCGTATTATAATCCAGCGCGCCGGTCGGTTCATCGCACAATAGAAGCTTCGGGTTCTTCGCAAGCGCTCTTGCGATCGCTACTCTCTGCTGCTCCCCGCCGGAAAGCTGCGCCGGGAAATTTCCGGCTCTATCCTTCAATCCCACCATTTCCAGCACAGTCATTGCGTCCATCGGGTCCTTACATATCTGCGCCGCCAGTTCCACGTTCTCGAGTGCCGTCAGATTCTGTACCAGATTATAGAATTGAAAAACAAACCCGATATCATATCGCCTGTACGTCGTCAGCTTTTTACTGTTGTATGCTGAAATCTCCGCTCCGTCCAGCATAACTTGTCCGGAAGTAAGGCTGTCCATTCCACCCAGAATATTTAAGATAGTCGTTTTGCCCGCACCGGATGCTCCCACCACGACACAGAACTCCCCTTTTTCAATCGTGAAATTGACATCCCTCAATGCTTCGATGTCTACCTCACCCATATGGTATGTTTTGCTGACTCCTTTAAATTCTACAAACGCGCTCATGTTCCGATCCTTTCCGATTTCTCACTGCCACAGTCTTTCTTAGAATTTTAACATATGCATTTGTCCGCCGAAATAACGAAAAAATAAAATTATAATTAAAAATTTCCTTTTATTAAGATAATATGAAAAAACACACACAGAAATAAAGATCAAAATAAAAACCCAGAAATGCAAAACCAGCATCTCTGGGCCTGAATTCATCGGTAGATAAAACGGAGAAAGAGGGATTTGAACCCTCGCGCCGCGCAAGCGACCTACACCCTTAGCAGGGGCGCCTCTTCAGCCTCTTGAGTATTTCTCCACAGTCTGAATTACCTCTACCAATATAAAATTCTGCGTCTTATTACAACGCAAGTGTTATTATACCTAAGCTGTTTGCGTTTGTCAACGCTTTACGGGGATTTTCCTTACCTATTTCACTTTGAATCAAAGTTTTCCTCTTTCATGGGCAAACATTCTTATGCTGTTAACCACTATTCGACACAATATTCCCTGATTGCTGTCTGGTACAAGTCATTCCCCTCAGAATCAATCACTACAATTACCGGAAAGTTTTTCACTTCCAGCCTGCGGATTGCCTCCGTTCCGAGATCGTCATAAGCAACGACTTCTGATTTCATAATCGACTTAGACAGCAGCGCGCCCGCTCCGCCAACAGCGGCAAAATAAACCGCGTCGTTTCTGACGATTGCATCTTTCACCACGTCAGTACGCTTTCCTTTGCCTATCATGCCGATTAATCCCATATCAAGCAAAGTCGGAGCATACTTATCCATTCGGCTGGCCGTCGTGGGCCCTGCAGAACCAATCGGCCGTCCTTCCCTTGCCGGAGACGGTCCCATATAATATATTATATTATTGCACATTTCAATCGGGAGTTTCTCACCTCGCTCCAGTGTCTCCTGCATCCTCTTATGCGCTGCATCACGGGCCGTATAAATTGTTCCTGAAATATACACATAATCGCCTGCACGCAGTTCCTTCGCTTCATTCTTGGTTATGGGCGCCTGTATATGTTGTTCCATGCCACTCCTCCATGTCAAAAAGTCAGAGAAATTTTTCCTAAACCGTACTCACGCTCACGGTAAACTTCTCTGGTTCGTTCCCATCTCAAATCCGTGCGGAGAATGCCGCATTTTGGCATTCTCCAGTGTGAGAAAGATTTGCTTGGCAAATCGTAGTACTTCTTGACGAAATACCCTCTGGCATGAGTCTTAGAAGTACTTCTCACACTAATAT
>VSOA01000286.1 GCA_009774585.1 Lachnospiraceae bacterium
AACGCGCTCTTAGCGTGCGCCAAAAAGACGCCTGCCATTCCCGACAAACGTCTTTTAGATTAGCCGTATATAATTTTTTTAATGGTACTATATGCCAGACCATACCGCTTCATTAACATATCGATGGAAGAACCTTCTCTATAAAGCTTTTGTATTTCCCTGTTTCGTTCCTGATAAAATGTACGTGAACCGCTGGCGGCTCCCCATTCTTTTTTCATTGACGATTTCGGAATATATACTACCTCTCCGTCGATGTACGTCTGAAGTTCTTTCAATAATCGTTCCGGCAATATTTCTGCTGCATTGATATATTTCATTTCTACTGCTCCTTATTTATCCGTTCTTAATAACCTGCTAATGAAATCCTCATCATGCAATGTGATTTCTCAAATAAATAAAGTGCAGAAACAGCAGAACATATAGTGTTATTCGCCCATACAGAATTCTATATGCCTGCTATTCTGCATGGGCAAAAGTTTTCTGGACTCCGTTTTTATATAGTGCTCTCATTTTTCGTCTCATGGACTGTCCCTCCTGTCTTTTATTTTCTTGAGTCTAACTGAAAGTTATCGTATTCCTTGTATAACATCTAATTCTTTCACGTACAATCGGTATCTTTATCGACTTTCCTTATCTCTAATATATCCGTGCTGAAATCTTTATGTACTAAACCAAAATGTTGCTCTACTCTTCTTACAGTTTCATCAACCTTACTATGTTTGGTTCTTTCAATCCACAAATAATTACTGCTCTTGATATCATGATATCTTTTTTCATTGAGAGTTTTTAAGACTGTATTACACGTGGCCTTTGCTCTCTCAATATCAGATGCACTGTTAATGAAATCACTAAATCCTTGATGGTCAGGACGATTACAATAATCCTCAATCAGATTCGATGGTTCCTTTATCAAAAATACAATTCTGGATGCTTCCGTGTATTTTTCAGCTTCTTCTACTGTCAAATGGCAGTCGCACAATACCGTTTTATTTTGTGAAAGACGAATCAAATCCACTACTACAAAATCTAACTGTTCTCTTGTGTTATTAATCAACCACTCTTTATACTCTTCTACAGTACGCCCAAAAAACTCATCCGCGTCCTTAAAGACTTTGTTCATCGACGGTTGAAAAACAGAATTTGAAATTTTACGATGATTTGCAAACTCCTCATCAAAATCATAAACTAATAGATTATGTCGTTTAGCCAACTCACGTGAAATTGTCGTCTTTCCTCCGCAGGGTGTTCCGGTTATAAAATAAACATTTTTTAAATATTCTTTGATTACATTGTCTTGAAATATCATTACAAGTTCTCCCTTATCAAATAGTTTCCAGTGTCCTGCTTGTACATAAAACTATTTAACACAGTTCCATGTACTTAGATATTTCTTAACCGTAAAAATGCCGTCATTTTCTTTCCCTCCATTAAAAGAGTCGCCATCGCGTTTCTTATATATATTGTCCATTCCGTGTTGTCCGGCTGCCCCTTACTCCCTCCCGGATATATTAA
Organism: Lachnospiraceae bacterium; assembly: GCA_009774585.1. Classification (GTDB taxonomy): domain Bacteria; phylum Bacillota; class Clostridia; order Lachnospirales; family Lachnospiraceae; genus UBA3282. Next base: position 1,513 of record VSOA01000286.1, read on the forward strand.
ACCCGGTCTAAGAGCAATGAGCGTTTCCCAAGATTGCAGAAAAGCCGTTTTGTCCTCTACCCAAATGGTTATTCTATGCAAACTCGGCAAACCGTTCATAGCAGCATCACCGCAGAACAGAGAGCCGTCGTTTAGTAAAAGAGATATGGAATCGGCGGTGTGCCCGGGAGTATCTATGATTTTCCCTTGCAGTGAAAGTTCCTTTTCCTCACGGTTCCGAGCCGTTACTTTAATACATCTGCATTGAGCATAGATGCTCCCATCAGCTTTATCTTTTCATTTGCTACTCTAAATATAACATATCCATAAACAGTTTGCTACCAAAATGACGCGCCAAACACTTTAAGTCAGACGCTTTTTCCTACAAACGTTCTATGGTGCAGGTGTTTAACCGACTAATCCGAACCTGCTTCTATGCTATTCAGAATAATTACAACGGAAAGATGTGAAATGTTTAGAGAATATCTAAATTTAATAAAGTGCGTTACACTAAGAGAAAGGACTTTCGGAAATAAAATCTGAAATGGACAAAATATCATCTTTCTCCTTCTCCACCCTTATTACATGATGCCAGCGCCATGTATAAATAATCATTAATGGAAAAATAGTGGTGTATTGTTTCCTACTTTTCATTACAACTCTTATGAGTCTATTCCTATATTGCTAAAAATTATTTATTATATAACAAAAAAAGTTCAAACTCTGTATTGACTCTCTCGTAGCGTAACGGTTTACGATTGAACCGAAAGGAGGATGTAATGAAAACCGTAAAAGACGTATCAGAGATAACCGGCGTAAGTATAAGAACGTTAAGATATTACGACGAAATTGGTTTACTAAAACCAACGGAACTAACGGAGGCCGGTTATCGGCTCTATGACAACAAAGCGTTAGAAAAGTTGCAGGAAATTATGTTCTTTAGAGAATTAGAAATTCCATTGATGGACATTAAAAAAATCATGGATAACCCTAATTATGATAAAGAGCAGGCTCTATTAGCTCAAAAATCTTTATTGGAGCAAAAACGAAATCGGCTAAATGGAATTATCGAGTTAATAACAGATGTAGTGAAGGGAGTCAATACTATGAGTTTTGGAGCATTTAACAACGAGGAAATACAGAAAATGGTAAACCATACTTTAGAATGCATGTCAAAAAAAAGCCTTGACGAACAGGTACAGAAATACGGGAGTATGGAAAAATACAAAGAGCATTTGGTGTCCGGCTTTGCTAACGAGCAAGCTACCGCAGATTTATTGAAATGGTATGGAAGCAAAGAAAAGGCAATAGACGCAGTCATGCAGGCAACCGGAAATACCGAAGAGCTAAAGCAGGAGCAAGAAGAAAATGCCAAAATCTACAAGCAGTTTATGACTGCGAAAGAAACTGACGATATGGATATGGCACATTCCGCTGTTGAACTGCTTGCAGAGAATTATAAGACAATGTTTGCGCTTGATAATGCAAGAAATATCCTGCTCGATTTAGCAAAAGAATATTTGCTAAGTCAAAAACTTGCAGAAGCAACTGATAGCCAGTTTGGAAAAGGCTGTTCTGAATATGTTGCACATGCTATTCAACATTATTATGGCGTATAATATGTTGCAAAGAATATGACGCAATAAACGCCATCCATGCAATAGGCGACAGTAATGACATAATCAAATTATTAGTCCGAGAACTCGTCTTGAATATAACACCCTCACGAGTTCTCGGAAATAAAGTCTAAATGTTTCTCCCTCTCCAACAAGAAGTTGTCTTAATACGAAAAATTATCGGGGATACGAATATACGCACGAATATGACTATCCTTTTTACGTTCTAAAATACGAGAGACATTTTCAACATTTCCCTCTGCAGTTATGATATAATCATCATAATCTTCAAGTACAATGCCAATATGGTCATGATCCGTGTTGTTGAATACCCTATCAAAAAGAACAATATCTCCAGCCGCAGGCTCAAAGACGTCGTCATTCCCACTATGGCATTCAATACGGTTATCTGCTTGCGCCCACTCTTCCCAAGCCACGCAACCCGCAAGAGAACAAGAGGATTCTTTCGGACGAACAGGAATTTTGAATCCCGCTAATATGACACAATGATATACAAATGCAGCACACCAAAGCCCATTAGCCTCGTCCACAGACCACTTCGAGAATAGTGCAACTATATCCTATATATTGGGCACACAATTATTCGCTTTCCCGTTGTACGGTTTTGCAGCTTGTTCTCTCGCTATAACTGCCAATTTGACCCTATCGCACATAATTCCCTCCTTATACGCTATATTATTCCGTCTTGTTTTTACACAAGCAATGCAAACCCTCTCGACCCATTCCACAACCAGCATCAAGAATCTGTGCTTTGACCGGAAAGTATGCTGTAATAAATTGTACCACTCCAATTTCCCATCAACAACTAAAATATGAGCCATAGAAACCGTCACACCACACACATACGAACCAATCTTAACATTGCCATTACCAACTTTGACAGCGTTACTTGAATACTTTCACACTGTCGCCGTTTTCACCTATAAAAGCGATATAGCCGTCCGGAGGAAGGTCGATGGCGTTGATTGCATCCTTGATGTGGGTGCTATATAACACCTCACGGAACTTGTTGTAGACGAATACAGCAGAGTTGTCAGGACGTTCGACAACAATACTCTTTCCGCCCATATCTTTCCCAATACGATACCATACAGCTTCACCGCTGTGAAGGGATATTTCGGTGATGTCAACGGTAAACACCGGGAGGCTGTCCACACTGCGGCAACGCGTCCCGTCACTCAGATCAAAGGAGGCTGCCGATGTTCCATCCGCATAGGTTTGCCGGGTGATCTCTATGTCAAACAAATCTCTGTTTGCACTGCTCGGTATGGAGGTAAAGAAACCGGCATGATCTTCATCGGTCAACTTTTCCACTCTTGCCCCTGCGCTGTTTTTTACCAGAATATAGCCGGGAAATGCCTTATCTGTCACGACCCGGTAAAACGGAGTTTCATATTGCAGGGAGTTCCATTTTTCGTTATATGTGACGAATACTGTCTGCGAAAGCTCGTCCCAGCTTTGCTGTACACTGCGGGGGATGGGATTTTCTTCCATTTTCTCTCCTGTGTACATACCCGCCGCATTTCCAACAAGTCCCTGATATATTCCAAGCCCCGGGTATACGGTGAACTTATCCGTTCTGATGTATATTCCGCCATCCTTTTCCTCAAAATAAACGATTTCCCTGTCTGAAGTCATCTTACAGCTGTCATTTACCTTGACAAAGCCTCCGTCCCCGGTAAATCTGTA
>VSOA01000287.1 GCA_009774585.1 Lachnospiraceae bacterium
GTTCGATACTCTCTGAAAATTTTTCTCTTGAATTTTCAGGGTTGCATTACTGTTGATTTGTCAAGGTTCGGTGTCGCGTATCTGTTATTTTTCAACACGCAACGTTGGTATATTATCACACCCACCGCCGACCGTCAATACCTTTTTTATAAATTTTTTAAGTTTTTATTTCAAGCATTGATTTTTTAACGGTGGATTTACATTTTAACACCATTTTTAATCGTTTGTCAATATTTTAAATTTAAAAAATGTTGCAAATTAACACAATAGTAGTCCCACGCTTCAGAAGCGCTACTAAACTACGCTTCATTGGTATCAGATTATGCGGCTTGCCGCTGTCGAAAACAATTTAGCAGACAACTACATATCGATAATGAGGCATATCCACACCCCTATAATGTTTCATCCAACTGTCCGCTATCGTCATTCCATTTCTAACAGCTACATTTCGGGATGCTATATTCGTATCTCTGATAATAGAACAAACTTCTTTGGCATCCAGTGTTTCAAACGCATATCGCTTGCACGCTTTAGCCGCCTCCACCGCATAACCGTTATGCCAATATATCCGTCTGAAGAGATAACCTACCTCAAGCACTTCTTTATCCTTCCACGGCTGCATGGTAAGTCCGCATTGCCCAATCATTTCATCCGTCCCTTTAAGAATAACCGCCCAAAGACCAAAACCCCATTTCCGATATCGGGAAATTTGTCTGTCGAGCCACTCCTGCACTTCTACATCACTGAAAGCGCCTTCATAAGCATACATAGTTTCTTCATCTTGCATAATTTTGCATAAAGATTGAAAATCTTCCTGCGTCATTTCCCGCATATACAGTCTCTCTGTTTCAAGTATCATATTTTCTCTCATTCCAGCCAATCCTCCACCTCATGTTTTCTTATGAGCAAAATGACCTGTCACGAACCTGCCGATTGATAATGCCGCATTCCGAATCGCCACATACCATAGCATATCAGCAGAAAATATAACGCACATAGAGGGTATACTCCATAATACCACCGATTCGTGCGCCCCAGCAAGTACTGCAGCGGATAGTATTGTATCAGCGTGTACGGAATAACATAAGTGCAGAACTTCAACATCTTTTTCCCATAAATATCGATTGGATATTTCCCGTGCTCCTGCGCGCCATATGTCAGAATATTGACCAATTCAATCCCATCCAATGTAAAAAACGTGAATGCCGCCCGCAGCAAGAAGAAGCTGACAAAAAGCGTCGTTCCGCCAAGAAGCATGAAACAAACCGTCATAATCCTGCCAAACGTCCACTCCACCGGACTGATGACTACACCGTATGTAAACATAAAAACCGCCTGAAAAATCAACCCGATTCTGTCAATCCGAAACTGACTTCCCAGAACCTGCAAAATCGTGCTGCGAGGTCGGAGCAGTACCCTGTCAAACTCTCCCTGCCGCACGATACCTGCAAACGCGGCAAACCCGCTGCCAATACATTCCGCCAATGCAAAATCTGCTTGGATAATAGCAAAACAAAGCAGTACTTCGCCAAACGTATACCCTTTCACATGACCAAAACGCGAGAACATGAAATACACCCCTAATATCCCGTTGAAAAACAGCAGAAACCGTCCTGTGACCATCAGATAAAAGGATGTTTTATACTGCATCGTACTGCGCAGTGCAACGGATAAATAGTGAAAATATAGTTTAACATTACTTTTTATCTTCTCTTTCATTTCCCTACCTCTTCTTATCAACCGCCCTGCACGACAATCCTGCGTTCCGCTACTCTGCACAATATCCTTCCTGAGATGACAAGCGTAACCAGCCAGAAACATTGCAGCCCGATACCGCGGTACATCGCCGCACCTGCCAGTTCACCACTGTAAATCAAAAGCGGTACATTGAACATTCCTGCAAAGGGCAGCAATTCCACAATGCTTCTGACTGCATCCGGCATAAAAGGCAGCGGAATGATTGCTCCGGACAAAAAATCTATCATAGAAGTAAGAAGCATCCGTAATCCCTGCGGCGATATCGTAAAGAACGCCAAAATGTATGTAAACATGCAAAATGCCACCGTCACACCAAGTCCCAGAAGCAGCGTGATCGTAAACAAAACAAAGTGCAGCGGGCTCGCCGGAAGTGACAGGCGATAAGGCCTCGGAAGAATACTTGCAGCCAAAAGCAGTGGAATACACCGCAGTCCCGCACCTGCAGCACGGCTTGCCGTTGTCTTCGCAAACCACATATGATAGATGGAAACAGGGCGGCATAACTCATAGGCAATTCCACCATTCACAATACTGTCAAAAATATCTTGGTCTGCATTCCATGTCGTAAACGCAGAGAAAAATGCTTCTCTCAGCCATACATAGGAGACTGTCGCCGAAACCGCCATCGGGTAGGCTTCCGGCGCTGACCTTTGAAAGGCCATAAAGGCAAGGCATTCCATCAGTCCCCACAAGAGCTGGGTCGCCGCACCGCTGACTGCCGCCACGCGGTACTGCAATCCCATATTGAACCTGATACGAAAGAAAGAAAAATATGTTTTATACTTTGTCATATAATCATCCCCTCTCATGGATCCCGCTACAGAATATCCAGCTTTTGATAAATACCGGCAACGATACGCTCAAGACTTTCACTTCCGCATTCCGCCGGCGCCTGCATACTCCCATTGTCTGCCGGCATCTTCTCCCGTTCCGGCTCTCCCTGCTCTTTCGCCAGCCGCCGCATATCATCCAATGTACCGTCCATGAGTACGCGTCCTCTGCCAATCAGGATAATTCGATTGGTCAACGCTTCTATATCCTGCATATCATGCGTTGTCAATATAACTGTCGTCTTGTGGTCCTGATTGAGCCGCATGACAAATTCCCGCACAGCCAGCTTGGATACCGCATCCAAACCAATTGTCGGTTCGTCGAGAAACAATATTTTCGGGGAATGTAATAGAGAAGCCGCAATTTCACAACGCATCCTTTGTCCGAGAGACAACTGCCTTGTCGGCATCTTGAGAAGTTCCTGCAAATGCAGTAACTCCGTCAACTCTTCCATGTTATTCCAATATTCATTTGAGGGAATCGAATAGATATCCTTTAAGAGTTCAAAGGAATCAATCACCGGAACATCCCACCACAGTTGTGAACGCTGACCAAACACCACGCCAATCCGCCGCACATGTTCTGTCCGGTTCTTCCATGGTATGCGCCCGTCCACGAGACAGCTTCCGCTCTCCGGGGTTAAGATGCCGCTTAGAATTTTGATTGTAGAACTTTTCCCTGCTCCGTTGGGACCTATATACCCTACCATCTCTCCGTCCTGAATGGTAAAGCTGACGTCAGACAACGCCTGAATGACTTCCGTTTCCCGCCGGAACAACGCTTTGCAGGCTTCTTTCATACCTGCATTTCTTTTTGCTACTCTGTACGATTTACATACATGCTCCATCGTAATCATTTTGCTTCCTCCTGGTAGTAATATTTCTGCCTGCGCAGATGAAAATATCTTGCCAAGTAGGGCCTGTTTCCCCTGTGACAGCCGGGAAATACCTTATTCACTTTACAAGTAACTGCCCGTCAGCTGCAACGAGCGGATTTATATTATAACTCAATGGCGATTGGGGTGTCAAGGGAAGAAAAGGACTACACCTTCCCCACAATCTCTCTCACCGCCCTCCGATACTCCTCCACATTGTCAAGCATCGGCGCATGACCGGCATTAGGAATCAGATAAAGCTTCTTATCAGGCGCCTGTACTTCCTCAAAATATTTCATGCTGATCTCTATTGGCGTCTGACTATCCTTCTCTCCGAGCACATAGTAGACCGGAACCAGATAGCAATTCCCTTTTTCCCTTAAGTCAAAGGACATCAATTCTCTCATAAGCTGCATGTTGACCAACATACCCATCATAAAAGGCAGCAAATCCTGCATACCCATAATCGGTGAACGTCGCCACAAATCAATGGCTGTCTTTCCAAAATCCTGCGCCAAGCCGTACTTCCCCTGTAAGCTTCTAATCTGCCCCATCTTACGATAAGTCTTCATGTCAAAGTAATCTGTCGGATACTTGCCGATTTTTTGCAGTTTTCTTATGTCTTTTTTGTTACCGCTTTTTTCAATCGTATCTTTTAAGATTGCATAGCCCATCTGTTCGTTTTTCACAATATTAACGACCTGTCCGCATCCTATGTAGCATAATGTTTGCTCCGGATGTTCCAATGCAAACATACTCCCCAGAACGCTTCCCCACGAATGCCCCAGAATTCCGATTTTTTCTTTGCCGTACTTCTTCTTTAGATATAGCACAATCTCCAGCAAATCATTTTTTAACGTTTCCGTATCAGGCTTGCTCTTTTTATTTCTCAGCCATGTCTTCCCCGCACCGCGCTGATCATAATAGACGATATTATAATTGCGCTGTGCATATTCCTCCACGTCAAAAGCAAAGAAACTTTCTGTCTGCCCGGGTCCGCCATGGATAAATAGCAGGACAGGATCCTCCGGCTTTGACTGATAGTGCAGCAGGTAGTGCTCAATTCCAGCAACGACTGCATATTCCTCTGTGTATGTTTGTTCTGTTCTCATATTTTACTCCATTTCCGCCCAGCTTCAGACTTTATTTTATTGAGTCGGCACATTCGATTAATCTATATCTCTCTTGCTGCTGACAGCCTTCTCCGCGCCAATCAGATAATTGACGGTCCGCGTCAATGTCATTAACTGAATACGCGGTTGATACAATGCTGCCAGCGGATTCCGTTCATGCGGATAACAATTATTAACGATACACGTCATT
>VSOA01000288.1 GCA_009774585.1 Lachnospiraceae bacterium
GGAAGAGAGTGGAGAAAGCGGAGAGTTTCTGTTAAAGGAATATTATCTGATGCTTGAGACAAAGAGCGGCATTATGCATAAGCTCCGGATGGAACGCGAAGAATATGCCAGAGAAACGCTGAAGCGCCTTGAAAATGAGTACAGCCATATCGCGGTTGGATTTGATCGACTCGGTCGGTCAAAATAGAGATAAAAATAATAATATACAATACCTTGACAGTAAAATTTTCGGTGATACAATATATAGTATACGCGAATTGGGTATACTATATTATATATGGTGTTTCAGAGAAGGGATAGTAGGTGTTGTAGAATGAAGATTATCAAGAGAAGCGGTGCGGAAGTGACCTTTGACTTGGAGAAAATCGTGGCAGCAATCTGTAAGGCAAACAACAGTGTCAAAGAGGAAGACAAATTAACGGATGAAGAAATTGATGAGATTGCGGAAGTTGTAGCGAGAAATTGTGAAGAGATGAGACGCTCTCCAAGCGTGGAGGAAATTCAGGATATGGTAGAGAACCAACTGATGAAGTACCGCGCATATACGATGGCAAGAAATTACATCACATATCGTTATAAAAGAGCGTTAGTCAGGAAATCCAATTCGACGGATGAGCAGATTCTAAGTCTGCTTGAATGTAATAACGAGGAAGTAAAACAGGAAAATTCAAACAAGAATCCTACGGTCAATAGCGTGCAGCGCGACTATATGGCCGGGGAGGTCAGCAAGGATATTACGAAACGCTTCTTACTGCCGCCGGATATTGTGGATGCGCATGAGCAGGGGATTCTGCATTTTCATGATGCGGATTATTTTGCGCAGCATATGCACAATTGCTGTCTTGTAAATTTGGAAGATATGTTGCAGAACGGAACGGTAGTCAGCGAGACGATGATTGACACGCCTAAGAGTTTTTCGACGGCATGTAATGTGGCGACGCAGTGTATCGCACAGATTGCAAGCTGCCAGTATGGTGGACAGAGTATTTCGTTGTCGCACTTAGCGCCTTTTGTACAGGTGAGCAGAGAGAAATTTCGCAGAGAAATCAGGAAAGAACTGGCGGAGAGCGGACTTCAGGCGAGCGAAGAACAGATGAACCAGATTGCAGAGAGCAGGGTCAGGGATGAAATTAAGCGCGGCGTGCAAATGATTCAATATCAGGTGATCACACTGATGACCACCAACGGACAAGCGCCTTTTATTACGGTGTTTATGTATATTGATGAGGTGCCGGAGGGACAGCTTCGTGACGACCTTGCCATGATTATCGAAGAAATGCTTAACCAGCGCATCGTAGGAGTTAAGAACGAGAAGGGCGTCTATATCACGCCGGCATTTCCGAAGCTTATATATGTGCTTGAAGAAGATAATATTCACGAGGACAGCAAATATTGGTATTTGACGAAGTTGGCGGCAAAATGTACGGCTAAGCGTATGGTGCCGGATTATATCTCCGAGAAAATCATGAAGAAACTGAAAGACGGGAATTGTTATACTTGTATGGGATGCCGCTCTTTCCTCACGGTTTACCATGACGAGGAAGACAAACCGAAATTTTACGGACGGTTTAATCAGGGCGTTGTCACTTTAAATCTGGTAGATGTGGCATGTTCTTCCGGCCGAGATATGAAGAAATTCTGGGAAATCATGGACGAACGGCTCGATATGTGCAGGCGCGCGCTCATGTGCCGCCACAACAGATTAAAAGGAACGCCGTCGGATGTTGCGCCCGTGTTATGGCAGAACGGCGCGCTCGCGAGACTGAAGAAGGGAGAGAAGATTGATAAACTTCTCTATGGTGGTTATTCGACAATTTCGCTCGGATATGCCGGATTGTGCGAATGCACCAAATATATGACGGGCAAGAGCCATACGGATCGGGAAGGGACGCCTTTTGCCTTAAAAGTGATGCAGTATCTCAACAATGCATGTAAAGAATGGCGTGAAGAGACGAATATAGATTTCAGCCTGTATGGTACGCCGCTTGAGTCAACCACATATAAATTTGCGAAATGTTTACAGAAGCGTTTCGGTGTGATTGAGGGCGTAACGGATAAAAATTATATTACCAACAGTTATCATGTGCATGTGACAGAGGATATCAATGCATTCGACAAGTTGAAATTTGAATCGCAGTTTCAGGAATTATCACCGGGCGGCGCGATCAGCTATGTGGAAGTGCCGAATATGGAGAATAATATAGACGCTGTACTGTCCGTGATGCAGTATATCTATGAAAATATCATGTATGCGGAGTTGAACACCAAGAGCGACTATTGCCAGAAATGTGATTATCACGGAGAAATTCAGATTGTTGCGGATGCGGACGGTAAGCTGGTGTGGAAATGTCCTAACTGTGGAAACACGGATCAGGATAAAATGAATGTGGCAAGACGGACATGTGGATATATCGGTACGCAGTTCTGGAATCAAGGGCGTACGCAGGAAATCAAGGAAAGGGTTCTGCATCTATAGGCGAGGCGGCATATGAATTATTCGGAGATTAAAAATTGTGATATTGCGAACGGCCCCGGTGTTAGGGTAACTCTTTTTGTGAGCGGCTGCACGCATCACTGTGTGGGATGTTTTAATGAGGAAACATGGGATTTTAATTATGGAAATTTTTTTGATGAGAGCGCGGAGAAGAAGCTTTTGACCTATCTGGAACCAGAGTATATTTCAGGGCTTACACTTCTTGGCGGCGAGCCGCTTGAGTACGCGAACTGGCAGGCGCTGCTACCCTTTGTCAGCAAAGTGAAAGAGCGTTATCCGAAGAAAAATATCTGGTGCTACAGCGGATATCGCTTTGATGAAGATATTGTTGATAAGTTCTGTGTACAGTGGAAGGATATGCGAGTGTTTTTGTCATATATTGACGTGCTTGTGGATGGCGAATTTGTCATGCAAGAGAAAGATATCAGTCTGCAGTTTCGTGGTTCGCGGAATCAGCGTATCATTATGGTACAGGAATCACTGCGAAACGGGGATATCGTGCTGTGGAGCGAGCAGGGTTAAGGGATGTAGCGTGTCACATAACAACCGGACTGCGGCTGGAATGTGACACTTTTTTTGACAATATATTGACTATGCGAGTCAAAGCAGTGCATACGCTTAAAATATGAGTTATCAGCGTTTCTTACGGTAGTAGTGTTCCAGACTCTGGATGATCTTATAGAATGCCATGGCGATGGCGCATAAGATGATGATAGATGTGATTACCATATTTAACTGGAATACTTGGGAACCGTAGATAATCAGATATCCGAGACCATGTCTGGCCGCAAGAAATTCACCGATGATCACACCCACTAACGAGAGCCCGATATTGACTTTCATGTTGCTGAGAATGAGAGGAATACTACTGGGCAGTATTACTTTCAGAAATGCATCTTTGCGATTTCCGCCAAGCGTATAAATCAGTTTCAGCATTTCCGCATCCGCCTGACAAAATCCGGTATACAGATTAATAATGGAGCCGAAGATGGCGACAGAGATACCAGCGACAATAATCGTATTAGTTCCTGTGCCGAGCCAAACGATTAAAAGTGGTGCCAGTGCTGATTTCGGCAGGGAGTTTAAAATAACAAGATACGGTTCCAAGACTTCGGCGAGCCCGTTGATATACCATAGAAGCGTTGCAGCGAGAAGGCTGAGCAGCGTGACCAATAAGAAACTGACAATTGTTTCTAACAGTGTGATGCCCGTATGTGTGAAGAAAGAGTGATCCAGCAGCATTTGATACAGGTAGGAGACAATGCCGTACGGACTACTGAAAAAGAAAACGTCTATCCATTCTCTTCTTGCGGCAGTTTCCCAAAGTCCTAAGAAAATGGCAATCAGAAGGAAACGAGATAGGCTGACCATATGATGGTGCCGCCAGTGCGCTTTTAAGAAGAGATATTGATTTTCGGACATGTTTTTTGGTAAATGATCAGGTGGATTGGAAAACGGACTGTTCATTTGTCAACACCTCCCACAGTTGATTGAAATAGAGTTGATATTCTGGAGTATTCCTGATCATCATAGGATCATGACGGTCAAGGTCGAAATGAATCGGCATTTCACATTTGATACAGGCAGGTCTTTTGGATAGGACGAGAACGCGGTCGGCTAAGGTGACTGCTTCGGCAAGGTCGTGTGTGATCAAAATCGCAGTCATATTTGTCTGACGGATAATCTGGGCAATATCTGCGGATACGTTTAACCTTGTCTGTGAATCCAGTGCGGAGAATGGCTCGTCAAGCAGAAGCAGATTCGGGTGGATAGCCATCGTGCGTATGAGCGCCGCCCGCTGACGCATGCCGCCCGACAGTTCGGAAGGCTTTTTATCCTTAAACGAGTAAAGCTCATAATCTTGTAGAAGCTTTATGACATAATTACGGTTTTCGCCGTTAAGTGTGTGATTGAGTTCCAGACCAAGAATGACGTTCTGATAGATGGTACGCCATTCAAATAAATGATCATGCTGTAGCATATAGCCGATTTTGACAGTATTTTCAGGACCGCAGCATGCAAGAGACTTTCCTTTATAGAACAGGCTTCCTTGTTCAGGCGTAAGAAGTCCGGCTATGATGGATAAAAGTGTAGATTTGCCGCATCCGCTGGGACCTACGATAGCAAGAAATTCTCCTTCGGATACTTCAAAAGATATATTTGAGAGAGCAGGAGTTTCCTCTTTTAAGCTATGATAAGAATAGGAGATATCTTGTAATGATAATAATGAATTCATAGAACAACAACTCCTTATGGTTATACGATATTCTATGAAT
>VSOA01000289.1 GCA_009774585.1 Lachnospiraceae bacterium
ATACTATATTATAATATTAATTATTATAACTGTCGAGTATATGTATGCCACATCAAAGAAAACACGCAGGACAGCTTACTCTGCCCTGCGCACTCTCTGAATAGGAAAAACATATTTTATCCTTTCACCGCTCCCGTCATGCCCTGCACAAAGCTCTTCTGCAGCGCAAAGAATATGATGATTGTCGGAAGCGTTGAAATCAGCACCGCTAACATCAGCATGCCGTAATCCGTGTAGTGTCCGGAGGTCATGTTGGCGATCAGCATCGGAAATGTCTGTGTCTCGTCGTTAGACATGATCAGTTTCGCCCACATGAAATTGTTCCACGCATTCATGAAGGTAATCGTCATTCCCGCCGCATAAGTCGGCCGCATGGTAGGTACATACATTTTAAAGAAAATCCCCAGTTCACTCTCCCCGTCAATTCTCGCCGCCTCAATGATCTCCATGGGGAACGCCCTGCTGTTCTGCCTGAAAAGCATGATCAGGAACACAGCCGACACCGACGGTAAGATAAATCCAAGCGTCGTGTCCAACAGATGCATCTTCGAGTACATGCGGTAGAGCGGGATCATCGTCGCCGTAAAGGGAATCATCATCGTCAGCATCAATACTTTGAACAACGAATCTTTTCCGCGGTCATGATACACTTCGAATCCGTAACCGGCGATGGAAGATACCACCAAGGACGCGAGCGTCGTCACCGCCGAATACTTGACGGAATTGATGAGCGCCGGCGTAATGCTATAAGTAGTTGTAAGCATCTTCCAGTTCTCACCAAGCCATGCGCCCGGCAGAAGCGTTCCTCGAAGTATATCCACGCTCTTGTTCGTCGCCGCTATGATAACCCAGAACAATGGGAATACGCAGACAAGTGACACAATGGATAATATGATGTTCTTCGGCAATCTTTTTAAAAGCTTAACTGTCTTTCTACTCACGCGTATCACCTGCCTTCATCTGGATAAATGTCATTACAGCCACGAAAATCAGTATCATCATGGACATTGCACACGAGTAACCGAAATTAGGCACATTCACAAATGATGTATTGTAAACATAATGTGCCAGTGCCATCGTCGTGGTTCCCGGTCCGCCTCCCGTCAGGTTCACCGATTCGTCATACACCTGCAACGCGCTGTTTAAGCACATAACCGTTGTAAATAGGATCATCGGCTTTAGCAGCGGCAATGTAATTTTACGAAAGCACTGGAAAGATGTCGCACCGTCGATTCTCGCCGCCTCATACAGCGAATCGTCTATATTCTGCAGTCCCGCCAGGAAAAATATCATCTGATATCCTACCCAGCGCCATATCCTCATGATGATCAGTATCACCTTCGCGCTGTCCGGATGTCCGAGGAAATTAAAGCTTGTCCGTATGACTCCCATTTTAAGTAGTATGGCATTCACGAACCCGTCCATGGCAAAAAGGGAACGGAAAATAATAGCCGATGCCACCAGTGAGACTGCCGCCGGAAGGAAAATACACGTCCGGTAAATTCCTTTCAATTTCAGCAGCGGATCGTTTAACAGTACTGCCAGCACTATGCCCAAAACAATCATAACCGGAACCGTCACCACCATATATAACAGCGTGGTCTTTATCGTCTGGATAAAAATTGGATCCCGGAACATACGGACATAATTGCTGAATCCCGTAAATTCCATATTGCTCCCTCGCCCCGTCTCCAACGACAAGAAGAATGCCTGAATCAGCGGCATGAAATTCAACACGATCAGGAGGATGACGGCTGGGGTCAAAAATGCCCAGCCCGTCAGATTCTGCCTTTGTTTTACACTTAGTTTTTTCATATGATACCCCGTAAATACTCTCTGCCTTTTAGCTCCTTATCATTATGGTCAGCGTCTTTTTACAATAAACGTTTTCTTATTTTTGCTCCATTTCAAATATCAGCGTTTCCTCCGCCGTCTGCAGTTCGCTTTCAATATCACTGCCTGAATAAATAACATTTGTGATTGCATTCACCACATCACTCAGGGCATTCTGGAAATAAACACCCACATAGCATTCCGGTACAGATGCCGAGTAAGTCGTGATGAGCGAAAAGACCGGCTGATTGTTATAAAATGCAACGGGTTCCGCATATTTATCACTTTCTGCCGCCGGAAGCCATGTAGAGATGGCGCCTGTCTGCAGAATCTCATCATACAGTTCGGTACTGCCTCCAAAAGTTGTCTTAAAGAAGTCCACTGCCAGCTCCGGATTCGCGCATTTCGTCGTAACCGCCCAGCTCGAACCGCCCTGACTGGAATAATTGGTTGCCGAGTCAACATCGTCTAACTTCGGTATATTTGTAATTTCCCACAATCCACTCTGGTCCTCTGCTGCCTGTATAGACGCCATAATCCAGCATCCATTCATTGCACCGGCAATTCTTCCCGTGTTCATGCCGCCGATGTATGTGTCCCATCCGGTTTCTTCCGTATAAACCCCCGCCTGTACCATCTGTGCATATGTTTCAACAACTGATTTAACAATCTCATTTGACGCAATATCAGGTTCTCCATTTTCATTGAAGAAAGAGCCGCCCGCCGACCGCAGCATTACCGTGATCTGATTATAAGAACTCATACCGTTTAAAAGAGGGCATCCTGTCTTATCCAGAACAACCTTCGCTTTCTCAATCCACTCGCTCCATGTAATATCCGTAAAGTCATCGATGGTATATCCGGCCTGCTCTAAAATGTCCGTCCGATAACATGCGATCACAGTACCGCTGTCAAAAGGAATGCCGTAATGCCTGCCGTCTATTGTAGAGTACCCAACTTTGCCCGGTGAAAACTCATCGTAATTGAACCCATAATCGGATAAATCCAATAAGACATCCGGATAACTTGTCGCATTTACCTGAAATGTCGCATCATCATACAGCAAAATATCAGGCAGTACCCCATACTCTCCGGAAGTCGTAGCAGTTGCCATTTTGGTGGCAATATCTTCCGCATTCGTCTCTATAATTTCCAGATGAAAATCCGGATGGTCTTTCTGGTAGATCTCCTCCGCAATCCTAAGTGCGTTGATATTATACGCCGGATCCCAGCACCACACCGACAAGGTCTCACTGCCTGCTGCACTACCGTCCACTGCATCATTGGGTGTTCCCGCCACGCTGTCGTCGCCATTCTGCGACACTTCTCCCGAACCATCGTTCGTCTCACTGTCTGCCGCTTCGTTCTGATTCGTACCCGTGTCACTTCCTGTTCCGCCGCACCCCGTCAGAAGCGACGCCGCCAGTATACCGCTTAAAAACAATGCCATTATTCTTTTCTTCATATGATTATCCTCTTCCTTCCTTCAATCTCTCCTATGCTTCATGGTCCCGGTACGCACTCAGCGCCTTCGTAAACTGTAAGGTATGTTCATTAACAAGCCGCGATGCGCCCATAAAATATTTATCCGGCAGCAATCCCGAAGCCACTTCCGGTTCCCAGTAGACCACACCAAGTCCTTTCTCATCAGGAAGCCTTTCAAGTGCTTCCATCGTATTCATAAGTAACTGATAGGTTCCTTCTTCCTCATTTTCCGGTCCGCCGACCTCACAGACCATAACCGGCTTATGATACTTTTGTTCATATCTTGACAAATAGCCTAGTAAAAACTCCGCGCTCTGCTCCACTTTAAACCAGTACGGATAATGCGAAAACCCAAGAACATCCGTTTTGCCGCCCTTTTCAAAGAAATTATCCAAAAAAGGCTCGCACCAGTCAGGTTTATACGGTCCCGCTATGTGAGTGATCACTTTACAGTCCGGACAGCATTCTTTGACTGCATCATAACCCATATTCAAAAATTCTACTAGTTGTCCCGGGTTTTCCTTCAGTCCGCCGTGCGGAAGCAGGATGCCCGGATTAATCTCATTGCCTACCTGTACCCACTCAGGAGCCGCTCCATTCTCTACGAGCAGATGCAATACTTCCTTCGTATGTTCGTAAACTTTCTTTTTCAGCCCCTCTCCGTCTTCATTTTGCCACGCTTCCGGAACATCCTGATACTGCGGATCGGCAAAATGATCGCTGTAATGAAAGTCTATCATTAACTGCAAGTCCATTGCCTTGACTCTTTTTGCCATTTCCAGTACGCTTTCCGCGTCCGCAAACCCAAGCATACATACTGTCCCGTTTTTCTTCTGCCAGAAAGCCTCTTTCGGGGGATTGACAAATACCCTGAGCCGCACCGTATTGGTTCCCATATCCTTAACTGCCTGCAGCGGATCAATCTGTCTGCCCTCCTCATCAACCCATCTGATTCCACGCGATTCCAACTGGCTTACCCAGCCCAAGTCCGCGCCTAATACCATCCTGTCTTTCACTTCGTCTCCTTTCCCAGACATACACATTTTGGCAACGCATTTGTACTGCTTTCACTTTACCTTTTCCATAATTATGGTTATAATTGTCTTGTTTGTATTATTGTAATCTTATTGTCTATTATGAACAATGTCACAATGGATTACAGCGGGTAATATTTGTATCATATTCGTGCATGATAAATAGGGGAAAGCGGGAACTGACGATGAGCGTACATGAAGGATTGATCAGAGACAAAGAAATTGTTGCAGGCAATTACTACCACGAAGACAACGCAACTTCTCCGCTCATAATCCGCAATGCCGCCAGCCGCGTCACCTCTTTCTTCCAGCTCAACGCGCCTTTTCAGGTCACATACCAGTTCTGCAGCGGCACTACTGCGCAGGAT
>VSOA01000290.1 GCA_009774585.1 Lachnospiraceae bacterium
TTTTGTTCGTTCATTTGCTTCCCTCCTGGGGCCCATTATCAGTTCAACAATCGAAAAAAGCAGAGCAAGCCAAACGACTTGCTCTGATATTCTATAAGTATCTAACCAGTTTTGCTTTAACCGATCAGCCAGTCATACATCTCCTGATATTTCTTCGCAGATACATGCCATGAATAATCTACTGCCATCGCTCTGTCAACGATCTTATTCCACTCACGTTTCTTATCATAGAATATATGCTCCGCATAGCGAATCGTGCCAAGCATCTCATGCGCGTTGTAATTAGTAAAGCTGAATCCCGTGCCGGTTCCCTCGTATTCGTTATACGGCTGTACCGTATCCTTCAGTCCGCCGGTCTCACGCACAATCGGCACGGTTCCATAGCGCAGGGACATAAGCTGGCTTAAGCCGCAAGGCTCAAACAAAGAAGGCATCAGGAACACGTCGCTTGCCGCATATATTTTATGTGATAGCGCATCGGAATAATAAATGTTAGCCGATACTTTACCGTGATATTTCCAGTCAAAATGCCGGAACATATTCTCATACTGTTCCTCGCCCGTTCCCAGAACGACAATCTGCACATTATCCTGACAAAGCTCATCCATAATGTAAGCGATCAGGTCGAAACCTTTCTGCCCGGTCAGACGGGATACGATACCGATAAGCATCGTCTTATCGTCCTGATTGAGTCCAAGTTCCGCCTGCAGCGCACGCTTATTCTTAATCTTCTCTTTACGGAAATTCACTGCATTATAGTGATTCTCGATGTAGTTGTCTGTCTCCGGATTGAACTCGTCATAGTCGATGCCGTTGACGATACCGCGCAGATCTCTTGCCCTTGCACACAGAAGACCGTTCAGTCCCTCTCCGTAAAATGCCGTCTTAATCTCCTCGGCATATGTATCGCTGACGGTGGTAATCGCATCCGCATATACCAGACCGCCCTTCAAAAGATTGGCGTCCTTATACGCCTCCAGCTTATCGGAGGTAAAGAAGTAATCCGGAAGCCCGGTAATCTCTTTGACCTCTTTGACACTCCATTTACCTTGGAACTTAAGGTTATGAATCGTCATAACGGTCTTGATTCCTCTGTAGAAATCGCCGCCTTGGAATCTCTCTTTCAGATATACGGGAATCAATCCGGTCTGCCAGTCATGACAGTGAATCAAATCCGGTCTGAAATCGATTACCGGCAGAATTGACAGCGCAGCCTTACAGAAAAACGCATATTTCTCAATCTCAAATAAAGCATTATCGCTATAGGGCTTAAATCCGTTAAAGAACGACTCGTTATCGATAAAATAATATTTCACGCCGTCAACTTCGGCTTCCAAAACACCCACATACTCCTCTTTCCAATGGAAATCCATATAGAAATGAGTCTTATAAGTAAGTTTATCCTTCATCTCCTGTTTCATGCAGGTGTATTTGGGAAGGATAACCCGGATGTCAAAATACTCCTTGTCAATGCATTTTGGCAGAGACCCCACGACGTCTGCCAAGCCGCCTGTTTTGATAAAAGGAACACCTTCCGACGCAACAAACAAAATATTTTTCATGCTAACCCTCCAAGATATACATTGTCCAATCCGTTCTAATTCATAGAACATATTATACAGCATTTTGACTGGCAATAAAAGGGTTATTTTTTAGTTTCTGTACTGAAGACGTATCTTATCAGCAATAAGCGCAATAAACTCCGAGTTGGTTGGCTTTCCCTTGCCGGTATTGATCGTATAGCCGAACAGAGCGTCCAGCGTTTCCATACGACCTCTCGACCACGCCACTTCAATTGCGTGTCTGATGGCGCGTTCCACCCGGCTCGGTGTCGTCTGATATTTCTTAGCAATCGTAGGATACAGTACTTTCGTGATGGAACCTAACATCTCCACATCCTGCACAGACATCATGATTGCTTCTCTTAAATATTGGTAACCTTTGATGTGCGCCGGCACGCCAATCTCGTGTATCATATCCGTCACATCCTTTTCCAAGTCGCGTACTGCTCCGGTCTGTACTTTTGCATCGGTTATCTTTATTTCTTCCTCTTCTGATCCTGAGGGAACGGTTATCATAATCTGAAATGCCTTGTTCGTACTGATTAGGTTATTCAGAATCTTGTAGAACTGCTCCTCATCTCTTGATGCTGTCACATTTAATGTCTCCATAGTACTCCTCCATCTTTTTATTCCCTGATTACAATAATTCCGCCGTTATAATTCTATCGTCATTCTTCTGTAAAGGCATCCTATCCGCCCGTTGACGACTTCCGACATAAACTATTATAAACAATGAAAGAATGCTATGGAACCTTAAGTCATCGCACGGAATGCCATGTCTCCATTAAGCAGCCGTTAATGCCCCAGCATCTCTTCTATAAAAATCCCGTACCCTCTCGTGGAATCCTGCACCAACACATGAGTCACGGCGCCCACCAGTTTACCGTTCTGAATAATAGGGCTGCCGCTCATACCCTGAATGATTCCTCCGGTCAACGTCAACAGCTTCTCGTCCACCACCTGCACGACAATCCCTCTGTTAATATTATCTTTCTCAAGATTAACCTCCACAACCTCCACATCGTAGAATTCCGGCTCTCCGGTAACGGAACAGATGATCTGTGCCGGACCGAGCTCAATCTCCTGCTTTAACGAGATGGGAATCGGCTCATAACCGGACGTAACATCATCCTCTTCATCACACATCCCAAAGATTCCTTCCGATGTATTCTCCGTAATCTCTCCGATCACATTTTCACTGTCATATTCGATATATCCCGTTAATTCTCCCGGCGCGCCGTTTGCTCCTCTGGTAATTCCAACGATTTCCGTCTTATACAAAGTTCCTTCATCAAGATTCATCAGCACGGAAGTGTCTACGTCATTGATGCCGTGTCCCAATGCGCCGAACGTACCATCCGCATCTTCATACGTCATTGTTCCGATTCCCTGCGCATTGTCTCTGATCCATATTCCCAGCTTCCAGTCTTTATTCTGGTTCCTTTCCGGTTTTACCATAACGTCTGTGGTTTCACCGTTTCTCTTAATCGTCAGTACGAGTTCTTCACCCTCGGACTGCTCGATAGTTCTGATGAACTGTTTCTTATTGTCCATATCCTCGCCGTTTACCTTTAATATATAGTCTCCTTTTTGCAATATATACTTTGCCGGTGAAACCTTTCTTCCCTCGCTGTCTTCAAACTCTCCGATTCCGACGACCAGCACACCGTTTGTCTTCACATAGATACCGATCGGTATACCGGAGGGAATCAGCATCTTATCCTGAATGACTTCTATATCTACATTCTTATACGGAAGAATACCAAACAGTTTAAGATTCATCTGATAAGTATCAAGTTCATTTGCCTTGACTTTTACCGTATGTGTAAAATCTACATGAATGCTTTGTACACTGTCCGATACACTCTCCACCGCCTCCTTCGGCTCCTCAGAACCGGCTTCTTCCGACAAAGAAGCTGCCGGCGCCGCATCCTCGCTAACTCTGTATATCTCTCCGGAAACAGGCACTTTAAAATCAAGTTCCTGTTCTACGCCCGCACGTATTTTAATTGTAGATGGAATTTTATCCCAATAGCTTGTGTAAACGAGTACTGTCAGCGCTGTCACTGCCGCTATGAGTATCAGATAGAGAAATCCGCGATATTTTCTTTCCTGTTGTTTTGTCATATTGATTAGTCCGCCCACTTTTATCACCAACCTACTGCCTTTCCTATTGTGTATCTCTTTCCTGCCACATATGTTTCAGTTATAAGAAACGGCATAGGAAAAAGGACACACTCAAAGCGTGTCCTTTCTAGTATGTGATAAATCATGCAATTTAATTTAGTATTGTTTTGTATTTCTTGCCAAATCTTTCATTTCTCTGGCATTATTCATTACATTTTCCGTGATACTGGCGCCTCCCAGCATCCGTGCAAGTTCCTCAATGCTCTCTTCATTCTCTATACACCTGATACCCGTGACTGACCTATTGTCCTCCACATGTTTTTCAATACAGAAATGATGGTCCGCCATCGCAGCAATCTGCGGAAGATGGGTAATACAGATTAATTGATGCTCTTTACCAAGGATTCCCATTTTTTCAGATACTTTCCATGCGGTTTTCCCGCTGATGCCAGTATCTATCTCATCAAAAATCAGCGTTTCAATCTCGTCCTTATCCGCCAAAACTGTCTTTAATGCCAGCATGATACGCGACAATTCACCTCCGCTTGCCACCTGAGCCAGTTCCTTAAGCGCTTCGCCTGTATTGGTAGATATCAAGAACGTAACCTTGTCATATCCGCCGCCGTTCATTGACTCTTCATCGACAGTCACTTGAATCTCAAACGATACGTCTTGAAAATTCAAATCAATCAACGCGCTCTTCATTTCATCGGATAGCTTTACCGCACACTTTCGGCGAATATCCGATATTTCACTGCAAAGTGCAAGCGCTTCTCCTCTTAAAGTATCTGCTTTTTTTGCTAATTCCATACGATATGCATCATAATCCCGATATTTGTCAAGCATCTGCTCCGACTTAGACTGATACGTCTGAATTTCTTCTATCGTATTTCCATATTTTGACTTTAAATGATTGATGAGATTTAAACGTCTCTCTGTACGGTCAAA
>VSOA01000029.1 GCA_009774585.1 Lachnospiraceae bacterium
AAAAAAGTGGGTGATTTTTTGAAGCAAGGGTCTGAAAGCCTTATAAAGTAAGGGCTGAAGATTCCGAGAAGTTATTAAATATGGAAGGGGGTAATTTTATGCGGACAGTCAGAGGAATGATTTATACGGATAAGATGTGCTTTGAGCCGGGCGGGATTACAATCGATGAGGACAGAATCGCAAAGATCGTATGTTTCACGGAAGAGGAACTGACCAAGGAAGAGAAAGAGACATATATTCTGCCGGGACTTGTGGATACTCATTTTCACGGATGCGCAGGTTTTGACTTCTGTGACGGTACGGCGGAGGCGATGTGTACGATTGCTTCTTATGAGTTGACGCATGGTATTACGACCATTACTCCCGCAACCATGACGCTCGCTGAAGACACGCTGATGGATATTTGCGCAGCCTGTTCCGCAGCGGTAGAGACTGAGGTGCTGAAAGAGAATGTTCCGCTATGCGATATACTTAAGGGAATCTATCTGGAGGGACCTTTCATTTCTATGGAGAAGAAGGGCGCGCAGAATCCGGCATACATCCATAAGCCGGACATGGAGATGTTAGACAGGCTGCAGCAGGCGGCGAAGGGACTTATTAAGATAGCGGTAATTGCGCCGGAGACGGAAGGCGCAATGGACTGTATCAGGGAAGGAAAAGGGAAATACCGCTTTTCTATTGCACATACCTGCGCCGATTACGAGACGGCGAAGGAGGCTATTGAGGCGGGAGCCACCCATGTGACGCATCTCTATAATGCCATGCCGCCTTTTACCCACAGAAAGCCGGGCGTTATCGGCGCGGCGGCAGAAGATACACAGACGGAAGTTGAACTGATTTGCGACGGCATTCATATTCATCCGAGCGTTGTAAAAAGCACTTTCAAATTGTTCGGGGCGAATCGTGTGGTGCTGATCAGCGACAGCATGATGGCGACAGGCATGGAGGACGGTGAGTATGCGCTTGGCGGACAGCCTGTGCAGGTGAGAGGAAATCGTGCGCTTCTTGCCGACGGAACCATCGCCGGCAGCGCGACGAATTTGTATGACTGTATGCGTACGGCAATCGGAATGGGCGTTCCCATGGAGGACGCCGTCAGGGCGGCAACCATTAATCCGGCTGTAGCCGTTGGGCTTGCAGATGAATGCGGCAGTCTGATTGAGGGCAGAAAAGCGGATATTCTTATTGCGGATAAAGAGTTCCGGCTGCAGGAAGTAATCAAGGGTGGAAAGACAATATAAAAGTTCTTTTGCTTTTTTCCATTGAGTATGATAGAATAAACCCGGTTTTAATGAAACTGAAGTGGTTTCGCAAGGGGAGAGATTATGAAAAATGGAAAAAAAGCGACTTTAGCGGTAGCAGTGGCAGCGATTCTGCTGGTGGCATGCGACGGAAGAGCAAGTAGGACTGTTTCTTCCGGAGAGATTGTGGTGCCAGAGATGTCTTCCGAGGATTTGCTGGTAAGCTCTTTAGAATATCTGTTGTTAGACGATGAGGAAGAAGGCGGACAGAATCTGAAGGAACAGTACTTGGCACAAGAAGAGAAAGAAGCATCCGGCGAGGCGGAAAATGTACAGCAGGATGCGGCGGATGTACAGGGAGAGACGGCGGTAATTTATTATGGTAAAGGCGGTACGCTGGAACTGATTGAAGAAACGGTAACGCTTCAGGAGAAAACGGCGGATGAACTGATCGACGCGCTGGCGAGGCACAATATCATGTCCTTGGATACGAAAGTGCTTTCTTTTGAGGAGAAACAGGAAGGCGATCATACAGTGCTGTATCTTGATTTGTCCAAGGCAGCAGGAGAGTATCTTCGGACGATGTCCAACGAAGCAGAGTGTATCATTATCGCATCACTCACGAATACTTTCTTAGAGAACTATCAGGCGGATATGATATATCTGATGGTAGAAGGAAAATCACTCATAGTGTCTGACGCGGAGTATGTGGAACCGATTGGGAGATGCACACCGGAGGCTTTGATGAAACTTGCAGGATTTTTGGATATGAATGAAGCAGGAGAGACGGAAGAAGCAGGTGAAGCAGAACAAGCAGAAGAAGCAAGTGAAACGCAAAGAAAGCTCCCTCTGATTCAGGAGAAGGAATAGAAAGAAGGGATATCATGGCGGATATCAGCGCACGCGAACAGCTTATTTTTGAAATAGCACAGACGGAATGGGAGTTGTTTCAACAAGTCTATAATACCGGAGGCAGAGCATCTTGTCAGGATGACCCGGATACATTCTTTAAGATGCGTATGAGTCAGTGGATGGTCTATTCTGACGAGGTGCTTCATAGTTATCGGAATGACTGTAAGAAGGCGATAGAAGAGGGCAGAAACCTTGTGTTTGAGAAGTACGGAAGGATGATGGAGAGTACTTATCCGGAGGAGTATGAGGAGATTAAGAGCCATCTTCCCGATGTGTCTGATAAGACCGATATTGTAGAGAAGATTGTAGAGATAAACTTGGAATGGGATGCGGATATGCTGCGTGATTACCCGAATCTGCGTAACAGAGGCAGGGTGCTTACTACGGCAGAAGACGGCATCATGGCAGGTTCCTCGATGGAAAGCTATCTAAGAGGTGAACTTAATACATATTCCATGCATACACTGGAACTGATTTACAAGGAGACGAGAGAGGCATATGAGAAAGGCGAGAGCTTGTTGAAACAGACCATCGCCAATGAGACTTTGTTCTACGGTTATGCTTCCTTGGAAGAAGCGGAAGAAAAGCATGGGAAACTATCCTGACATTTAGAAATGCAGGCGTCTGCGCACTTCGTTGCGCAGGCGTTTTTTTGCGAGAATTGTAATCAGGGCGATGTCAATGATTACACATACTGTCAGAACCACGGCGGACCATGTGATGCGGTACGGGCGTTCCAATATATGTCTGATCAATAGTTCCAATGATACGCAGAAAGCCGGAATCTCTATAAATATGCAGAGTGCGCATGACAAGATATTAAACGGAAGGAATCTGGCTAACAGGGGAAATAATTCCGCTAATACGGTAAGAAGTGCCACGATGGGAAGCCCCAGATGCCAGAACCATTCATTGGAATCGGTCAAAAATGTGATTAGAAACAGATAGACGGCCACCGATATGCCGTCGGCAAGCAGTGACAGATAAATGGGCGTCTTACTGTAAAAAATTGCCGGAAAACTGAACACGAAAAGACAGAGGCAGCTTCCGATTACGACAAGCGACCACAGAGAGGAATTAAATACGAGCAGATTCAGCAAAAGGCAGGTTGCTCCGGTAGCGATGAGTACTACGCTGACCAAAATACCGAAGTCTTTACGTTTGACGACTTCGACTTGTCCCTTGTCAGTAGGATAGGGGGAAGCTGTCCTTTGTTTGTTTATCTCTTTTGGATTGATAACAGGGGTATGACAGAGAGGACATTCTTGTAAGGAAGCTTCCAGTTCCACACCACAGTTTACGCAGTAAGACATATTGTTTTCCTTCTTTCTTCAATATATGTGAATAGAAAATAACTCGGTAAAAATATTATGTTAATCAATGGATGTTGTGTTAATGTTCATTCAGGCTGCGGTTGCTTTCGATTTTGACATGAATGCCGTCCTGTACCAGTTTGCGGAAGAAATAGCGCTCTACGTCGGCTTCTATAATGCTGCTTGCAAAGTTAATGGTCAGGACGTCCTCAAAACTGATGATCGCACAGTTGGTGCGGGAGGAGAAGGGCTGTCCCATATAGATGTCAAACCGTTCGATGCAGGGTTTCATATCTTCCGGAACATGCAGGGCGCCCATGTTGGTGAGTCCTGCGGATGAATTCTTATCCTGCACTTTCGTATAGAATGTACGCACGACAAAGTCTTTGATAAAAAGCGGCACAACACGGATAAACGGATTGCGCTGGGTAGAGGCGTTAGTGGTGATATCGCCCCGCAGGAATTTTTCGTTAATATAATAACGCATGTGATTGTGTACATGCGCAACAATTTCTTCGAATGTGTAATCGCCTAACCGCGGATCGACAAAAGGGTATACCATGGTAATAAAATTGCGCAGTGTTTTAGAGGGAAAGAAACGGCGCAGATTTACGGGCATGGCGATGCGCACCGGGCGGAGCCTGATGTGGAAATCCGTGGTCTGCTTTTGCAGCAGAGCGTAGAGCAGAACGGCATTTAAATATTCTGTGATGCTGGCATTATAGTTCTTGGCGACAGACATGACTTCCCGAACGGACATGATTCCGTCTATGATATTTAAGGTATAGAAAGGTTCCTTAGTGCCCCGCACGCGGTATGTTTTCTCCGCCGGACGCGGTGGACATACTTGTGCGTTGGCATAGCGCATATAGGCGTCTTCCAACTCTTCGGGGTCAGGCTCTTCGTTGATGTTTAAGACGAATCCCTCGGGTTTTATGGGGTGACCGAGCAGACCCAAATAGGTGGCGGTCAGAGTCTGTAACAGGCACATACCGCCGGTGCCGTCACCCAGACAGTGATGCGCTTCCAAAGCAATGCGGCTGCCGTAATAATATATCCTTATAAGATAGCGGTTGTTACCTTTGAAATGCATGGGCATACACGGATTTTTGATATCTTCCTTCACGTAGGGACCGGGTCGGTTGTTAGGTTCCAAGTAACGCCAGAATAAGCCCTTACGAATTGCTACTTTGTAAGTGGGAAAACGTGGAAGCGTCATATCAAGCGCTTGTTGTAATATTGCCGGATCGACAGCCTCTTTTAACACCACGGACAGTCTGTAGACGGAAGAAAAGTCGCGGCGCTGCAAGGTCGGGTAGACAATGGCGGATAAATCCAGTTTATACCAGACGTCTCTTCTGCTCTTGACAGAAGGTTTCGCTATTTGATTTATAGTATTTTGATGTCTTGTCTTTTTCATATCATAGATATAATATCATAAATAAAGTATTTTATGTTATAGTATTTACATCTTTTATACAAGAAAGGAAAAATGTATGGCAATTACGGATAGAAGAAATGCGAATCTGATGAATTTGATCAAGAGAATGCATGGTGTGGTGGAAAATACGGATATTGAGAAACATCGGCAGTCGCAGGATCATTTTGGTGCGCTGCTGGGTGCGAGCAAGGATGTACTGACACAGGTTCTTGATATTCCGGCGAAGTCTGCCGATGAGATTGTCTTACACGCTGAATGGAATTATGTAAACCGTGCGCACATGAAAAAATATATTATTCTCTATTGCCATGGCGGTGGATATTCTACCGGAAGCAGTCTTTATGCCAGAACATTGACGAGTAAACTGGCGATGTCAACGTCTATGGACGTGCTCAGTTTTGATTACAGACTGGCTCCTGAGAATCCGTACCCGGCGGCGACGCAGGACGCTATGCGCGTGTGGAACTACCTGATGTTACTCGGATACGGCGCCAGAGATATTATTGTGGCAGGCGATTCGGCGGGAGGCAATCTGGCGCTGTCACTGACTTTGAAATTGAAAGAGGAGGGAAGACTTCTGCCGCGCGGGCTTGTGCTGATGTCTCCTTGGACTGACCTTACTTCTTCAGGAAAATCGCATCAGACGAAAGCGGATATTGATCCTGTATTAAACGCGGCATATCTGGAGGATATGATTCAAAATTATGCGGCGGGACAGAATCTGGAAGATCCTTATATTTCACCGCTTTTTGGTGAGTATGAAGGTTTTCCGCCTACTTATATTCAGGTGGGCGGCAATGAGATTCTGCTTGACGATTCCGCCATGCTTTACCGGAAAATGTTGAAGGCGAATGTGTCCGTCAAATTAGATACGTTCGAGGGGATGTGGCATGTTTTCCAGATGTCGCCTTTTAAGACGGCGTACGAGGCGATGGACAGAAACGCAGAATTTATTTATGATATTTGCCGATAACAGAAGTAAATTCCTTCGGAATTAACTTCACGAGATTTGCTTCGCAAACTCGGGGAATAGCTGAAAAATAGCTTCATGGAAATAATTTCACGAGATTTGCTTCGCAAACTCGGGGAATAGCTGAAAAATAGCTTCATGGAAATAATTTCACGAGATATGTTTCGCAAACTCGGAGAATAGCTGAAAAATAGCTTCATGGAAATAATTTCACGAGATTTATGGCGCAAACTTGGAGAATGAAAAAAAGAAAGAGGAAAAAAAGGATTTGGCTGACAGGCATAGAATAATATAAAATAGAGTGGTTGTTTTGCGTAGGAAGAAAGGCAGTACCATGAACATACGGGAAAGTTTGGAGCAGTGGGAAAAGGAGTATCTGAGTCCTTACGCCATGCTCAGCATGGATTCCAAGGGAAGACTCAGGCCGGAAGAACAGTGCGATATCAGACCGGTATTCCAGCGGGACAGAGATAGGATAATACATAGCAAGTCTTTCAGGCGTTTGAAGGATAAGACACAAGTTTTCCTGACGCCGGAGGGGGATCATTACAGAACCCGGCTGACCCATACGCTGGAAGTCAGTCAGACGGCAAGGACCATCGCGAAGGCGCTGCAGCTCAACGAAGATTTGGTGGAAGCGATTGCGCTCGGACATGATTTGGGACACACACCGTTTGGTCATGCCGGAGAACGCGCATTGAACCGCGTATGCACATACGGGTTTAAACATAATGAACAGAGTGTGAGAACGGTAGATTTGTTGGAGAAAGACGGACAGGGTATCAATCTTACTATGGAGGTGCGTGACGGCATATTAAACCATCAGACTTCCGGTATGCCCGCAACCTTGGAAGGCAGGATTGTCCGTTTGGCAGATAAGATAGCATATATTCACCATGATATGGACGACGCGGTGCGGGGCGGTATCCTGAAGGAAAGTGATGTGCCGGAAGAAATCAGTTCGGTCATCGGTTATACCTGCGGTCAGCGTCTGGATTTCTTTATCCATAATATCGTGACGAACAGCAGAGGGAAGAACGATATCTGTATGTCTCCGGAAGCGGAGAAGGCCATGCAGCAGATGCGGGAATTTATGTTTCGCAATGTCTATAAGAATCCGATTGCCAAAGGACAGGAAAATAAGGCGGAGAGTCTGATTATTACGCTGTATGAGTATTATATGAGCCACACGGAGAAGCTGCCGGAATTTTTAAACAGGCTCTATTTAAGCGGAGAGCCGATTGAAAAAATTGTATGTGATTATATCGGGTCTATGACGGATCGTTTTGCCATAGCGCAGTATCAGGAGATTTATATTCCGAAGACTTGGCATGGGTAGAAGAACATGAAGAGATTTACTAAGACATCTGAGAAACGCTGCCTAAGAAAATCTGTAGCTTCATGTAAGAGATTGCCAAAAGCGGGCATTCTCCGCATGTAAATTATAGAGAAATGTAAATTGAGAACAAGAAGGAGTACAATGTATTATCCGGAAGAACTGATTGAAGAAATCAGAATGAAAAACGATATCGTAAGTGTGATTTCGGGATATGTTCGTATGCAGAAGAAGGGCAGCAGCTATTTTGGTCTGTGCCCGTTTCATAATGAAAAATCACCGTCCTTCTCGGTATCGCCCACGAAACAGATGTATTATTGTTTCGGGTGCGGGGCAGGGGGCAATGTAATAACGTTTGTTATGGAATATGAGAATGCGACTTTTCAGGAAGCGGTCAAGATGCTGGCAGACAGAGCAGGCATTAATCTGCCTGAGATGGAGTATACTGAGGAGACGAGACAGCGGGAGAGTAAGCGGGCAAAACTGCTTGAAATCAACAAAGAAGCAGCGAAGTATTATTATTATATGCTGCGCTCTCCCAAGGGAAAAGCAGGCTTCCGATATTTGGCAGAGCGGCAGTTATCGGAAGAGACGATGAAGAAATTCGGACTGGGCTTTGCTGATGGCGCCGGTTCCGACATGACGGCGTATCTTAAGTCAAAGGGCTATTCCGATGAATTGATTAATGAATCCGGGCTGGCTGCTTTTGATGAGAAGCGGGGAATGCATGACAAGTTCTGGAACAGAGTCATGTTTCCGATTCAGGACAGTAATCACCGGGTTATCGGATTCGGCGGACGTGTGATGGGAGACGCCAAGCCGAAGTATTTGAACTCTCCCGAGACGATGATTTTTGATAAGAGCCGCAATTTATACGGATTAAATTTTGCAAGAACGTCGCGCAAAGGGAATATTATTTTGTGCGAAGGATATATGGATGTAATTGCCATGCATCAGGCAGGATTTGCGCAGGCGGTCGCTTCGCTGGGGACTGCTTTTACCATGGGACAGGCAGGACTTTTGAAAAGATATGCAGACGAAGTGCTGCTCGCCTATGACAGTGACGGCGCTGGGGTCAATGCGGCGCTCAGGGCAATCGGGATATTGAGGCAGTCGGGGCTTAGAGGCAGGATAATCGATATGAAGCCGTATAAAGATCCCGATGAATTTATGAAAAATCTGGGTTCCGATGCTTTTCAGGAAAGAATTGACCGGGCGCAGAACAGCTTCTTTTTTGAACTGAGTATACTGGAGCAGAGTTATAACATGGGTGACCCGGAGTCTAAAACTGCTTTTCACAGGGAAATTGCTAAGAGATTGTGCAGTTTTGAGGAAGAAGTGGAGAGGGAGAATTATATTGAATCCGTTGCGGACAAGTATCGTATCGGTTTTGATAATCTGCGCAGACTGGTGGCTTCATATGCGGCGAGAACCGGACTGGTACAGCCGGTGGAACGGCCAAAGAGCACTGTCGCCAAGAAGAATACGCCGGAAGAGAATAGAAGGAAGTCTCAGCGGCTGCTGCTTACATGGATTACGGAGGAGCCGGACGTCTATCCGAAGATCAAACAATATATTACGGCAAAAGATTTTACGGAGCCGCTCTATCAGCAGGTGGCGGACAAGCTGTTTGCAGATTTGGAGCAGGGACGGTACAATCCGGCGGCAATCATCAGTGCATTTGAGGAAGAGCAGGAGCAGCGGACGGTGGCTGAGATTTTTAATACAAAGCTTAATGAGCTTGCCACAGACAAGGAGCGGGAAAAGGCTTTCCACGATATAGTCTGTACCGTGAAACAGAATAGCTTCGATTATTATTCGGAGAGAACAGGGTCCGATATGGAGGCGATAAACCAAGTAATATCGGGCAAAAAGGCACTGGAAGAACTTAGAAAAACGCATATTTCCCTATAATGCGGGTAAGCTAGAAGTTGAAACATAGGAAGGATGGACCAAGTAATGGACGAAAATGTACAAGCAAAGTTTGAAGAGCGTCTTAAAGACCTCTTAGCAATTGCGAAGAAGAAAAAGAATGTTTTGGAATATCAGGAAATTAATGATTTCTTTGCTGATCTTACGCTTGAAGAAGACCAGTTTGATAAGATATTGGAAACATTGGAACAGAATAATGTGGACGTGCTGCGCATCACAGAGGATGATGATGTGGATGATGAGGAAATCATTCTGACCGAGGAAGACGAAGTAGATGTGGAGAACATCGACTTATCGGTGCCTGATGGTATCAGTATAGAGGATCCTGTCAGGATGTATTTGAAAGAAATTGGCAAGGTGCCGCTTCTTAGCGCAGATGAGGAGATTGAACTGGCTAAGAAGATGGAGATGGGAGATCAGGAGGCTAAGAAACGGCTGGCAGAAGCAAACTTACGTCTGGTGGTCAGTATTGCCAAGAGATATGTAGGGCGGGGTATGCTGTTCCTTGATTTGATTCAGGAAGGCAATCTTGGTCTGATTAAAGCAGTGGAAAAATTTGATTACCGCAAGGGATATAAATTCTCTACTTATGCGACATGGTGGATTCGTCAGGCTATCACAAGAGCCATAGCGGATCAGGCGAGAACGATTCGTATACCCGTGCATATGGTAGAGACAATCAATAAGCTGATTCGCGTCAGCAGGCAGTTGTTGCAGGAGTTAGGCAGGGAACCTACGCCGGAAGAGATTGCGGAGCAGATGAATATGCCGCCGGAGCGGGTGCGGGAGATTCTTAAGATTTCTCAGGAACCTGTTTCCTTAGAGACGCCCATCGGCGAGGAGGAGGACAGTCATCTGGGCGATTTCATTCAGGATGACAATGTACCGGTGCCTTCCGACGCAGCGGCTTTTACCTTGTTAAAAGAACAGCTTGTGGAAGTGCTCGGCACGTTGACGGAGAGAGAGCAGAAGGTCTTAAGACTCCGGTTTGGTCTGGATGACGGCCGCGCAAGAACGCTTGAAGAGGTCGGCAAAGAATTTAATGTTACACGTGAGAGAATCCGTCAGATTGAGGCGAAAGCGCTGCGCAAACTGCGGCATCCGAGCAGAAGCCGTAAGTTAAAGGATTATCTTGACTGATGAAGCTGGTGACGTTATCTGAAAGGCTGCAGGCGGTCGTTTCTATGGTCACGGTCGGAAACCGGGTCTGCGATGTGGGCTGCGATCATGGATTTGTCTCTGTTTATTTGATCATGCAGAATATCAGCCCACGCGTATTGGCGATGGATGTAAGGCGCGGACCTCTCAGTGCTGCCGGAGAACATATTGCGGAATACGGATTAGGTAATTTAATAGAGGCACGTTTGTCCGATGGTTTACATAACTATAATATCGGCGAGGCTGATACAATGATATGCGCAGGTATGGGTGGCAAGCTGATGCGAAAGATTCTGTCGGAAGACAGGTATAAGACGGAATCTTTTGCGGAGTTGATTTTGCAGCCGCAGTCTGAGGTGGAAGCGTTTCGCAGATGGCTGCGTGAGCAGGGATATCGCATCACGGACGAGAAGATGGTCGAAGAGGACGGCAAGTTTTATCCGATGATGAGGGTAGTGACAGACGATGTGCGAGACAGATTATGTAAACTTCGAAATAATGGATATGAATTATGTCAACCAATAAATGGTAAGTTATGTAAACAAAATTACGGCACGGGCGACACAGAAGAAATGTTATGTAAACTTAAAGACCGTTACGGACCGGTTTTACTACAGAACAAAGACCGCGTGCTGGCAGACTTTTTGAGGCGGGAAGATAGAATATACAGCGAAATCATGTCGGAACTTGCGTCAAAGGGATTGGCGGATTTAAAGAGACGGAAGCGGTATCAGGAAGTGTCGAAGCTTCTTGAGGAGTGTCATATGGCCATGGGAATTGTATTGCCGGAGAAAAACGGCTGAGAATGGGGAAGGGAGGTCTTGCTTTTGGTATCAGTAAAGATTAACGGACAGGAAAGATTGTTTGAGGATGGGGTTCAGTATGAACTAATAGCGGAAGAATATCAGAATGAATGCACCAGCCAGATTGCGCTTGTCGTGGTGGACGGGAAGATACAGGAATTGATGAAGCGGGTGAATCATGACTGTGAACTGGAATTTCTCACTTATGAGGATGTGATCGGTCACAAAGCATATGTGCGCTCGGCAGTCATGCTGATGATGAAAGCGATCAAAGATGTTGCGGGTATGGAGGCTGCCGTCAATGTGAAAGTGGATTTTACTATCGGGGCCGGCTATTATTGCAGTTTCAAGAATGGGCTTAAGCTGGACAGACAGACGATAGAGAAGGTGAAAGACCGCATGGGTGAACTGGCTGACATGGATATGCTTGTGACAAAGAAAGCATATCCTGCCGACGAAGCGGTGGCTCTTTTTAGGGAACTTGGTATGAAAGACAAGGTTTCCCTGTTCAGATACCGCAGAAGTTCTACGATTAACGTATACTGTCTGGGTGATTATTACGATTATTATTATGGCTATATGCTGCCGAGCACGGGTTATATTAAGTATTTTGATCTTTTTGCCTATGAAGAGGGCATGATTCTCCTTCTACCGGAGAAGGAGGACCCGGAGAAACTTCCGCAGTTTGTACCGAAAGAAAAACTGTTCAGAACGTTGATGTCTACGGCTGAGTGGGGTATTGAACTGGGTATCGACACGGTAGGCGATTTAAATGACAAAATCTGTCAGGGGGATATCTCAGACCTGATACTGGTGCAGGAGGCGCTTCAGGAGCGGAGAATCGGAGAGATTGCAAGGGATATTGCGAGACGCAGGGAGGTTAAGTTCGTAATGATTGCGGGTCCTTCTTCTTCCGGCAAGACGACTTTCTCGCACAGATTGTCTATACAGCTTCGCACTTACGGATTGAAACCGCATCCGATAGGGCTGGATAATTACTATTTGGATCATGATAAAACGCCGCTTGACGATCAGGGAAAGCCGGACTATGAGTGTCTGGAGGCTCTGGATGTGGAGCAGTTTAATCAGGATATGAGCGATCTTCTGGCAGGAAAAGAAGTGAAACTTCCGACGTTCAATTTCAAGACCGGCAAGAGGGAGTACAGCGGGAAGGTAACGAAGCTTGAACAAGACGATATTCTTGTGATTGAGGGGATTCACGGACTCAACGAGAAGATGTCTTATTCTCTGCCATGTGAAAGTAAATTCAAGATTTATATCAGCGCGCTCACCTGCTTAAATGTGGACGAGCACAATCGTATTCCGACGACTGACGGCAGACTGCTGCGCCGTATGGTCAGAGATGCCAGAACACGGGGAACTTCTGCGGAGAAAACGATTGCCATGTGGGCGTCTGTCAGAAGGGGAGAAGAGAAATATATATTCCCGTTTCAGGAGGAAGCTGACGCCATGTTTAACTCCGCCATGATTTATGAACTGGCAGTGCTTAAGCAGTATGCCGAGCCGCTTTTGTTTAACATCAAGAAGGGTGAACAGGGATATCATGAGGCAAAAAGACTTCTGAAATTCTTGGAGTATTTCTTAGGAGTCAGCAGCGAGGAACTCCCGAAGAATTCTCTGTGCAGAGAATTTGTTGGTGGAAGCTGCTTCGATGTATGACAAGGCATGAAGATCTGCGCGTGTATTCTTCAGGGCTGGATATTATAGACATGGCTTTATGATGGATAAGATTTAAGTAGAATAAATGATCGCGGCTGTACAGACGTAAGGGTACAGGTGAGGAAAGTCCGGGCTTCACAGGGCAGGATGCCGGATAACGTCCGGTGGAGGTGACTCCAAGGCTAGTGCAACAGAAAAGAAACTGCCATAGTTTTTGCGCAGCAAATACTATTGGTGATGGTGGAATGGCAGTGTAAGAGACTACCGCTGCAACGGTAACGGTGCAGGCTGTGTAAACCCCATCCGAAGCAAGACCGAAACGAAAGCGACAGATTGGCCCGATCTGCTTTCAGGTGGGTCGCTTGAGATATCCGGTAACGGATATCCTAGATAGATGATCATTCACGACATAACCCGGCTTATCGTTCTGCTTAATTGATTAAATATTGTGACATGGCAAAAACTCTCCTTACAGGGGGAGATTTTTGCTTGTATAGTGAGTTGTATGAATTGTGTCACATATCGCGAAAACGATATGTTGACAGAAAGGCACGGTGGTTCCTATGAGACGAAGCCGATTCATGAAATATGCGATGTCCGTAGTCGCCTTGATTTGCTTTGCTGCCGGATTGCCGTTCTCCGTACAGGCGAAAGAGCAGCCGCTTCCTCATTTAATCCAGACAGTGACTGAACAGGATATTTATGAGGGGATGCTTTCGCTTGGTTTTCTGGAAACGCCGGTGCTCGAGGAAGCGGATTGTGCGAAAGCGTATGAAAATGTAAAAAGCTGTATTGTGCGTGTTCAGATGGGAAGCGCTCACGGAAGCGGTATCATATGGGAAATGACGCAGGATGCGATGGTGATTGCCACCAACAAACATGTATTGGAGTATTGGAAAGATGAAAACAGCTATGTGTACTTTACACAAGGATATTATGCGGATGCGCGGGTCATCGGTGTATCGGAGCAGTATGACGTAGGCTTTTTGCACATTGATAACAGACAGTTTACTTATGAACAGTTGAAACAGTTTAGAAGTGCGCGGACGGATGAAACGGTTTATGCCGGTCTGCGCCAAGGTGATGTGATGTTTTCTGTGGACTCCGGCTCTGATGTTTATGAAGAACAGTATTTCGAGGCGACGGTCGAAGATACGCGCCGATATATAGAGGATTTTGAAGCTTATATGTTATACGGACACGGATTTGCGAAAGAAGGTATGTCCGGCGGCGGAACATTTGACGGACGAGGCTATCTGATTGCAATGACCACGGGAGGAACATACTATAATGAGACAGCGGGCGTGCCGCTGCCGGATATTGTGGAAGCATACAAAACCGTGGTACAGGAGAAAATACTTACGGATTGAATATTTTTCAAGGTGAATCAGGAATAGAAGCGTACGTCGCAGAGCAGAGGAAAATATAGTTATGGAATTGGAATGGAAAGATGGAATTAAATTTCAGGTCAGGGAGAACAGAGCGGCGCTTATATGTGGCGCAGTTGCGATGATATTGTCGGTCTATATCTTTATCATGTGGATTCTTCATCCATCGGACAAAGGTGGAGGAGTGTTCTTATATCTGCCGCTTCTATGCATGTTTATTTTCGGTGTAATGTGTCTTGTGATGTATTTTCAAAGAAGACTGACGGTGGACGAGATGAGATTGTGTTATGTAAACTTACTTGGCAAAAGAAAAGAGTTTACATTAGATGAAATCGGTTATTGTAAAATAGGCGGAAGAGGGGCTGACAACAGGATTGTGCTGTATAATTTACTAGGGGAAAAATTATGTAAACTAGCAATCGATATGTCCGGCATCGAAGAACTTCATCAATATCTTGCGGATAATCAGATTAAAGTGGAGTGGGGACCTGCGAAGATGAACAGTGAGGCTATGCTGCTTCTTGAGGCGATTCAAAAGGAGAGCGCTGTCTGCGAGGAGGAAATCCGTAAGTACGCAGAGATATTTTATAGAGAAGTTGAGCCGGTATTCCGGGAGTGGGAGAAGCGGCATCAGAAGTTTCAGGCAGAGTGGGAAGTGGGATTTGCCGAGTACTCCTTGGAAGACATGGACATAAAGTGTAGATCCAGAGAGCGCACAAGTTCGATTGAAACAAATATGAAGACCATTCCGGTATCCTATGCATGTGTACTAGAAGCGTATTTAAAATGTGGTGAAGAATATATTGTGAATAGGAAAGGTGAAGAAATCAATATCATCATTCCATATATGGTCAGAAGCAAGTCCTATCGCATAGGTGAAGGAACACGTATCAGGAAGACGGACGAGCAGAATATAGCCGACTGGCTGGCAGTGCATTTGGAGGGGCTGGCGAAGGAACTGCCAAGGCATAAATATCATACGGAAGCACTCACGATACGGCATCGTCTTGGCAAGACTGCAGGGGCAGAGAAGCCGCAGAATGCGGAAGCGAAGAAGCAGCAGAATACGGAAGCGAAGATGCAACAGAATACGGAAGAATAACTGCGCGTAAGAGCATGACGCAAGGGATTCGGGTATACACTGCTTTTAAAATGTGATAAGATAAAGCAATAGACTGATAGAAAAGAGGAGGGGTTATTATGGCGTTATTCCAGATTAGTAATGATAAGATTACGATACAGATTGACAGTATGGGAGCGGAGCTCAAGTCGCTTAAGGATATTGCGTCAGGCAGGGAATATATGTGGAATGCCGACCCGAAATACTGGAAAAGGACTTCTCCGGTACTATTTCCCTTGGTGGGAGGTCTGAAGGACGGTGTTTACCGTTTGGATGGAAAAGAATATCCGATGGGACAGCACGGGTTCGCCAGAGATATGGAATTCAGATTAAAGAGCCAGACGGCGCATGAAATATGGTTTACATTGGAATCGGACAATGAAACGCTTAAGCGGTATCCTTATCAGTTTATATTGGAATTGGGATATGAACTGTCCGACAGAACGATGATTGTTAAGTGGAGAGTAAAGAATCCGGCGGATGAGCGTATGTACTTTGCTATCGGTGGACACCCGGCGTTTTTGTGCCCTATTGAGAACGGTACGAAACAGTGTGATTATAAAATCAGATTTGATACGAAGGCACAGGTATTTTCTTCCGGTCTGGAAAATGGGCTTGTCACGGACAACAATGCGACATATGCATTGCAGGACGGCGTTCTGCCAATAACGGAGCATTTGTTTGACGGTGATGCGCTGGTGATTGAGCATGATCAGGCACATCGAGTTTCGCTGGTTAAGCCCGACGGAACGGATTATCTGACGGTTACGTTTGATGCTCCCTTGTTCGGAATCTGGTCTCCGCCGAAAAAGCAGGCGCCTTTTATCTGTATCGAACCATGGTACGGCAGATGTGACAGGGCTGGCTATGAAGGAGACTGGAAAGAGCGTGAATGGATGCAGATGTTGGAGGGCAAAGAGACGTTTGCCGCGGATTATAAAGTGACGATTCAGGATTAGGAGGACAATAATGGCACCTATCGTACAGTGTATGGGACTGACGAAAAGATTCGGCAGCAAAACGGCGCTCAATCAGATTTACCTGAATCTGGAACGCGGCAGGATTATCGGGCTTCTGGGACCTAACGGGAGCGGGAAGACGACGCTGATCAAGATAATGAACGGGCTGTTAACGCCTACAGCGGGCGATATTCTTATAGGTGGATTAAGACCGGGGATAGATACGAAATACCGGATATCCTATTTGCCGGAACGCACATATTTGCAGCCCGGCATGAAGGTTATGGAGATTGTGCAGTATTTTCAGGATTTTTACCCTGATTTCAGGGTGGACAGAGCGTACGACATGCTCGCCCGTCTTCAGATACAGCCCTATGAGAGGATCAAGAATCTTTCGAAGGGGACAAAGGAGAAAGTGCAGCTTATTCTTGTCATGAGCAGAGACGCCGATTTATATATTCTGGATGAACCGATTGCGGGTGTGGATGCGGCATCCAGAGATTATATATTGCATACGATTTTGCAGAACTACAATAGAAATGCAACAATACTTCTATCTACACATCTGATTTCCGACGTGGAAAACATTTTGGATGAGGTAGTGTTTATCAGATGCGGCAATATCATACTGCAGGCGGGTGCAGAGCAGATCAGGCAGAATGAGGGCAAATCTGTAGACCGCTTCTTCAGGGAGGTGTTTGCATGTTAGGCAGATTAATGAAATATGAATGGAATGCTACGTGGCAGCTGCTTGTGCCGGCGAATCTTCTGATTGTTGTGATGACGATTTTCGCAACCGTTACGGTGCGTCTGGACGTTTTTGATACGGATAATGAAGGGATTGTTTTTAGCGCCCTTATCATTATGCTGTCCTATGTAGGCAGTATGCTTGTAGTGATAATCGGAACTGCAATTTATCTGATCCATCGGTTTTATACTTCTACATACGGCGATCAAGGGTATCTTCTGCATACATTGCCGGTAGATAAACATCATATTATCATAGCCAAGGTTTTGGTCAGTACGGCATGGGTTATGCTCAGTTTTTTACTGATGTATATGTCGGTCCAGATTCTGTTTAATGAGGAAGGTGATATTTTTACACAGATAATAGAGAATGTCAAGGTCAGCGCTATGTTGTGGGCGGGGGCGGAGGATGTGAGCGTTTTTGCGATAATCATGACGCTGATTGCCGGATTGTCTGCTATGTTTGCAAGAACACTTAAGATAACTGCGTGCATATCGTTAGGGCAGCTTTCCAACAATCATAAGGTGTTGTCGGCGTTCGGAATTTATTTTTTAATTTATATTGTACAGAAGATAGTGAATGGAATCTATTATGTGATTCTTGGATATATTAATACGATAACGGCTGATTGGCATTATGGTAAGTCGTGGGAATATGTATTAATAACGAGTTTGATATACTCAGTTGGGTTTTATCTTGTTACTTGGTATATTATGGAGAAAAAATTAAATCTGGATTAATTAAAATAGTGTAAAATCGACAGAGCGTTTCTTGACATATTGTTGAAAAAAGAAGAGAATGATTTAGGAAAGGCTGGTGTTATGTAATGACAAAAATTGATATTGTTTCCGGATTTCTTGGCGCCGGAAAGACGACGCTGATTAAGAAGCTGTTGAAGGAAGCTTTGGCCGATACGAAAGTGGTATTGATAGAAAACGAGTTTGGGGAAATCGGTATTGACGGCGGATTCTTAAAGGAAGCTGGTATTGAAATCAAGGAGATGAATTCGGGCTGTATATGCTGTTCGCTTGTTGGAGATTTCGGGACTTCCCTTAGAGAAGTACTGGATACCTATGCGCCGGAACGGATTCTGATTGAGCCGTCGGGAGTGGGCAAATTGTCTGACGTTATGAAAGCGGTACAGGATGCCATGACTGACAGAGATGTAGAATTAAATAGTGCAGTGGCGGTTGTGGATGCCTGTAAGTGTAAGATGTATCTTAAGAATTTCGGAGAGTTTTTTGTTAATCAGATTGAACATGCCGGGACGATTGTGCTTAGCCGGACGGACAAGTTAAATGAAGAGAAGCTGGCGGTCTGCGTAGAAATGATACGCGAGCATAACGAGAAAGCAACGATTATTACGACGCCGTGGGAGGCTCTTGAAGGGAAGGACATTCTTGAGACGATCGAAGGTGCGAAAGATTTGGAGGCGGAACTGATGAAGGAAGTGATGGCTCATCATGATGAGCATGAACATCACCATCACCATCATGATCACGGTCCGGACTGTACTTGCGGTTGTCACGCGCATGAGCATCATGACCACGACCATGACGAACATGAACATCATCATGGCCATGAGCACGACGAGCACGCGCATCATCATGAGCATGACGAGCACGCGCATCATCACTGCGAGCATGACGAGCATGAGCATGACCATGGACACGACGAGCACACACATCACCACGACCATGACGGGCATCACCACCATGCAGATGAGATTTTCACGAGCTGGGGACTGGAGACTCCTGCCGCATATGAGAAAGCGGAGATAAAGCATATTCTTGCTGAACTTGATAAGGAAGAAGTTTATGGTATCGTCCTGAGGGCGAAAGGCATGGTCCCGGCTTCAGACGGCGGGTGGATTTATTTTGATTACGTTCCGGAGGAGAGCAATGTCAGAGATGGTAAGCCGGATGTGACGGGTAAATTCTGTGTGATTGGTTCTAAGCTGAATGAAGACAAGCTGACGGAACTTTTTAAGAAATAAATGGACAGTAGAGCAAAGAGGAAGGGCGTGGGCGTTAAATGAAACCGGTCTATGTGATTAATGGTTTTCTGGAGAGCGGTAAAACCGAATTTATTACCTATACACTATCGCAGCCTTATTTTCAGGTGAGAGGTAAAACACTGCTGATTCTGTGTGAGGAAGGTGAGAATGAGTATGATGAGAGATTACTCAGATTAAGCCGTACGGAACTTGAATTGATTGAAGAAGAGCAGGAGTTTAACTCAGCGAAACTCATTGAATTGGAGAAAAAGCATAAGCCGGAGCGTATTATTATTGAGTATAACGGGATGTGGAATTATAAGGAGATGAAGCTGCCGTGGCATTGGAAGATTGAGCAGCAGATCACGACGATTGACGCATCGACTTTTCCTATGTATTTTACGAACATGAGATCGCTGCTTGCAGAGCAGATAAGGGCATCGGAGATGATTATCTTCAACCGCTGCGACGGAGTGGAAGACTTGAGCAGTTATAAGCGCAATATCAAGGCGATTAATCCGAAAGCGGAGATTGTATTTGAGGATTCTAACGGAGAAATCAATGAGATTATGGAAGATGACCTTCCGTATGATTTGAAAGCACCTGTTATTGAACTGAATAACGAAGGATACGGGATATGGTATCTTGATTCGCTGGATCATCTGGAACGTTATGAGGGCAAGACAGTTCAATTTGTCGGTATGGTGCTCAGACCGAAGGACTTTCCGCAAGGCTATTTCGTGCCGGGCAGAATGGCGATGACATGCTGCGCGGACGATATGGCATTTCTTGGTTTTGCATGTGAGTATGACAAGACGGATACTTTGACGGATAAGCAGTGGGTCAAAGTGACGGCGAGAGTGATGAAGGAATATTTCGCGGATTATCAGGGTGAGGGACCTGTGCTTCATGCGCTGAGCGTAGAACATACGAAAGCTCCTAAGGAGGAGATTATCAGTTTTACCTAGAAGGCAGACGGCAGGTAGCATTGCAGTGCTGCATAGGAACGGGAAACGGGCACATAAACATCGTTGTTATGTGCCTTGATTTATGATTGAAATGATTGGGATAAAATATGCCGGACGATAAAGATTTACAACTCCTGCACAAGAGGCTGCTGGAATTGGCAAAGCGTTCTTACAACAATAATATGTATACTTTTACTTCATTTCTCGGACTTTCGGAGCAGCAGGCATTCTTTCAAATACAGCGGGACGTAGAGTATGCCGGATATAGTATGGAGGGCGGCAGTCCTTTGTGCGAACGTAAGATGATAAGATTCGGCACACCG
Organism: Lachnospiraceae bacterium; assembly: GCA_009774585.1. Taxonomy (GTDB): domain Bacteria; phylum Bacillota; class Clostridia; order Lachnospirales; family Lachnospiraceae; genus UBA3282. The sequence continues at coordinate 20,289 of VSOA01000029.1, forward strand.
GATATGTTGGGTTATGAAGAGGCATATCCAATTCAATGTCTTAGGATTGTACCGCAGGCGCCTAAGTTTGCAGAAAATCTTTCGCATCGGGATTTTTTGGGCGCAATTATGAATCTGGGGATTGAGCGGGATACGCTAGGCGATATTTTTGTGAATGACAAGGAGGCTGTCGTGTTCTGCATTGACAGTATTGCCGGCTATCTGATTGAGAACTTAGAGCGGGTGAGGCGCACTCGCGTAAAGTGTATGGCGGCCGAGGTGACGGAGGAACTGCGTTCACCTGTTACGGAACAAATCTCGTTGTCTGTTTCATCAGCCAGAATTGACACGGTGGTATCAAAACTATACAATGTAGCAAGAAGCCAGAGCTTGGAATTGTTCAGAAGCGGCAGAGTGTATGTGAACGGCAGGCTGACAGAGAATAACAGTTACGCACTAAAGACAGGCGACGCGGTCACAGTTAGAGGTTTTGGCCGTTTTGCATATACAGGCGAACAGGGAGAGACGCGCAAGGGTAAGATACGAGTCGGGATAGAAATATACCGATGAGATAAAGGAGATATGATTGATGATTCACTATAAAGCATTTCAGTGGTTGTTTTTCTTTTATATGTACTGCTTTTTCGGATGGTGCTTTGAATCGGCGTACGTGTCTGCTAAATCAAGAAAGCTGGTTAACAGAGGGTTTATGAGAGGTCCGTTTCTTCCTTTATACGGAAGCGGTGCGATTATGATGTTAGTCGTTTCCATGCCTTTTCAGGAGAATATATTTATGACATATATAGCGGGGGTCATCGGCGCTACGACATTGGAATATGTAACAGGTGTTGCGATGGAGGCGCTCTTTAAAGTCAGATATTGGGATTACTCTAATCAACGGTTTAATTTTCAAGGGCATATATGTTTATCTTCTTC
>VSOA01000291.1 GCA_009774585.1 Lachnospiraceae bacterium
GTCCTCATCGTCCCAATCGTCGTCTTCCCAGTCCTCATCATCCCAATCGTCTTCACGATACACGACTCTTTTCTTCCGCGGCGGTTCAGGCATGGGTTCTCTTCTCTTAGCAGGTGCACTCCTCGGCGTCGTACTTCTTTCGGATGAACTATGCGTCGACGATGAACTTTTAGGTGATGTACTCCTCTGGACAGGTTTGCGGGACGTACCGGATTTCTTGCGTTCTGCCTTAATCTCCGCAGCAGTCTCTGACAGAATATTTCTCTCTATCGCGTCAATCGGAATATCCAATGTGTCGTCGGATACCCCGCCAACACTTCCTTTGCCGCCGACTGACCTGCCGCATTTGGGACAAAATTTTGCTCCGTCACGCAGCACAGCGCCGCAATCAGGACACCTGCTGTCTCTTATCGCTTTAGCGCCGCATTTCGGGCAGAACTGATCTGACTCCATCAAACGGGCGCCACAATTTGTACATAGCATTCCTCTTTCACCTCATTGTAATCCGCGCCGTTATCTCTCTTCACCACGGCACTACTGTTTCTATATTAATGTACCAAAAAACTCTCTTTTTGTAAAACGATATGAGAGGATTTTTCCTTAAAATTTCATGAATAATTCCGGCTGATTCGTACATCCTTTTTAGAAAGGGTTCATCACCCAAAATACAGGAAAGGCTGGGTATAGACATGATACAAGGTAAAGTAGAAATCTGCGGCGTCAATACGTCAAAGCTGCCGCTTCTTAAAAATGCGGAAAAGGAAGAATTATTTAAGCGGATTGAAGACGGCGACGATGCCGCCCGCAAGGAATATATCAACGGAAATCTGCGCCTTGTCTTAAGCGTTATCAAACGCTTTCACTCCAGCAATGAAAATGTGGACGATCTGTTTCAAATCGGATGCATCGGTCTCATCAAAGCAATTGACAATTTCGACAGTTCTCTCAATGTGAAGTTCTCCACGTACGCCGTTCCCATGATTGTCGGAGAAATCAGACGCTATTTGCGTGACGCCAACAGCATAAGAGTTTCCCGCTCCCTCAAAGACACCGCCTACAAAGCAATCTATGCGAAAGAACATCTTACCCGCACGAATTCAAAGGAACCCACCGTGAATGAAATCGCTGCCGAAATCGGCATTCCCAAGGAAGATATCGTCTACGCGCTGGACGCCATCCAAGCGCCCATGAGTCTTTACGAGCCGGTCTATACAGACGGAGGCGATACGCTTTATGTAATGGACCAGATCAGTGACAAAAAAAACAGAGAAGAGATATGGGTTGAGCATATCTCTTTAAGCGAAGCTATGAAAAAACTAAGCGACCGTGAATATGAAATCATCACCCTGCGTTTCTTTGAAGGCAAAACACAGATGGAAGTCGCCACGAAAATCGGCATCTCTCAGGCACAAGTGTCGCGGCTTGAGAAAAACGCGCTCAAAACCATGAGAATGTACCTGACTGCATAAAACTGCCATCAAAAATCCGCCACATCGAAAGTCAGGGTGATATCTTTCCCGCCGTATAACTTAAAATAATTCTGTATGATTCGATCCGTAACAACACGGATATTCTCCTTCTCAGTGCCCATCAGCACTACAAGGAACTGCGAACTGCTGTATCTGGTGCCTACATCCACACCGCGCAATGATTTACAGATAGCTTGCTCCATGCACTGCATGGCAGTCTCCATGCGTTCCAGTTTCACCTCTCTGCCGTCTGAAGAGAACAACGTAAACAGCAGCAGCTGTGTCTTTTGGTTGCTTCTCTGTGAAAAGCGGTTCACAAATTCATATATATGCGCAAATTCAGTATATTCAATCTGGAATGCACCCGTGCGCTTTTCACTGCTTCTGATGAGACTGAGAATCGTCTCCAAATCGTTCTTCGATTGCTCAGGTGTACGCACAAGTCCCGTATTCTGGAAGAATCCGTAATGAACATTTGAATTCTGTTTTACATGATACAATGCTTTGTCGGCTCGCTGGTATAACTCCTCAAAGTCATGTCCGTCCGTACCAGAGAGACTGATTCCGATGGACAACTGCGTGCGTTTCAGGATATCCACATCTTCCTGTTTCTTGGCAAAAGCCTCCAATATCTCATTTACCAAATCAATGGCGCCGTCTCTGCTCGTCATTCCCTCCACGAAATAGATAAACTCGTCTCCACCGGTTCTACATACGATATCCTTACCGCACACTTCTCGCAGCACATCGGCAGTCACCTTCAATGCATAATCCCCCGCCAGATGTCCGTACGTCTGATTGATTTCCTTAAAATGATCCAAATCGAGAATCATCAGGCATCCGCCTGTCACTCTGAGACATGCTTCAATCTCATTTTCTCCTTTTCGTCTGCTCAGGACGCCTGTGAGATAATCCGTGGGCGCATCAAGAACACTCTCGCTGCCCATAGAAATCCCGCAGATTTTCTCACTGTCAAAGATTGGCGACGCCATGTCTTCTTCCAGCATCCACTGTTTTTCCAACGCCCCTTCTTTAATCAACTCTGCAAAAATATCTACCAGTTCAGGATCCCACTGGCTTCCTTTACCCTTCTTTAATTCTTCCATCACGATATCGTCGTTCAGTCTTCTTCTGTAGACACGATTGCTCGTCATGGCATCATAGGAATCTACCAGTCCGATGACTCTCGCCACAAGCGGAATGGATTCCGCCTTCAAGCCTTCCGGATATCCTTTACCATCATAACGCTCATGATGGTATTTCGCCCCAACATTAATATTGGGAAACATTTTAAAGTCCTTTAAAATTTCGGCACCCATAACGGTATGCCCTTTGATCAGGCGAAACTCTAAATCTGTGAGTTTGAAAGGCTTATTGAGCACCGCATCCGGTATACCGATCTTACCGACATCATGCAGCATCGCCACATAATAAATATTCTGAATATCCTCCTCAGACCAGCCGAGTCTCTGTGCCAGCAGTTTAGAATAAGCTGCAACTCTTAAAGAATGTCCCTTCGTATAATCATCTTTAGCATCTACCGTATTGGCAACCGTCATGATCGCCTGAATGGTAACACGCTCCATCTCTCTTGTCTTCTCATCCAGCCTGCGCTGCAAATCTTTGCGGTATCCGTCAAGTTCAAGCGTACTCTTAATACGGCTCAACATAATCTGCGGCTCAAACGGCTTAGAAATAAAATCGCATGCCCCCACGCGGAAACACTCAACTTCCGTCTCCGAACTCCTGTCCGCTGTCAGAAAAACCACCGGAATCTTCATCCATCGCGGATCAGCCTGCAACGCTTTCATAATCTCAAACCCGCCGATTTCCGGCATGTTAATGTCCAATAAAATCAAATCCGGTATATGTCTGTCCAGATATTTATATGCCTGCTTACCGGAATTTACGGCAACTACTTTATATGTATCTCCCAACAGATTCTGCGCTGTCGATAATGTCAGTCTGTCATCATCGACAATTAAGATTATTTTTTTCATTCGCCCTCACACATGTTTGTCTGTATCGCTTACGAACAAACATTTTCACATTTAAGAATACCTATTCCCGCACAACAATTTACTCTTAAATATATGATATCATTATGGACTATAAAAATCAATTATCTTTGCTCATCTCCTTCTTCAGTCTGCGCATAATCTTCTTTTCCAGACGTGAAATGTACGACTGTGAAATCCCCAATAATTCGGCTACTTCTTTTTGTGTCAGTTCCTTTCCTTCCGCACTGCCGATTCCGAACCGCAGCCTGATAATTGTCTGTTCTCTCTCTGAGAGTTTCGCTATCGCCTTTATTAACAGCTTACGTTCCACCTCGTTTTCCAAATCTTTATAAATGACGTCCTCATCCGTACCAAGAATATCCGAGAGAAGAAGTTCATTGCCATCCCAGTCTACGTTGAGAGGCTCATCAATCGACACCTCCATCTTGTGTTTACTGTTTCTTCTCAAATACATCAATATTTCATTCTCAATACATCTCGATGCATACGTGGCCAATTTAATATTCTTCTCGGGATTAAAGGTGTTTATAGACTTAATCAGTCCGATTGTTCCGATAGAAATCAAATCCTCCACTCCTACTCCCGTGTTGTCAAATTTCTTGGCAATATATACGACTAATCTCAAATTATGCTCTATTAGAATTGCCTTGGCTTCATCCTCATATTCCGTACCAAGATCGCTTATAATTTCATTCTCCTTCTCACTCTCAAGAGGCGGCGGAAGCACCTCTGTCCCTCCTATGTAATGAATATCTCCCTGCTTTGTCATAAGGAATCTTGTGTCCTTATGTACCATCTTAAACTGAACTTTGCCGGGAATTGCCACTTTTAAAACCATCTTCATTCCTCCTAGTCTTCTAATAACCGGGGGTGAAGTATCATCTGATAGATACTTTCTTCAGGTATTCCCGTATTACAAATCGCTACAATAACATGTTCCTTCCTGATGCTCTGTCCGTGATCATCTATCGTTAATTCCGGCAGTTCATATGCATTCAAAATTCCCCTGTCTCTACCGATACTTTGAAAAGGAATCGCATGATACTTCTCCGGTATGAATACGGAACCGATCTGCCCGGCCAGCTTCGCACTGATTAAACATACCGGCGCCTT
>VSOA01000292.1 GCA_009774585.1 Lachnospiraceae bacterium
AGAAGAAGGGCGAAAATGTCTGGATAGCCAGAAATGCAAAAGTCTATCCGAGTGCCTGTATCAACGGACCGGCGATTATTGATGAAGAAGCGGAAATACGGCACTGTGCTTTCATTAGAGGAAATGCCATAGTTGGTAAAGGAGCTGTTGTTGGGAATTCCACTGAGCTTAAGAATGTGATATTATTTAACAAGGTGCAAGTGCCTCATTACAATTATGTCGGAGACAGCATTCTCGGTTACAAGGCGCATATGGGTGCCGGATCCATTACATCCAATGTCAAGAGTGATAAGACTCTGGTGGTAGTTAAAGCAGGCGATGAACGATTTGAGACCGGACTCAAGAAATTCGGAGCCATGCTGGGAGACAATGTTGAAGTGGGATGTAATTCGGTGTTAAACCCCGGAACCGTTATCGGCAGAGAGACGAATGTATATCCGACTTCGATGGTAAGAGGATTTATACCTGCGAACAGCATCTATAAGAAACAGGGTGAAGTGGCAGGCAAATATTAAGTACAGCAAATTTTAAGTGTGTTTGGGGATAAAGAGTATGGAATTAAATATGGAAAATTTCGGTTCTATGATCGACAATGTGATTGCGGGGATATGTTTCTTTGAATATGACAAAACAGGTGGAGCGATGACGCCGTTTTTTGTCAACGAGGGACTGTTTCGTATGCTTGGGTATTCAAGAACACAAGGCATGAAATTCCTGAAAAAAATTGAGATGAATATTATTCCGGAAGATCTGCCGATTTACAGACAGGCTATTGAAGACGTGCTCAAGGATGATGGAGCTATTGATGTGGAATTCCGCACGGTGACGGGCAGCGGTGGATTGCGCTGGCTGCATGTCAGAGGAAATCTGTACTCACGCAAAGAGGATAAATGCATTATCGTGACGGTCGTTCATGATATCACGGAGCGGAAGAGTATAGAAGAAGAATTGCATAAACAGGCGGAGAGACTGCATATTCTTTCTGAGGCGGAAGGCGAGAAAATTATAGATTATAACGCCAAGACGGACGTTATGATTATTAAATCTTCCAATGAATACGATATATCAGGGGAACATATTGCCAATAAATGGATGGAGCAGTTTGATGAGTCCATGATTCATGAGGAGGATGTGGCTTACTATAAATCGGTATTCAGAGGACTTTTGACGTCTCCGAAGCATGAGACGATAGAATATAGAACCAAACGTTTTGACGACGATTTTGTATGGTATCAGGCGAATTTGACTTCATTGCTAGGTTCGGAAGGGTACGTGACGAGAGTCGTAGGACGTATGATTAATATTCATGAGAAGAAGTTAAAAGAGTTAGAACTGCTTCTGCGTGCAGAAAAAGACGCTCTGACAGGACTTTATAATAAGGGCGCTGCTATGCAGCTGATTGAAAATGCAATCATTAACAGCAAGAACGGCGCCTTAAATGCGTTGATGATCATTGATTTGGATAATTTTAAAGAAGTGAATGATCTTCTGGGACATGCGCAGGGAGATAAAGTGCTTATTGATACGGCGGATGCACTGAACGATATCTTTAAAGGCGGCGATATCGTGGGGCGTATCGGCGGAGATGAGTTTGTAGTTTTTATGAAAAATCTGAATGCGATCTCCAACGCAGATATCTTGGCAGGCAAGGTGGTACGCAGCGTTAATTATACCTTTGAGCATGAAGAAAAACCAATTCATCTGACCTGCAGTGTCGGCGTGGCAATTTTCCCATATCACGGTAATGATTACGAGGAATTGTTTAATAAGGCGGATAAGGCTGTTTATACGGCTAAAGCGAACGGAAAGTGCGGATATCGAATTTATGATGCGGCGACCACGATGGTATATCATGCCACCAGAAAGAATACAGAGTACAACCCGAGCAAGGGTATGGAAATGAGCCGTAGTATTGAAGATTTGGTAATGCAGGTACTGTTTGAAGATAAGGTTATGGAATCGGCGCTGAAATCAGCGATAGAACTTATCACGGCTAAATACCGTTTTCACAGGGGATATGTATGTGGGAATGAATCGCTGCCCATATCGAGAACGGTTCAGTTTGCGGTGACGGGGTATGAAATCGGACGGGAGACGAAGGAACATTATGAGTTAAAGAGAGTAGTGAGTGAAATATTGTATGAGTCTTTCAGGAAAGTCACGATTATTCATGATTACGACTTGACTGCGGTGGAGATGCACGATTATTTCCAAGTTGAGGGTATTAAGAGCATGCTCTATTATCCGATCACATCCCACGGCGAATTCCAAGGCGCAATTATTTTTGAGAACCATGAAGATGTACAGCTTGAATTTCAAGAGAGCGAAATGGAAGAAATCCGTTCTCTAATGCGTATTCTGGAGGCACATATATTACAGATTGGTTTTATGGACAGACTTCAGGATTTCGTGACACAGATTGCAATCTTTGATAATCTGGACAGCTTTGTATATATTGTAAATCCGGACACGTTTGAACTGAGCTTTATCAACAAGAAGGTGCTGATGAGTTCGCCGGAAGTTAAGATAGGAGACATCTGTTATAAAGCGCTGCAGGATAGAGAGTTACCGTGCGAGAATTGTATTTTGAAGCATCTTAAGAAAGACGATCCGCATTGCCGGTGCACAGAAGAAATATTTAATTATTCTTTGAGATGCTGGAGCAGGTGCAGTGCAAGCTGGCTGGAGTGCAAAGATGCAAATGGACTGGCGCTTCTCAATTGTATTGATATATCTGAATATTTTATCGGTTAGGCGATAGACTGCAAACTGGATTTAGTGTTTGTTCGGGTATACAGATAAACAAAATTATACATAGAAAGTGAGAAAGACAATGGTGAAAATTTTAATCTTACTAATTTACTTTGCAATATTGATCGGTATTGGTCTCTACTGCAGGAAGCATGCGACCGATGTGAACGGTTTCGTTTTGGGAGGGCGTTCGGTTGGTCCGTGGCTTACGGCATTTGCGTACGGGACATCTTACTTTTCTGCTGTAGTGTTTGTCGGATACGCAGGACAGTTTGGCTGGAAATACGGTATAGCGGCTACTTGGGCAGGTATCGGCAATGCGATTATCGGTTCCTTGATGGCATGGGTGGTTCTCGGAAGAAGGACGCGTATCATGAGTCAGCATTTAGATTCGGCTACCATGCCGCAATTTTTTGGAGAACGATTTGGAAGTCCTGCGCTTAAGATTGGCGCGTCGGTGATCATCTTTATCTTCTTGATTCCCTATACGGCATCTCTCTATAACGGTCTTTCCCGTTTGTTCGGTATGGCATTTAATATTGATTATTCCGTATGTATTGTTTTGATGGCGGTTTTGACTGCAATCTATGTGATTGCCGGCGGATACATGGCGACTGCAATCAATGATTTTATACAGGGTATTATTATGCTGCTGGGTATTGCTGCCATTATTGCCGCCGTAATTAATTCGAAAGGCGGATTGATGACGGCGCTTGATGGTCTGGCACGAATTACGGATGAGACGGTTGCCACAACGCCGGGTGTCTTTGCATCGTTCCTCGGACCGGATCCCTTAAACCTGATGTTTGTAGTCATTCTGACGTCTCTCGGTACATGGGGACTGCCTCAGATGGTGCAGAAGTTTTACGCGATTAAGGATGAGGGCTCCATCAAGAAAGGTACTATCATCTCTACGGTTTTTGCGCTGGTAGTGGCAGGAGGATGTTATTTCCTTGGCGGTTTCGGCAGATTGTTTTCCGATCAGATTGATGTGGCGGCGAACGGATATGATTCCATCATACCAACGATGTTGTCCGGCTTAAGCCCTATGCTGATTGCGCTTGTGGTGATTTTGGTTCTTTCCGCATCTATGTCCACGCTGTCCTCGCTCGTCATGGCTTCCAGTTCTACATTGACGATCGATTTTATCAAGGATAATTTTGTCAAGAACATGGAGGAGAAAAAACAGGTATTATATATACGGGTGCTGATAGTCGTCTTTATTATCATATCGGCAGTGCTCGCTCTAATCCAGTATAAGAGCAGTGTGACTTTTATCGCGCAGCTTATGGGAATCTCATGGGGCGCCCTCGCGGGTGCATTTTTGGCGCCGTTTATGTATGCGCTGTACGGTAAATGGGTTTCCAAGGCATCTTGCTGGGTATGTTTTATTTTTAGTTCGGTTTTGATGGTGGCCAATATTTTCTTTAAGAGTTCTTTTCCGGAGATTATGAAGTCGCCGATCAACTGTGGCGCAATCGCTATGTTAGCCGGCTTGGTGATAGTACCGATTGTCAGCGTTTTTACGCCGAAACCGGACAAAACACTCGTAGACAATGCGTTTGCATGTTATGAGAAGGAGACGAAGGTTTCACAGAAGACTGCTCTTGGTAAATAACGGCGTGAGGAGAAAGCGCGGTTCGGGATATAAAGTACGAAATTTGAAAGAAAGGGTTTCTGCGCAATTTATGCGCAGAAAAAGGAGTTATTTATGAAACGGTTAATGTTAGGTAATCAGGCTTTTGCAAGAGGTCTGTATGAAGCAGGGTGCAGTGTTGTGTCCAGTTATCCGGGGACGCCGAGCACGGAAGTCACGGAAGAGGCAGCAAAATATGATGAAATCTACTG
>VSOA01000293.1 GCA_009774585.1 Lachnospiraceae bacterium
TTTGGCATTTTTTGAAAGTTGTCCATTATGATATTCATGAGATTAGAACCTTGTGGATAAAACTACGGAAACTCAAGTTCGCGTATACGTTGACAATTTGCATAAAATGCGATACCGTAATAAATAATACATGTAATTCTGTTTCTTGCGGACGCGCTTTTTAGGAAGGGACGCCCGCTGTTAAGAGCAGGGAGTATCTCTATGGGAAAAACCATAAAAAATGTCGTAATTACTCTATTGTTTCTGACGTTAAGCATTTCCACGGCCTTTTTGGCATATTTACATTTTATTGCATCAGATGACGGGGAACTTTCGGGAGAGTGGATAACAGAACTGGATATGACAGAGCAGGCGGCTGTCACGGCGCTTAGCTGGCTGCAAGAGATAGAAGCCGTTTCTGTTTCTTACGAGGAGATTGAGTCTTATATGCAAGGATTGACTATACAAGTCGATCTAACTTTTGAACAGACCACGCGCACAGAGGGGACTTTCCGCTGTAATGTGATGCCGGAAAGTTACGATGCATGTAATCGGGCAGCCTATGAGGCATTTGCTGCAGCATTTCAGGAACTTCTGGCAGAGAGACTTCGCATGGCAGATTATACGGGCGGCACGGACAAGGAAGCTTTAGAGTCCCTGACAGCCGAGACGTTCGGTATGTCTACCGTTTCTTATCTGATGTCCTACGGACCCAAGCTGCTCCCCTCTTTAGAGGATTTACAGAGCGTATATGACGGCGGCGGAACTTATGAAGTTGCAGAAGGCATTCTGACCAGACGTTTTGATGCCGGTGAGACTGTCACTGCCAAGGCGGAATACTATATCCGGAAAGATTCCAATCTGATTCTGACTGAAGAAATTGATTCTGTCTCCTCCGGTCTTTTCTCGGAGCATTATCCCGTGATGTATACTCTAAAGCAGCCACAAAATTGAGCGGAAGGGAGATTTCATGAAGACGATTCTGCAGAAAATAAGTTCCCTGATATTATCCGTCATACTGATATGTTTCACGCTGCCGATCAGAGCAGCCGCAAGCTATGAAATTCCCGGAGTCTGTCTTGTGCAGACAGATATGGGCGGCACATGTATCGTAAAGACCTTGGATTATGCTTACAACGACAATACATATTTTTCTTTGCGCGATATAGCCATGCTTCTTAAAGATACGGACAAATCTTTTGCATTGGATATAACGGATAACGCCGTTTCTTTACATCCGGGATATGTCTATATGCCTGTGGGTGCGGAAAACGACTCTTGGGAAAATGATGAAAATCCCAATATTTCCCTGCGGCGAAATGAATTTAAAATATACGATGACACGGTATTTTATTATACATTGATTATGAAACTGCCTTCCGGTGATTATGACTGTTTTATGATGGCGGCAGATTTGGCTATGATTCTGGATGTGAATATTACTATTCCCGAGGAGGGTTCTCTAAAGATTCACACGCAGGAGCCTTTTGGCGTCTCTCCTTTTTCTCTGGAAGAAGCCGGATATTTTTACGGAGTCAACAGCGTATTGGTGGGAGACGCCACTACCGGAGAAATCTATTATCGGTATCAGTCCGATATGTCTTATCCTATAGCAAGTACTTCCAAACTCATGACGTGTCTTCTGACCATGGATGCTATCGCGGCAGGTAAGATTAGAGTGGATGATCTGGCAACTGTCTCTGATGAAGTCCAGTCGCTGGCAGCATCAGGCGACGGAGTGATTCCGTTGAAAGCAGGAGAACAGATCAGCGTAGAAGAACTTCTGGTGGGCACACTTTTGCCTTCCAGCAACGAATGTGCTCTGTGTCTGGCGGAATTGATTGCCGGTTCGGAGGAAGCTTTCGTCGGAATGATGAATCAGAAAGCACAGGAACTTGGACTTTCCCAGACGATTTTCTATAACAGTAACGGTCTGCCCGTTTACACGGAAGATTTTATTCCGGCAAAGAGGCAGAACCGTATGAGCGCAGAGGATATGTTCCGTCTGGTATCATATTTGTTAAAAGTTTACCCGCAGGTCACGGACATCACTTCTATGGAAGAAGCCACTTTAGAATCGCAAGGCCTTGAGGTGCGTAACAGTAATCCGCTTTTGTACAATCTGCCTGAAGTCACAGGTTTGAAAACGGGGACTACCAACAAAGCAGGGGCATGTCTTGTCACATCCCTGACGGTTGACGACGGAAACGTGGAGCATGACATGGTAGTGGTGGTTTTTGGCACCGAGGACTCCATAGAGCGGGGACGTGTCTCAGGGCTGCTGGCAAGATATGCAATGCATCTTTTTGATACGGAGACAGGGGAAACGGATGATATGGGAGAAACAGGGAAGCTGCCCATACACGCGGAGGCAGCGGTAGATCAGATCATCCGGACGGCGAGAAAGCGCTAATTTATGGACTACGCAGGAATCAAAAAGGGCGTAAGTCATAAGACATTGTCTGATGGCAGCAGCGGGTTGGGAGAATATGAAAAATAACATGCGTAATTATAGATATAGATGGTACATCGTTTCCTGCGCCGTGCTATGCAGCATGCTTTTGGGCGCCTGCGGACAGTATGCGGAGAAGCAGCAGGATAAGGCGGAAGCGCAGCCTGAACCTGTGGAGCATCCCGCGGAAAATGCAGGTGAGACGGCAGAAGAGGAAAAAACAGAGAAAATAACTGCTGCGTTGGAGCATCCGGCGGCGCAGCTTGATTTGTCTGAGGCTGAGAATGCTGATGAAGCTTTGGCGATGCTGATAGAAGATGAAGGCTTCCGGGAGAGCGTGCGCTACGGGACTGATATTACAGAAGAAGATTCGCCGGAAGAAGTTTTGCATAAGCTGGAAAATTGTGAGAGTATTGAGTTAAGGGAAGCGCCGTACGGCAATGCGATTTATTCACTGGAATCTTTGTCGCTTCTTCCCAATTTGAAACAGCTTGTTGTCGATATCAGTGAATGGGATGATTCGGTTATTACAGATTTTACGCCCATTGCACAGTTATCAGGACTGGAAGAACTTTATATCAATTACGGTAAGGATGAGCAGATGGATCTTTCTTTTCTGGGAGAGATGCAAACGATTACGGGGCTTTTCCTGACACGATGCAAGATAGCTGATGTTTCGTTTTTAGAACAAATGCCGCAGCTGCGGTGTTTGTCTCTATATGAAACGCCCGTGGAAGACCTTGCGGTATTAGAGAAACTCCCGGAACTGGTTGAACTGGCGCTTTCCGGCAATGAGAATGCTAAGAATATTGAGGCGGTGGGGACGCTCACCCGGATGCAGGATTTGGGAATACAGTATTGCGGCATTGAGGATATCAGCTTTTTAAGCGATTTAGTACAGCTTAGGGGATTGAATTTGAATGGTAATTCGATTGCAGACATTACGCCGCTGGCAGGACTTTGCAAATTGGAACGTCTGGGACTGGCTGAAAACAGAATAAGCGATATTTCTGTGCTTGAAAGCATGAGCAATCTGTTTGATCTTGCGCTGGACGGAAATCAGATTCAGGATATTTCCGTACTTACGAAGCTTTCCCATCTCAATCAGGCGGGGCTTTCGAACAATCAGATTGAGGATTTGTCGCCGCTTGCGGGAAAAGAAGAACTGATGTATGTGTCAGTGTCTGGCAATCCGGTAAAGAGCATGAGCCCGATATGGGATGTTCCGATGCTTTTGTATACAGAAATAGGAGTGTCGGATGAGGAGGAAGCATTTATAGCAGACTGGCTTGCGGAACATTATTCTGAGGCGGCAGAGTTTGAATGTATTGATTTCATTCGGGGGGATTTAAATAATGACGGACAGTTGGATGTCGCTTTTGTGGTGGACAGCGCCAGCTTTGATACATATGAGGATGACTATTCGCACGAGCGGAGAATGTTTATACTATTACAGCAGAAGGACGGAACATGGGCGGAATTAGAGGATGTGCCGTATCTCGGTGACAGTCAGAGCGGCGGAATGCGCGGAGATCCTTATCATGGGGGTTTCATGGAATCGGGTTATCTGCTGATCAAGGAAGGCTGGGGGAGCAGTTCCGGTACAGAACAGAGTAAGGTCTATGAATACCGTGACGGAATTCTAAACTTGGTAAAGACGCTCAGCGTCGATGATTACAATTATGCGGAAGGTTATGATGTGCGGATTCAGGATGAACTGACCGGTACATGGCGGCGTTATGCGATTGCTATGGATGGATATAGAATGGTTCGTGTGGACTTGGCGGATTCAGAACATATGGAACACAAGGCATTTCCGCAAATCAGTATCTATGATATGTCATATCATGTATATGAGAATCAAATAGAAACACAGATGACTTCATCGGAAGCGCTCGACAAGGTACTTAAGACGATATCGGGTGATGAGATTTTGGCAGTGCGGGAGAAGCTTCCTTATGCCGCATGGCAGAAAGAAGGATATGAGTTTTTGCTTGGCGTGACGGTTCCTGATTATTATTATATTTTACCGGAAACGCAAGGGAAAGTGGAGGCAGAGTCAGCAGAATGGGCAGGGGATTATCTGTATTATGGCGGTATTATGAGGG
>VSOA01000294.1 GCA_009774585.1 Lachnospiraceae bacterium
ACTCTATGGCAGGCTCGCTTTCCACAACATAAACATCCTTGTTGTCTCTTTCAATACCTCCAATAGAAACTAACGAAATATCATCCGTACGAAGCGCAAAAATTCCAGCGAGAAAAACGGCAAAGAAACATGCGGCCGCCACGCCCCATTTGACTCCTACAGGCTTCCTGCTTTTCTTTTTGTGCTTGATTGCTTCATTAACATTCTTGTTGTCAAGTTCGTTCATGGCTTCAGAAAATTTCTTCGTTAAGAAAATTCCAATGACTGCGCCAATAAAGATAATCGGTGCTACTCTGACAAACAGCCATTCGAATGAGTGAAATGCCACTCCGAGAACAGCAGTTGCCGGGTCACTATAATTCCATCCCAAGTAAGCGCTCTCTAATGTCAATAAGATTGCAAAAACCATTACTATGATTGCACATAAGGAAATAAGCATCCAGTGAATAATTTTTCTTCTTGTGGTTTTCCTTTGTGCCAGTTGCAAGTTTATCACCTCCAATTTTTCGGAAATGCTTTTTAAAGTATCAACCTCCGTTTCGATAACAGTTTCTCCCAGCAGCGTGCTTACAGGTGTTTCAAACACTTCCGATATGGAGATTAACATATCAGAATCAGGAACTGATATTCCTTGCTCCCATTTAGAAACTGTCTGCCGCACGACGTTCAGCTTGACGGCAAGCTCTTGTTGTGAAAGTCCCTTTGATTTTCTAATTGCTTTAATATTTTCGTTGAGCATTAGGGATAGCCTCCTTCCTTTCGGTTATGCTCCCTATTGTAGGTGAAACTGCCCGTTGCCACAAGCAACGCATTTTAACAAATCTTATTCACTATACTTCCCTGCCTGCACATGCCACATCTTGGCATACTTTCCGTTTTGCTCTAAAAGCTGTTCATGGGTCCCCTCTTCTATGATTTCACCTTTTTCCAACATAATAATGCGATCTGCATCTCTTGTAGTAGACAGTCGGTGGGAAATATAGAATACAGTCTTATTTTGCGCAGCATCCTGCATAGCTTTATTCAAATTATATTCTGCAATAGGATCCAGCGCACTGGAAGGCTCGTCCATAACTAAAATATCTGCCTGCTTGTAGAAGGCTCTGGCAATGGCAACCTTCTGGCTTTCTCCACCGGACAGATTCACACCGTGCTCGTCAAACTCCGAGGTGATTGACGTATATAGTCCTTCCGGAAGGGTTTCCAGACGTTCGCCAAAACCACTGCTGCAAAGAGCCTGTTTGACGGTTTCCTCTTCTTTTTTTACGTTCTCTATGTCATCCAACACAACATTCTCCAGCAGCGTTGCGTCGTACATCTTGAAATCTTGGAACACTACGCCAAAACGTTTATGATACTCACCCAAATTGTACTGCGTTATATTTTTATCATGATAAAGAATCGTGCCGCCTGTGGGATCATACAGCCTCATCAGTAGCTTAATAAGTGTTGTCTTTCCAGCGCCATTATAACCTACAATTGCAATTTTCTCGCCGGAATTTACCTGTAGTGTAATATCCCTTAGCACCTCTGGTGAATCCTCCGTATAGCGGAAACTGACATGCTCAAAACGTATTGTTCCCGGATCTGTAGGTACGCTTTCTCCCACATCATACTTAATCTTCGGCTCATACATCAGAAAACTTCTGATTTTGTCAATGTACATACTGTTTTCGCCTGCCTTAGGCAGCACCTCAACAAAGCCCTTCATGCCTTTTCGCAGACTGCTCGTACGGTTAAACAAAATTACAGCATTACTGTAATCGATAGCGTGTAACACTGCCGCCTGAAATATTAAGTACGTTATGTAAAGTCCATCTAAAATGAAATTTCCGGCCAAATATCCCTGTGCAAAGTGCAAACCGGTACGCTTCCTGCAAGCCTTTTTCTGCACTTCTATCATTTCCCCATTCGCCTGCACAAAGTCCTGCTCCAAAATATCCGCCGTCTGAGGGTATAAACGCAGCTCTTTTGCATAATCACTCAGATAAAAAATGCGGCTTACATAGTTTCTCTTACGTTCCAATGGATTTGTTTTCATCCGCACTTCGTAATTTAACTTGTTCAATACCCTTGCAAACAAAAAATTAAGTACAAAGGACGCCAATACGAATAAAATTCCCGCAGCATCTGTTACAAGAAAGAATACTCCCGTTGTCAGCATAATTGTAACACTTTGTATAAAAGAATTAAGCAATGTCAAAAAACGTTCAATGGAATTCTCAGCTTCGGATACAGACAATACAAACTCATTATAGTAATTCGGTTCGTCGTAGCATTCCAAATCAATCTCTGCTGCTTTACGATACATTTGATCCTTTAACGCCTGATAGAGTTTCGGTCTTGCACGTAATGATAAGCTATGAGTATAATACCCATCCGGTATGATCGCTACCATATATGCTAATAATACGATACCTACCACGATAAACGCTTTATAAAATGGTTCTCCAAATTCTGCACATCTTAATACATAACGGACAGCTATGGTATGTTCCAAAAAGATAAGAAACTGGCTTCTAAAAGCATCATATATAGCATATAACATGAAGCCCGGAGCTGTACGGAAACAAAGCCGCCAAAGAAACAGATGATTTTTTAACACTTTTTTCATGCCATCTCCTCCTTTGTCATGGCAAAGATTCCTCTGTCTATTTCAGAAGATGATACCGCCAGATAATTCTCTGCCTGTTTTTTATACATATCCGCATAGATACCCTGCCGCTTCATCAGCGTGTGATGGGTCCCTTCTTCTTTGACCATTCCGTTTTCCAACATAAACACCCAATCTGCATTCTGGACAGAGGATAATCTATGGGAAATAAATAATACTGTCTTTTCTTTGCTGCTTTTCAACATATTGTCAAATAGCTGATATTCCGAAATAGGATCTAATGCGCTGGAGGGCTCATCAAATATCTTTATAGGACACTGTCTCACAAAGGCTCTGGCTACACCGATTTTCTGGTACTGACCACCGGACAGCACCTCGCCATCCTCGCTGAATTCCTTCGTCAAAACCGTATCCATACCCTTTGGCAGCGACATAACCTTATCATATACACCGGCCAGCCGTAAGGCTTCCTCTACGCGTTCTCTGTCGCCTTCCTGCGCTTTCTGCATCAACACATTCTCCATTACCGACAAGGAAAAAATATGGCAGTCCTGAAAAGCCGTTGCAAACAAAGCTCTGTACTTCTGCAAATTGTACTCCTTAATATTTCTGCCGTTACAGAAAATCTCTCCCTCCGTTGGGTCATAAAAGCGCATCAACAGCTTAATAATTGTTGACTTTCCCGCTCCGTTATGTCCTACCAAGGCATAGGTTTTTCCTCCCCTGATTTCAAAGGAAAGATTATGTAATACTTGTTTATCCTTATAGCAAAAACTCACATTGCAGAACTTAATACTTTGAATTTCTCTGCCGGGGTCTTCCCCTTCGTAATCCTCCGGTATCACTTCCTCATACTCCAGAAAAGTACGCAGATTCCACACAAAAAGTCCGTTCTTATAGCCCTTCATCAGAGATTCCGTAAACCCAATTAATATCCATGTAGTAGATACCATCATACTGGTAATCACCGAAAGCTCCGCCAACGAAATCGTGTGGCTTACCAATGCCCTGTAAGCTCCGTATATCAATAACCCCTCAAAAATAAAGCTAAACGTAAATATGACGCGCAGCCAGTGGAAAATCATACCCTTTTTCGTATACTTATGGGTACACTGAATGAGCCCCTGTATGGCCTCCTTGTAATTTCTCTGCATGAGTGCAAAAGCATTGGTCAGGCGTATTTCTTTCGCATAATCTGTCATGTACATGACGCGGTTTACATACGCTATTTTACGGTTATGGGGAACCATATCCTTGTTTCGCTCAAACTCAATCTTACCCAATACTTTATTGAAACAAAAATTGCCCACGATAGGGAAGCCTACAAATAGTACCGCATACTTGTCTACTTCCAAAAGAAAAAGAAATGCTGCAACGGACGCCATCACACCAAATACAATACCCCAGATAACATCCACCGTTTCTATAAGACGCTCATCCGCCTTCTCCATCGCCAACGTATATTTGTTATAAAATTCGTTATCTTCATAGCAGGACAGTTCTACATTTCTGGACTTTCGAAACAGCTTTTTGCTCAGTTCCTTGTTCACAATAATGGTCGTGATAGGCGTCACTGTTCCATCCACATAGCTGTTATATAAGGAGATACTTGCAAATACAGCCACTGTAACCCCGACAAATATCATGATCGAAGAAAATTCCTGCTCCGTTTCCAATGCCTTAATAACAAAACGCATAAAAAACGCACTATAAAATAACCACTCAAAATATCCTAAAAACCGGATAACAGCCTTGTGAATAACTTGACCGGGACATATCTGCCACATTAACTGCAATGCATATAAATTGTTATGAAATGCTTCTTTTCCTTTATTCATCTATTTCTTACTCCTAAACTTATGAACTTGAAGCATAATTTTTCTTTTGGTTCGTCCTAAGTACCAACT
>VSOA01000295.1 GCA_009774585.1 Lachnospiraceae bacterium
ATTCTGTTGCTGGATGTGACGCTTAATCTTTATCGGATTGGCGGCGGACTTTATGAAAATTATAAAATAAGGCAAGAAGCACAGCAGGCAGGAGAATCTATTTATGAAGGATACGATTTGCCGGATAGCTTCACACAGACGGCAATTGAGGAGATGATAAAAACGAAGCCTGTCTCAGGGGATGCTTATTATGAGGAGTTAAACAGAGAAGATGTCTATGAATGGAAAGAATATGCCAAGCTCCCGTATGAGGCGGAAGGACCATGGCAGGTTCGGGTACAGGATGCGGATCACTATGTCGATGCCGTTCCGCTGCTGCTAGAGCGGTATGTTTTGTATTTTGATGATCAGGATAGGGCGGCACAGTGGGTTTCGGGAGATTCGTGGTATACGGCAGTCGAGCCCGTATACAGCAGACTGCTTGCGGGAAATAAGAATGAGGCTGTTTTTGCAGTAATCTGTAAGTATTATATCGGGTATGAAGAGGAGGAACTTATCAAGTTTCCGCAACAGTTAAAAGACAAGGCGCAGATTGCGCATGAGAAAGACGGCTATTATGCATATTTTGACTGGACGCTGCGGATCTGCATGGTGAAAGATTATGTTTTTGAACTGGAAGGAATTGTGGAGACGGAGGATGTTTTACAGGCTTATACGAAGAGATATGCACAGGCGGATTTTTCCGATGTTCCGAAATTAGATTTGGTCTACGGAATCAAGGAGTCTTCTGAAGCAGCAGGTAAAAAAGGGGAAGTGGACAGCAAAGAAGGGGAATCTGCAGCGGATATGAGTAGAAATGCTTATCAGATTGATACCGGGGAGGGCATTTTACAGGTGAGTGGTGCAGACGGTATATGGAAAGAGGTGCCGGTCGCACTTCAAGAGTTTCTTGAGAGAGGGGATGAAATGGAAGGGAAGCTGACCTCTCTGCAGCCCGGAAGCTATCAGGTGGATGAGAATAAGATCATATTTGCATATGGCGGAGATAGTGAGGTGCCGTTTTCCGTTGTTTTTTATGACGAGGAGAGTCAGAGTTTCAAAAAATCTGTCGTGACGTATGATTTTTATGGCGGCAGGAAAATTTATGTGAGTTTTCCGGAAAACGGACAGGAGGGTTTCTTGGTGTTTACAGGGGAACGAGTTGTCCGGAATGAAATGTCATTTTTGTTTCGTACAGAAGACGGCGGAAGGTCTTGGCAATATGCAGGCGCGGTGCCGGATATGTTCACGGAAGGTCATTCACTGACGATGGGAGTCATGTTTGTTAGCAACAAGGTTGGCTTTATGACCATGATGGATTCTGAGAAACCGGATATCTGGCGGACGCAGGATGGAGGGCAGACATGGGAGATGCAGGAACTTGCGGATGTACCGCAGTATTATACAATGGCTTATGTGCCGGAAAAGCAGGATGATAGGTTATGTCTGTATGTAGGAATGGAGGAGTATTCGGAGTATGGCGGAACCAAAGCAAAATACGAGTCAGATGATGAAGGGAGAACATGGGAATATCAAGGACTTGTCATACGAAGATAGTAAAGCGTCGCTTTTTTTAAATACGGTATGGTATTTGGCAACAAGACCACTCAATCTGATTTTATACGGAATCAGTTGGTTTCATCTGTATTCTCTGTGCCAGTTTGGCAGACTGCGCAGGAATATACCCATTTTGCTTTTGTGTCTGGTCTGGTGGATAGGAGTCATGGTCTATGGATTTTATTTGTGGATTTGCTACAGCAGGAGAAAACGAATGCATGAATCATGGGATGCTGTTTCTGGGATGAAGGCGGAGGATGTGAAATGGTATATAAGGAGAAAAGACAATTGCCGGATTTTTCTGAAAGATAAATCTGTGGTGGTCGTAAACCTGCAGGAACGCGGCAGCGATGAGACAGATTTTCTGGACTTGAAATTATCGGCGGTCAATGCACTGGGAAAAAGGAAGTACAGACTGGCGGCAGGTATTTTTGGGGCGGTAGTTACTTTGTCTGGAAGCGCTCTTGTTGTAAGAAGCGCAATACCTTACAACGGGAAACTGTCCTGGTATCTGGACGACTTAAAAGATAAGAGAAGCGTTGTATTGACACATGATAATATCTATGAGTCGGGCGTAGAAGGTATTATGCGGGATATCGGAGCAAAAGTGAAGCTGCCGGAAACGTTGTGTCTGGCTACAAGCTTTAATTTGCATTTTGCACCGGACGGAACGATTCAGACGTTAGATACGATGCTATACGGTTTTGACGAAAACGGTGATTTTACAGACAGCTATTTAATCACATACAATGCCGCACGCTCAAAAGAAATCGATATCTATCTGCGTGGAGCAGGGGGAGCGGTTTTTGATATAGATAAAGACTTCAGACCGCTTGTTGAGGCAGTCTCCGTCATTCCGCTTAGGGAGACTGTAGCAGAGTGGAGCAGGCAGGAAAGCTATGGTATTTTGTATTATGGGGTGCGTGACTGGCAAAGTTCGGAGGGAATACGCTATCTGAATCATAAGGGAGAAAGCAGGCTGCCGTCGCCGGAAGAACATTACTTCTCAGGCTACAGTGTATCTGTATTTTGCCCGAAAAATGAAGCGATTGCGCCGGTCAGGTATTTGTATATGGGATATCAGAATTTTCCTGAGGAGGAAGCGGGATATCCGGCGGATTATTATCCGGAGGAATCAGGATTTCAATCCGTAGAAAAAATTAATGAATATAAGATAGCGGAACAAAGCTTTGATGTTTCACTGGAGGATTGGGGAGAAGTTACCTTTGTATCCTGCAAGCCGCAATTTCAAGATTTTGAGGATGCTTCATTTTTCCTGATCAGAGGAGACAGGATATTGTATCGTTTTCCTTATCTTCGTGAAGACAACAATATATTAGGATATATGGGAACCTTTGACAATGTCGGTGCAGTTGCTTTTCGGGATATTAATAACGATGGGAAAAAGGATATTATCATTGTCACTTATTACTGTTACAGAGCGGGATGGGCAGATACGGTTCCGCGTACAGGCGTCAAAATATTTATAGCCGGAGACAATGAATTTCATCTGGCGGAGGATATGATGGCGGATGTTGCAGAACACATAGAGGAACAAGATATGTATATTGAGAATATCTGTAATTTTCTGCGGCAGGATAATTAGATGATGATAGGTTGAAAAATCAAAGATTTTCAATTTTCTATTTAAGCAGTATCGCAAGCAGGCTTGCGATATGCATGGGGATTAGTGTGGAAAATAAATTTTTCATACGCTGGATTGGCGTCTGTATGGCAGACGAATGGAGGATAGACTGGCATGACGGATTCTGAGTGGGAAGAATTGTATAAGAAAACAGAGAAAAGAGTGATCAAAGCACTTAAAATAATAGCAGGTATTACGGCTGTGATGATTGTTATCATAGCCGTGTTCTGGATGAGTTTTGTCTATGTAACAAAATATAAAATATCCACGGTCAGCACATCGGCCTCACCAGACGGAATGCGTCAACTTACTTTACAAGCTGTCGGAGAAGCAGCATGGCCATTTGGACCTGCAGAAGGGCGGCTGCTTCTTACAGAAAATCAAAAAGAAGTATCAAAGAAAAAATTTACAATATATGATGACGGCAGAAGCATACGGGACGAAATATGGACAGTTATGTGGCATGAAGATCATGTGGAAGTTATTCTATCCGGGGACGAACAAGCTGACGAGCAGATTTTGTTGTATTATGACGGGAGAAAAGAGTCAAATCAGTTAACGAATGCTGTGAGTGAAGATATCAAAGAGAAACGGGAAACGATTCCGGAACCAAGTGTACAGGACAAAACGGCGCAGCCTTATGCCAAATATGCGGAAGTGCTGGAACAGATCATGACCGAACACACAGATCCCAATGGCAGAGAATATCACGCTGATGAACAATGGGCATTTGAAGGTAATACGTTCGCGATATCAGATGTGGACGGAGACGGCAGACAGGAGTTGATCTTTTGTTTTCATACAGGTAATATGGCAAGCATGTGCGAGGTAATTTATGATTATGATGTAGAACAAGACGTGCTGCGGGAAGAACTGGCGGCATGGGTGGACAGCACTTATTATAGTAACGGATTCATCAAAGTATCTGACTCCCATAATCATGGGAAAGACCCGGAGGAAAAGGGAATATGGCCTTATACTATATATCAGTATGATGAAGATACAGACACTTACCAATTCAGGTATTATGTAACATCGTGGGACGGACAGATTAACAGCGAGAACTTTCTCGGAGAACTGGATACGGATGGGGATGGGATCTTGTATTATATTTTAGAGGATGGCAAGGCAGTGGAGGATACCGATGCAGTGCCGATCAACCGGCAGGAGTATGATGACTGGGTGAAGGATACGCTTCAGGAGGAACTCGTAATAGATTTGATTTATTATCCTATGACAGAAGAGTCTATTGAGGAAATTATAAAATAATAGCGAAAAAGAATGAGTTGTCGCGG
>VSOA01000296.1 GCA_009774585.1 Lachnospiraceae bacterium
ATATAGTATTATATGAGGAAAACACAGATTATATATTTGGTTTTTATTATAGTGATGATGATACACCGCGGGATATAAATGGAGAAGTATGTGATTTGGAATATGAAAGAGATAATGGGGAGGTAAGATATCGTTACAAGACTGAAAAGATTATAGATCGCTGGTGGTATTATGAAAGAGAAAGAGAGAACATGTTGGTATATAAAAAACCGCATAACATTTTTAATTAATTATTTATCTGGACAAAAAACGTATATTTTAACCAACAGCCCGGACGCTTCCATGCGCAGGATGTGGTAGCGGGAAACGGGGCAGTGCCGGTGACGCTGAACAGGTATGGGTATTGTCTTGGAAATCCGTTGGTCTATGTTGATTGAAATGGGATGGTTGCATTTATTCGACGCCCAATGGGATGATCTAATTTATACGGACAATCAGAACAATATGTTTATTCTGTTCCAGAACTAGACCGCCCGCAGATAAAATAAAGCGCAGCCCATGCATTTCACAGCATGGAACTGCGCTTCTGTCATTACATGATCAAATCATAATGATCATTTCCCCTATTTTATATGCAGCACAAAAGCCTCATAAGGGTGCAGCGTAATCTCAGCCTTATCATAGGCGTTTTTCGTATTGGATATCAGGCATGATGCGCCCACAAATTCATCGGGAATCGTGAAATTCGTTTCGTGGTCGCAGAAGCTGCACACCACAAGCAGTTTCTCCTGCTCCAGCGTTCTGGTGTAGACGAACAGTTCTTCGCTGTCCGGCAGGAATAGTTCGTATTTGCCGTACACCATAATCGGATGTTCTTTCCTGAGGGCAATCAGCTTCTTGTAGTAATGGAATACGGAATCAGGGTCTGCGGTTTCCGCCTTGGCGTTAATTTCCTTGTAGTTCGGATTGACGGCAATCCAAGGGGTTCCGGTAGTGAATCCGGCCTGCGGGGAATCATCCCACTGCACGGGGGTTCTGGCATTGTCCCGGCTCTTGAAGGTAATGCAGGGCCAGAACACTTCATGGGAGAGCGGACCGTCTGCACACCATTCCTTATAAGCGTTGATACTCTCAATGTCACGGAAATCATCCGGACTTGCAAAAGGATAGTTGGTCATGCCAAGTTCCTCGCCTTGGTAGATATAGGGAGTCCCCTGCAGCATATGCAGGCAGGTGGCAAGCATCTTCGCAGAGATTTCACGGTATTGCGGGCGGGCGTCGCCGAAGCGGGAGACGGCTCTTGGCTGATCGTGATTGTCCCAGAAGAGACTGTTCCATGCCTGACCATATAGGTCAACCTGCCAGCGGGATAAAGTCTTCTTTAATGTGGTCAGCGGCATTTTTTCATCCGTCCACTTGCCGTATTTGCCGTCGCCTTCCACGTGCTCGAACTGAAAGACCATGTCAAGCTCATGAGCGTTTTCACCGGCATATTGTTTTGCAAGTTCAGTCGTTAAGCCCGCAGTCTCACCGACAGTCATGATATCGTATTTGGAAAGTACGTTTTCGTTCATTTCCTGAAGATATTGATGGACATTGGGACCGTGTACGCAGTAAGGACCGAAGTCACCGAATAAACCGTTTGCCTTGCCGTCGGGCATCTCCTTGGTTTTGGAAATCATGCTGATGACGTCCATGCGGAAGCCGTCAATGCCCTTCTCACACCACCATGTCATCATGTCAAATACTTCTTTACGCACTGCTGGGTTATCCCAGTTCAAATCGGGCTGTTTCTTGGAGAAAAGGTGAAGGTAATACATGGAAGTTGCCTCATCGTACTGCCATGCCGGACCGCCGAAGCAGGAACCCCAGTTATTGGGAGGGGTCTGAGTGTCCTTACCTTCCCGCCAGATATAATAGTCGCGGTAGGGATTGTCAACAGACTTGCGGCTTTCCATAAACCATTTGTGTTCGTCGGAAGTATGGTTTACGACCAGATCCATGACAATTTTGATTCCTCTTTCATGTGCTTTTGTAAGGAGTTCGTCGAAATCTTTCATCGTGCCAAACTCATCCATAATATCACGGTAATCGCTGATATCGTAACCGTTGTCGTCATTGGGGGATTTGTACACGGGAGATAGCCAGATGACATCGATTCCCAGATATTTCAAATAGTCCAACCGGCTGATAATTCCCTGTAAATCCCCGATACCGTCTCCGTTGCTGTCCATGAAACTGCGCGGGTAAATCTGATAAACAACTGCTTCTTTCCACCAAGTTCTGTTCATAATATTGTATCCTTTCTACTAATTTGTAGTATTATTCACATATTTCCAGTATTAACACCTGATAGCCCTGTAGTCTGATGACGCCGTCTTCTTCCATAACTTCTTTAAAATTATTTAGCAATACTTGGTTGTAAGGCGATGGAAGTGTGATACTTTGCTCTTCTCGCTGATAATTTCCGACAACTAACAACGTTTTGTCATCTTTTCGGTAATATGCCATTAAGTTGTGCACCGCTTCCCACACCGGTTCCAATTTGCCGTATACGATCGTCTGTTTGTAGGCAGGGTTTTTCCTGAGGGCAATCAGTTTTTGGTAAAAATGCCATACCGAATCAGCATCGTCAAGCTGTGCGGCGGCGTTAATCTTTGTATAATTCGGATTGACTTTAAGCCAAGGCGTGCCCGTGGTAAATCCGGCGTTAATTTCGTCGGACCACTGCATGGGAGTACGGGCGTTATCACGGCTAAATTTTGACACTGCCTTCAGTGCTTCTTCAGGGGTAAGTCCGGCATCCAGCGCGACGCGGTATTCATCATGGGTGGAAATATCGTCCACGTCGTCGATGGAACCAAACGGTATGTTTTCCATGCCAAGTTCCTGTCCCTGATAGATAAAGGGAAGACCGCGAAGCATGAAATTTAACGCCGCCAGCATTTTCTTGCTTTCTGTACAGCAGTCGCCTTCAGGGATATAACGGCTGACGCCGCGCGGTTCGTCGTGATTTTCGATAATGTTGGACAGAAAACCAATATCGCCAGTTTTTGCCTGAGATTCAAAGCAGCATTTCTTGTAATCGTCCGGAGTAATCGGTTTTGCGTCGTACCAGCCTTTCGGGCTTCCGCCGAATATCGTTTCGTTAAAATCAAACATGCTGGAGAAGTAACCGTCTTCTCCGATGAAATCGGACAGTTCATCCGGTTTTTCATTAAATACTTCTCCCACGGTAAAGGCATCATATTTGCGGAATGTACGGTCGCGCATTTCACCAAGGAATTCTCCGATGCCGTCCGCTTCCCGCAGCATTTCGTAAATATTGCACAGCCCATCCGCTCTATCCGACGTATAGTTGCGAAACGGCAGTGCCTTCTTGATATTCATAATCGCGTCGATGCGAAAGCCGCCAAGACCTTTGTCGAGCCACCAGTTGATATTTCGATAGACTTCTTCGCGAAGCTCGGGATTTTCCCAGTTTAAATCCGGTTGTTTCTTATGGAACACATGGAGATACTGCTTATTGGTGCCGGGGAGGTCTTCCCACACGGGACCGCCGAAGTAGGAGCGCCAGTTAGTAGGCAGTTCACCGTCTTTTTTATCCCGCAGATAAAAGAAATTGCCATATTTTCCATCTGGATCTTCACAGGCTCTCCGGAACCATTCGTGTTCGTCAGAACAGTGGTTGACGACCAGATCCATTAAGATGTACATATTTCGTTTCTTTGCTTCGGCAATCAATTGTTCCATGTCCTCCATGGTGCCGAAGCAGGGGTCGATGTTGTAATAATCCGAGATGTCGTATCCTTGGTCTGCCAACGGGGATTGATAGCAGGGAGAAAGCCAGATAATGTCCACCCCTAAATCGCGCAGATAGTCCAGTTTACTGATGATACCGGGAATGTCGCCGATACCGTCGCCATTAGAGTCATAGAAACTCTTGGGATAAATTTGATATGCTACTTTGTCATGCCACCATTTCTTTGTCACAATCGCACCTCCTGCCAAATATGTCTTATCCTAAATTCATTTAAGTACATTTTAATGATTTACGTGAAATATGTCTTACAAATATTTGCTTTAAAAATACGATATTATGACTTTTCAAAACGTTTTCGGTACTGCAGAGGGGTGGTTCCGGTATGACGGCGAAATTCACGCAGGAAATTCCCGAGATTGTTAAAGCCGCATTCCAGACAGACGTCCGTCACTGACAGACCGGTTTCTTCCAGAAGCCGTCTGCTCTGCTTGATGCGGTATTCGTTGAGATATTCCATGGGAGAGTGTCCCAACGCTTTTTTGAACAGGCGGCAGAAATACTGCTCATTTAAATTTACTTCTCCGGCCAGATCGGAGATATAGATTTTCTCTTGATAATGCTCTTTCATGTAAGTAAGGGCAGTTTTGATGCTTTCTACGCGTTTATCCAGATTTTTCTCCGTAGGGGTAAAGAGATTATGCTCTGAGAGTGCGGCGAGAATATATAG
>VSOA01000297.1 GCA_009774585.1 Lachnospiraceae bacterium
TTATCATTTTATTCGGTTTAAAAATATGAAATGTTAAAATAATGAAATGAATATGTTTGAAGGAGACAGGACTGAAAGGGTCCTGTCTTTTTTTGTTGCAAAAGTCAAACTAAAAAAAAGATACCAAACTAATAAATGATACCTTAAACCGTCTTGTTCATTTTATTAAGATAAAAACAAATATTTAGATTGCTATAGATAAATGTAGAAGAATGGCGGATGGAAATCGGTGCAGGGAAGGAGACGGAATGAAAGGATACAAATTTTTAGATGAACAGGGAACTTTTACATTGGATATGCCAGAAAATTACAGTTACCAGTATTTTCCGATAGCTGGGGAACAAGGAATAAAGAGTGCTCTGACGCCTAATTTCGGAGGCGACAGCAAAAGAAATCAAAATGAATTTCTGCTGGAACCGGTCAGCGTGGAAAGTTTACATAACAATCGCTCTACCAGAAATTTCTGGTGTCATATAGAGGGAATCGGTAATTGGTCTGCAACAGGTGCATCGGCGGAGGCGGAGCTTACAAAATTCACCAATGGTCAAGACAAAAGTACCATGACGGCGGGATTCATGTGGCAGCGTGTTACGCGGGTTTCCTCCCGATACGGTTTGGAGGCAAAAGTAACATCATTTGTGCCATTGGAGCATGACGTGGAGATTATGCGGGTTGAACTGACAAACTGTGGTAAAGAGCAGGCAGTATTTACTCCGACGGCGGTCATTCCGATTTACGGAAGAAGCGCTGACAATATCCGCGATCACAGACATGTTACATCTTTGCTGCACCGCATTCGTACAAGTAAGGAGGGAGTAGTGGTTACGCCGACTCTTTCTTTTGACGAGAGAGGACATCAGAGGAATCAAGTCAGTTATTATGTATGCGGTATTACAGGAGACGGCAAAGCGCCGGAAGCATTTTTCCCGACAGTGGAAGGGCTGATCGGAGAGGGAGGCAGCTATACCGCACCGCGCGCTGTGCTGGAAGATGTGCAGGGCGTTGCGGAAGGAGAGTATGTAGACGGAAAAGAGGCTGTCGGAGGCTTGAAGTTTGCAAGAACCGTGTTGGCGCCGGGAGAAAGAACTTCATTTACGATGCTTTTAGGGGGAACCGAAAAGCAGGAGTCGATTACGGAAATTGTTAATGCGTACCGCACGGAAGAAAAGGTGGAGGAAGCGTTTGAAAAGGCAAAGGCATACTGGCAGCAGAAAGTAAATATCGTCTATCACACAGGGAGTAAAGAATTTGATTGTTTTATGCGATGGGTAAGTTTTCAGCCTGTTTTGAGGAGGATATACGGCTGTTCCTTCCTTCCCCATCACGATTACGGCAAAGGAGGAAGAGGATGGCGGGATTTATGGCAGGATTGTCTTGCGCTGCTGTTGATGAATCCCGATGGCGTGAGGCAGATGCTTCTTGACAATTTCGGTGGGGTGCGCATGGACGGAACAAACGCGACAATCATAGGCGCAGCACAGGGGGAGTTCATTGCGGACAGAAATAATATTGTGCGCGTATGGATGGACCACGGCGTATGGCCTTTTATGACGACGAAGCTGTATATAGACCAGACCGGGGATGTGGAGATTTTAGAGAAGCAAGTATCGTACTTTAAGGACAGACAAGCGGAACGGGGGTCTGCGATTGATGGACAGTGGAATGACGAATATGGAAATCGCCAGAAGTGTGCCGACGGAAGTCTTTACCTCGGAACTGTCTTGGAGCATCTGCTGGTGCAGAACCTGTGTGCATTTTACGAAGTGGGGGAACATAATCACTGCAGACTGCGCGGCGCGGACTGGAATGATGCACTGGATATGGCACAGGAACGTGGTGAGAGCGTTGCATTTGCGAACGCCTATGCGGGGAATTTGAGAGAAATAGTGGAATATTTACGCATTTATGAAAGTAAGACGGGGAAAAGCGAGGTGTCTGTTGCGGAAGAAATGCTATGTCTGCTCAATGGTGATAAGGCGCAGTATGACAACCCGGAGAATAAAAATCAAGTGCTTAGACAGTATGCAATGTCCTGCCGCCATACCGTAAGCGGCAATACAGTTCTTATAACGATTGAACAACTCTGCGAAAACCTGTTGGAAAAAGCCGATTGGATGATGAAGCATATCAGGCAGACGCAGTGGGTGACAGACCACGACGGGAACGGATGGTTCAACGGTTATTACGATAATAACGGGCGGCAGGTAGAGGGAGAGTGTGAAAATGGCGTGCGTATGATGCTTACGAGTCAGGTCTTTGCAATTATGGGCGGCACAGCCACCACAGAACAGATTCGCAGCATTGTACAAAGTGCAGACAAATATTTGTATGATGCGAAGGTTGGCGGATATCGTTTGAACACGGATTTCCATGAGTTAAAAACAGATTTAGGAAGAATGTTTGGGTTTGCTTACGGGGAGAAGGAAAACGGCGCTGTATTTTCCCATATGGCAGTGATGTATGCCAACGCTTTGTATCGAAGGGGATTTGCAAAGGAAGGTTATCGGGCGTTACAGGCTTTAGCGGACACCGCAATGCAGTTTGAGACGAGCAAAATTTATCCCGGAATCCCTGAATATTTCAACAATCAGGGGCGGGGAATGTATCACTATCTGACCGGAGCGGCAAGCTGGTATATGCTGACATTTCTGACGGAAGCGTTCGGAGTCAGAGGCAGGGCGGGAGACTTGGAGATAGCCCCGGCAATGATGGAAGAGCAGTTTGATGAGGACGGTACAGCGGAATTGGAATTGACATTTGCAGGGAAAAGATTCCGTATTGTCATCAGGAATCCTGAGAGAGCGGCATACGGAGAATACTGTATCAAGTCGGCTATGTTAGATGGCAGCGCAATCCCGCTGACAGAAACAAAGGATATGAATCCGGACGGGAAGAGGGCAGATAAAGCAGTGCTGCCGAGGGCGGAGATAGAACGAATGTCTCATGAGGTACATAGAATCGAAATTTTGCTGGGTGCATGAGGAGGCTTAATATGAAACAAAGAGAACAAAAATATATCATGAAGGATTACGGGAGAAAATCAACGTTTGCCAGTTTTCTGCCGGGTATTGCGGGACTTCACGGCATTCCAATCTGGTGTTACTACGTCAACCGCGGGCAGTGTGTTGTCAGCTTCGGCGTTGACAATAAGGATTGTGCAATTATGGAATTCTACCCGGCGCACGTGGCATATCAGAATGTAAAAAGGACCGGATTTCGGACGTTTCTTCGAAAAAACGGAAGTTACATAGAGTGTTTTAGCAATGAAGATCTGGAACAGGAAATGGAAATCGGTATGAACAGCCTGTCCATACGGGAGAAAAATGAAGAGGAGAAATTGTCCGTAAAGGTGGACTACTATACCCTGCCGGGTGAAAAGGTGGGAGCGCTGGTCCGAAAGGTAACCGTGACGAATGACGACGAGAAGGAAATTTCGCTGGAAATATTGGACGGAATGCCGGCGGTGATTCCCTATGGCGTGGATGCGGACAGCATGAAAAATATGACCCAGACGGCAAAAGCGTGGATGCAGGTGGAAGACTTGGAGGAAAATGTCCCCTATTACCGTGTGCGTGCGAGTATGGAAGACACCGCCGCAGTACATGCAATTGAGAAGGGTAATTTTTCTTTTGCATGTTTGGAGGACGGAATGCTGCTTAAGCCGGTGGTCGATCCGGAGGCAGTGTTTGAATATGACTGTTCTCTGCAAACGGCAGTTCGATTTGCAAAGAGCGGACTTTCCGGGGTGTATGCGCAAAAGCAGGCTGCAATGAATCTTCTTCCGTGCAGCTTTTACGGAGCAGAGACGAGACTGACGTCCGGTGAATCAATCGTTATATACGAAGTGATAGGACAGGTGGAAAAGAAGGAGTATCTGAAACGATTCTTGGAGGAAAGAAGGGATGGCGCATATTTCGAGGAGAAGAAAGAAGAGGCGGAGCACCTCATAGAAGAACTGTGCAGCGGCATCACGACGAAAACTGCTTCGGATCATTTTGATATTTATTGTCGGTATACTTATATGGATAATATTCTCCGCGGCGGTTATCCGCTGCCGCTTGGTAACAACAAGCTGTACTATGTGTATTCCAGAAAGCATGGGGATTTAGAGAGAGATTATAATTATTTCTCCATGCTGCCTGAATTCTTCTCACAGGGTAACGGTAATTTCCGTGATGTGAACCAAAATCGCAGATGTGATACATTTTTTGCCCCCTTTGTCGGCAGAGAGAACATCAAGGAATTCTACAGTCTGATTCAGTTGGACGGTTACAATCCGCTTGGGGTGGAAAAGCTGACTTACAGATTAGAGAAGGAAAAGGCGGCGGCATTGTTCCAAGAA
>VSOA01000298.1 GCA_009774585.1 Lachnospiraceae bacterium
AGCATCAATATCTAATAATAACATATTTATCATACACCCATTTTCAGCAGTTATTTCAGAATAATCGGAAGCCGGTGGAATTTTTTCCCCATCTTCAAGTTCTCCTAATATCCAACCACTAGCGGCGTCAATTCCCATTTCAATAGCCTGTTCTAAGTTTTTTCCCTCTGTTACACAACCAGGCAGATCTGGAAATTCTACCACATATCCACCACTTTGGTCTGTAAAAGGCTTAAATATAGCCGGATAAATTAATTTCATTATCTTCACCTCCATTGATATGCTCATCAATTATTTTATCAAAATCTATCTTCGTGCAGAATATTGTATTTTTCGTGCAGATAGCATATACTGTAATCACCAGCAAGAAAGGAGATGGTTATATGGCTGGCTCTACTACAAACATCAGCATCCGCATGGACTCTGACCTGAAAGCGCAGGCTGATAGGCTGTTCGGCGAACTCGGCATGAACCTGACAACAGCATTCAATATTTTTGTCCGCCAATCTCTCCGTGAGGGGCGGATTCCCTTTGACATTTCCCTCAATCAGCCCAACAGTGAAACGGTTGCCGCCATGTTGGAGGCAGAAAGGATTGCGAAAGACCCTTCAGTAAAAGGGTATACCAATCTGGACGAACTGTTCGCAGACCTGAAAACATGAGGAATGTAAAATATACCGTCAAGCCCACAACACAATTCAAGAAAGATTACAAGCTGGCAATGAGGCGTGGGCTAGACATTCGTCTGCTGGAAAGCGTGATTGCCGACCTTGCCATGGGAATCCCCCTCCCGGAGAAAAACAAGGATCATGCCCTATCCGGAAATTGGGCAGGACACCGTGAGTGCCATGTACTGCCCGACTGGCTACTTATCTACCGCATTGACAATGATGTTCTGGTGTTGACCTTATCCCGGACTGGATCACACAGCAATCTGTTTGGAAAATAATCTTCACCCGCCGCCGTATGGGGTG
The DNA here is from genome assembly GCA_009774585.1 of Lachnospiraceae bacterium. Lineage (GTDB taxonomy): Bacteria > Bacillota > Clostridia > Lachnospirales > Lachnospiraceae > UBA3282. The sequence continues at coordinate 975 of VSOA01000298.1, forward strand.
TTCCCTGTACGGCGCTTCTTTCTGTGCTGTCAGCTTTTCCAATTCCGCTCTCCATTTCTTCGTGGTAATTGCCCTTTATGCATTCCGGTTTTACCATTGTATCGGATATACATTTTCAATCTGTTGCAGCAATTCTTTACTGTCTGAAATCAGCACATACTGGTTCTGGCTATGATCCCATTGATAGATTTTCTCAATTGCATTTCTCTGATAGAGAAGTTCCTTTTCTAGTGTAGAAGGACTGCTTGAACCATATACCAACTCAGTGCCCCGCAAAATAATATCGGGCATCTCTTGTGATTCTTTCAGACTCTCAACATATAAATTCAATTTTCCGGACTCGTATACTGTCTCTGTTGTAAAATCAAGATTACTATCTACGGCATGGTCCGATAAAAGTATAACCAGTTCATTGTTTTGAACCTCGTATAAATCAATATATCCGTTCCCTTGTGAGGTCGCATGTGCCACCTCTATCAATGTCGTTTCATCCTGCTTATGAAATTTGATATCAATAATATGCTCATCAATTATTTTATCAAAATCTACTTTCAATCCCTTCTCGGCTCACAAAATACAAATTTTCATCGTTATAATAACCATTATTGACATATAAAAGAATGTTTCTCTTCTCATCCGGTATCTTGTAAACTGTAACGATACTGTCTGCCGTGATTTCTATCTGACGTCTTTGGTACAGCATCCAAACTGGAACCAACAGAATCGATATGATAAATGTGAGCATACACACAAATATGATTTTCTTAATATATTTATTAGCATTCGTTTTCATCACGGACATTCTGCACCTTTATATTCCGGTAAACTCTTTTTCACGTTCTACACTGATAATAATACCAGTGGTCGGTTATCTTTTCTGTCTCTAGTATATAATAGCTTCCTCTCTGAACAAAAAAACCTTCTTTTTCTTCCTTCAATTCAGAACCACCTCCCCATCCTAATGGTTCATCGTTTTCAGAAAAATATATTGAAAAATATTCATAACCAGAAGGAGAATCCACAAAAAGTATATCCACCTTATATGGGCCATCGCTCTTGTCAATAGCAATAAAAACAATTCTGTATTGCTTCAGCCATTTAAAATCATCCAGAAAACTATACGTAGGGAACTCACTTCTCTCAATTAGCAAAATTTTATTCTCTCTTTTTTCCTTTTCATATTCCTCTTTCATTCGTTCAACAAGATTATTCAGCTCCGGCTGATGTTCAAGCACAAATGCCGTTGCCGCTTCTTTGTCTGCAACTTTATATCTTGGGAACATCATCCTATATAGGTATATGACTCCGCAAATAAGAATAACAAAAGCTACGGCTGCCATTATTTTATGTTTTCTAAGCATTGAGGCATGACCCTTTCTTTTTCTACATTTCTCTTCCTCTTAATTCCACGCCACGCCTGTGATTTGTGTACTCTTAAATGGCGTGCCAACTCCACATTCATATACTTTCCATTTCTTCCTACTCTCTATGTCCATTACATATATATAAGATTTATAGGATGACAAAACCTGCACAGCATCCTGATACAAAAGATATTGACCATCTCCATAAATCTGTAAAATAGGAAGCGGATGTTTATATTTGCACAATTCTTGCTTTGTGCCGTCTTTCAAATCGTATCGACATAAATATCCAGTATCTCGTTCTTCATAGACCACAAACTCTTCATCCGGTGAAACCGCAAAATTAAAGGTATGCGCCTGCTCAAATAGAGTTTTCCTTTCTCCGGTATCTGTATTATATTCTACGATGCCGCCATCACATATCAGCAATACCGTATCATCTTTTATCCAGCTATATGCATGCCCATAATCTTCCAACGTGTAGATAACTTCCAGCCCTTCTTGCTCGGAATACCCCATCAAAAATTTGTCGTACTGAAAGCTAATACAGTTCTCATCACGATAATATCTCGGACAATAACCATATCTATTTCTGTCTGTTTCCTGCTCCATATAGCCATTTTCTATCAAATATGCTTTTATTTCCTCTGTATTCAATATTTTTCTAGGTGTCTTACTCTCCAAATCATATTCGACAATATCAAACTTCTCCCTTCCATGTCCCATGAAAGAAAGAATCTTACTTCCATCTTTACTGCTCACAATATCATAAAAGTCATATCCTTCTGCCAGAAGTATTTGTTCCTCCATATTATGCCGGTACAATTTCGTCTCATTAGCAGACTTGCTCTCCATAGGTGAACGCAGTGTCATGATAATCGATATTTTATCTGACTCTAAATCTTTTTTGATTATATGCGCATTAACACTCTTTGCAACAGCATTCCCCAGCAGGACTACAATTGGCACCATTAACACGACCATTATAGATATAATCACTTTTTTCATTATTTGGTTCCTTAATCACACAAATTAATCCATGCGCTTTCTTTATCCATTGTTCTGATACATTTCCATATAAATCTGCTCATCCACTTCGTGAAAACGTCACTGTTTCAGCAAAAAACCGCTTCTATGGACTCACCACACTAAAACTCAAGTGTGATTTCCTCTGGTAAATAGCCTCTCTCTATCTGTTCACCATCAATTTCATAGAAAAAGAAGGTTCCTTTTTCTATGTCACTCTCCCAGTCAACGCCTATGCGATAATAGACACCTCCAAACTGGCTCATTCTCCTGCTCTGATCGTTCCACTTCCGGATTCGAGAGCATATCCTATCCATACAAATTTCCTGCTTTTTCTTGTCATATTTTTTACCATCCTGCTCGCATGTTCCTTCGTTGCCTCTGTCAGAAATATCTCTCATATAAAATCTTATATCAATTCCTTCATCTACCTTAAATTGTCCATCTTCATCTATGTAGCATCTCCTAAATGCGGCTTTCTCTATGCCCGCAAGACCATTCGGTATCGCATAGATTATTCTTTTACCTTCTGAATCTGTTCCATGCATTACGCTTCCATTTGCCGCTCTGTATGGATCATTATTAGGGTTGTCCCTTTGTCCGCTATTCCCATCCTGCACCCCAGCAAAAATAATAATGCAGGCAGTGGTTGTTTCATTTCCGTCCCCGTCTTTTTCCAGATAGATTGATTGATAGGACGTAGCGGTAGTGAGTCTTCCTTATCTACTACTTCTCCTTCCGATAATCATAATATTATCTTGAAATACGAATGAACATCACCCTTATTTAAAGGAATTATCTTTGCTTCCAATACATTCTTAAATAAATCTGTTTCACCCACTCCATCCCGTTCTTCGTATATCCACCTACCAAGTCTCGGAGACAATTGCTTCCACCACACATGTTTTTGCACTTACAATTTTGAATTGCACAGCTTTCATA
>VSOA01000299.1 GCA_009774585.1 Lachnospiraceae bacterium
CTTATAGGCTTCTTTATAGAAAAAATAATCAGTTATATTTATACTCTGGACAGATATTCACCTGTTCTGGTGTCAATCTTGATCTTCTCACCCTGCTCTACGAACAGCGGAACCATAACCTTAGCGCCTGTCTCAACAATCGCAGGTTTGGTTGCTCCGGTTGCCGTATCGCCTTTAAATCCCGGCTCTGTATCCGTAATCTCCAATTCCACGAACAGCGGCGGCTCAATTGCGAACACGCTTCCGTTATAAGAGCAAATCTTAACCATCTCATTTTCTTTCACGAATTTCAACGCATCGCCAACTGCCTCTGTATTCAGAGCAATCTGGTCATAAGTCTCCGTATCCATAAAATTGAATAAATCACCGTCTGAATATAAGTACTGCATATCTTTTCTGTCAATTCGTGCCTGAGGGCATTTCTCAGTCGGTCTGAAGGTCTTCTCAACAACGCCTCCGTTGATAATGTTCTTTAACTTCGTTCTCACAAATGCTGCGCCTTTACCGGGCTTCACATGCTGGAATTCAATTATCTGATAAACATTGCCTTCAAACTCAATGGTAATACCGTTTCTGAAATCGCCTGCCGATATCATAAAATAATCCTCCTAAATTTTCACAAATATAATTCTTACTTAGTTTATACTATAAAGCTTGTTTTTTCAACCTCTTTCCCAAAAAAAGACAAAAACTTTTGTCACTGTGTTTTGCCGCTTTACTTGATGCAGCTTATTTTGAAAGAATATAATCAATCGCCATCAGGTAACCTTCCAGCCCTTTTCCGTAAATCTGCTTATCACAGGCTGGCGCCGTAACGGACACTTTGCGGAAGTCTTCCCGCTCCATAATATTAGAAATATGAATTTCCACCTTCGGAACGGTTACGCTCGCCAAAGCGTCGCGAATCGCATAACTGTAATGCGTATATGCTCCGGGATTGATCACGATTCCTTCCGTACCGTCAAAATAAGAATCCTGTATGCGGTCGATAATCGCGCCTTCATGATTACTCTGGAACACCTCTATCGTACAGCCCTCTTTCTGACCTTTCTCTCCGATCATATTGAGCAGATAGTCATAATCCTGCGTACCATAGACACTTTTCTCCCGAATGCCCAGAAAGTTAATATTCGGTCCGTTAATTACTAATAATTTCATATTTCCCTCCGCTTCTGCCAAATTCATCCGGCACCGTTAACATATTGCTCTATTTCGTCTAAAATCTGCTCAAAACTTTTACCGTTCACATCAATCGTCACATCGGCCGCTTCAGCATAGCAGCTGTCTCTTAGTGCAAGAAGACTGCGAATCTTCTCCTGCGGGTTATCTCCCTGCAAAAGCGGTCTCGTGGTGTCATGTTTGACTCTTTCGTAAATTGTTTCCGCACTTGCTTTTAAATAAAAGACTTGTCCTAATTCGTGCAACAGTTTCCTATTCTCTTCCCGAAGAGGCAAGCCTCCACCCACCGATATGATCCGGATGCCCGTACTCTCTGACAGCTTACGCAGAAATGCCGTCTCCCTGTCTCTGAAATATTCTTCTCCGTCCCTCGCAAACATCTCCGATATGGTGCGTTTCTCTTCTTTCTCAATCTCTTTATCCGTGTCTATGACAGCCCTCCGCAGACGATATGACAGCCTTAATCCTACAGTCGTCTTGCCGGATCCCATAAATCCGATCAATATCACATTATTCATGGTACTGCTACTCCTTTATCTGACGTTATATCAGTCTGCCTGCATACGGCAAACCTATCCCTATGCAAAGTACCCTTTCAGTTTTTCATACACAATCTGTACACTCTCATCTGATACGCTTATCTGATTCCACAGTTCATACGCGATGATTCCCTGATACATGAGCATCTTCAGACCATTGTATGCTTTTCCGCCATGACTGCTCACGAGTCTCATGAATTTTGTCTCCCACGGATTGTAAATCAAGTCAAATCCTGTATGGATTTTATCGTAAAATGCCTCGTCAGCAATCACTACATCTTCCGTATGCGGTGCAAGTCCTACGGAAGTGCCTTGAATCGCAAGATATTTTCCTGCCGTCAGCTTCACGTAATCCTCCGTGATCATGGGTATGATAGCTTCTCTTCCCATTGCACGGTTTACTTCCTCCGCCACCGATTCCGCCTTACTCAACGTACGGTTTAACATATATACTTTATCTGCGCCTTTCACGGCACACAGATACGCTACCGCTCTGGCGGCTCCGCCCGCTCCCAAGAGAACAATCTGTTCGCCGGCAATCTTCACTCCTTCGCTCGTCATAGCGCGATAAAGACCTTCCATATCCGTATTATACCCTTTATAACCGTCGTCCGTCTTCACCAGTGTATTGACCGCCCCGATATTGCGCGCCAAATCATCAATCTCCCGCAAGCTTCTGATGACCTCGCTCTTATATGGTACCGTCACATTCAGCCCTAACAGGTTCAGCGCGCCCGCACCGGCAATCGCCTTATCCAAACTGCCCGGCTCCACCGGAAAAGGAACATAGACCAGATTATGCCCTGATAACTTTGCCAACGTATTATGTATCATCGGAGAAAGCGTATGCTCTACCGGATTACCTATCAAACCGCATGTTCGCGTCTTGCCGTCTATTTCCATTGTTCTCCTCATTTCTGCGCTGTTGATGCTCTGCTTACACAATTCGGCTGCTTACAGATTCAGCATCATCCGTGCTGTGTTATTTCAGACTTGCATACCGCCCTTTAGAACGTTTATAAAAGAAGAGGACTATCCATTCCAGTCTGCGCTTCAAGACAATCTGTACCTCTTCCTTCGGATGAATCGGTTTCACGAGCCACGTCCTGATTCCTGCCTTCTTTGCGCCCCACACATCCGTAAAAAGCTGGTCGCCCACAAACATTGTCGTTTCCGGTGTCGTATGCATCAGTTCCATCGCTTTAAAATAATTTTTCGTCGAAGGTTTTCCCGCCTTATAGATATACTTCGAGTGTACCTCATCGTTAAACATCTTGACTCGCGGCTCTTTATTATTGGACAACAGCAGGCTCTCATACCCAATCATTCTAAGCCTGTCAAATAATGCGATGCTGCGCTTGTCCGCCGGAGCGCCATGAGGAACCAGCGTGTTATCTATATCAAAAATCACTCCGCGATATCCTGCGTTATACAACGCCTCAAAGTTAATCTCATATACACTATCCTGATATTCATCCGGATAAAAACGCTCAAATAATTTCATAATTCCCCCATGATCAATCTTGTATCACCGTCTCCTGCCGCGCTGCAAATCCTTCCTTATCATAACAAATCCCCCTGCATATATGCAAGGGGTTTCTGTCGTCCCATCTCTTACAGATTTTTCACGATTCTGTTATATCTGGCTGTAAAAATAATACGCACAATATTGCTCAAAAGCATCAACAGTATGTCCCATAGGAGTACGGAATACGCTCTGGTCGACAAAGACTGATACCATTCCGCGCCTTCCCACAGCTTGTTTCCAAAGAAAAGAAACAGCACGATAAACAATGCCGCCATCAGAAAAATCCAACGGAAAACGTTTGCCACTGACATAGGCACGCTTGCTTTTGCCACAATCTCTTTTTCCTGTTCTGTCATACCTGCTCCTTGTTTCTTCCAGCCTATTTATCCAGTACTTTTTTAAGCTCATCCATAAAGGTATTGATGTCTTTGAATTCACGATAAACAGACGCGAATCTGACATACGCAACTGCCTCTAAATCTTTCAGCTTGTTCATAACGATCTCACCGATTACCTGACTGGGAATCTCCTTCTCTTCCATATTAAAGATTTCCGTCTCTACCTCGTCTACCAATTGATTAATTTGGGAGGCACTGATCGGTCTTTTATGACATGCACGCAAAACGCCTGCTTCAATCTTGGCTCTGTCGTAAGTTTCCCTATTGTTGTCCTTCTTAATAATAATGAGCGGAATCGTCTCCACTTTCTCGTAGGTAGTAAAACGCTTATCGCATTCGTCGCAAACGCGTCTCCTACGAATAGAATTGTTATCTTCGGCAGGTCTACTGTCGATTACTCTGGTATTCTCATGACCGCAAAAAGGGCATTTCATCAGGGATATCCTCCTCAGTATCAATGGTTATCTTGAATAACGTGTAGATAAACTACAACGTATCATAACTATTATAGGTTGTTTTAACAATTATGTCAACTATTTTATGGAAACCAGATAGTAAATCAAACAGTGAACCGAATCGTACCAAGTCTGCCTTATATTCCTCAAATTTGACCGCTATATACTAATCCGGATGATTATATAC
>VSOA01000300.1 GCA_009774585.1 Lachnospiraceae bacterium
TTTCCGCTGGCATTCTAAAAAACCTGACAAAACGGGATAATGCTGAAAATAAAACTAATTAATCAGCGGTTCCCTAGTGTTTTATCTGGCAGTTATTATTCAGATGGGAATTACATATACGGTATCTTTAAAATGTTTCTCGGATTTCAGGCTAAAGGATTTCTATCGTGCGATGGTGCCTGCGCAGGTTATTGCATTTGTGAGTTGCAGCTCGGCGGCTGCGCTGCCGGTTTCTATGCAGCGGACGCAGGAAGAACTGAATATTTCGAAAGAAGTCAGCGGGTTTGTTCTGCCGCTTGGCGCAACAATCAACATGGATGGCAATGCTCTATACCAAGGCATTGTAGCGCTGTTTATTGCACAGGCTTATGGTATCGAAATTAGTATACCACTGCAGATTATGATTATACTGACAGGTACGCTCGCGTCAATCGGTGCAGCCGGAGTACCGGGAGCGGCAATGGTGGTACTCAGTACAGTGCTGCTGTCGGTGGGACTGCCGGTAGACGGTATCGCGCTTGTTGCTGGTGTTGACAGAATCCTTGATATGGGACGGACATTAACGAATATTACAGGTGATGCGACCGCGGCTTGTATTGTGGAGAAAACAAATCATTAGTTTATACGGTAAGGAGAATTATGTATGTTAGGTAAGATAAGAGTGGAAGAAGACATTACTCCTATGCACATAAAGATTAGACAAGATTCAAATCCGATTTTTATATGGGGATGCGGCGCCCTAGCAATACAAGTTTATGAATTTTGCAGAAAATATGAAATTGGTGTTACAGGAAGTTTTGTTAATATAAAAGTCAGTCAGAATTGTTTGGATGATTTACCGGTATATGATTTGAAAGATTTGATATGTCAATATCCGAAATTCAGTGTCATTGTAGGAATTGCGGATTATGTATATGCGCAAGATTACTTAAAGAAAATAGAAAACATAGAAAATGTATACTGCCTTTCCAGTGTTTGCTGTGGAGTGACGGATCTAATAACATATGATTATATGGAGGATAATAAACAAACTATAAATGCACTGTATCATGCCTTGGCAGATGAGAAATCAAAAGCGTGTTTGATTGCGTATTTCGAAAGCCGGATAAATGACAGGGCGGAGTACATGTTTCCGTATTATGACAAAGGTACAAGTTATTATAGAAACGATGTGTTCAAATTGGGCACAGATGAGACGCTGCTGGATTGCGGCGCATGTGTCGGGGACGCAATCTGGTCCTTCATAGATGAGGTTGAAGGGACGTACCAATCAGTGCTTGCAATGGAACCCGATAAGGACAACTATGCCGTATTGTTGAAAGAAATACAAAGAAGGAATCTGAACAATATTATTATTAAGAAGGTATGTGCTTACAACAAGAATACATATGTGCGTTTTGGCGGAAAAATGCAGAGGGGAGAGGTAGATAATACAAATAGTGAATACGAACTGTATGAAGCAGTGGCGATAGATGATCTGTGTGAAGAATTGGGTATGATTGAGGACATAAGCATTGTTAAGATTAATTTTCTTTCTGCTGTTCCGGAGATTATAGAAGGGGCAAGGAAGCTTCTGCTTGACAGGAAACCTCGATTGGTTATCCGTGCGGCATATAGTGAGGATGAACTGCTTAAAATATATTCATCTATCAAAAACATCAATCCGACATATCAAATATATTTACGATATACGCTGGGCGTACCGCAGGGGCTTACGCTGATGGCGGTTTAACGTGCTTGAATTTGTCGTATTTTCTGTAGTATAATATAACAATATATTGAAATCGGATAACGGCAAAGGAAAAACAATGACGGACGGCAGGAGAAATATAGGAATAGATTTGTTGAGAATAATATCCATGTGTATGATTATCATGATACACATGAATGGTTACGGGAAAGCATCTGAAATGATAGATGCTTTTTCTTTCAAATATTTTCTCTCGAAGGGGATTATTTTCTTTACTGCCTGTTCGGTGAATATCTATGCCATGATCAGTGGTTTTGTGAGCGGAAGTAAGACCGTTCACAGCGGCAGTGTCAGGAAATTTCTGAAATTATGGTTTCAAGTACTTTTCTATTCTATACTTCTTATGTTAATTTTCAAAACGATGTATCCGACGCAAATCGGTAGACGACAGATGCTGGAGGCTGTATTCCCGACCACGTCTATGCAGTATTGGTATTTTACTTTCTATATACCGATATTATTTTTTGCGCCCTATCTGAATCTGATGGTTTCCCATATGGATATTGCCGCTATGCGGAAACTCATTGCATTACTTTTCTTGATTTTCTCGATTATTCCGTGGGTTTTTCAGACAGACTGGTTTGGGCTGGATGGGGGATTCAACGCATTCTGGCTTATTATAATGTATCTATTCGGCGCATGGCTTAGAAAAGAGAGTGATATTACGGATTCGCCGCTTGCCAAGTGCCGGAAATCTTGGCTGCTATTTAGCTTGATAGGGCTTATACTGATACAAGTTTTATTGCGCTATGCACTGGATAAGCTTGGGGCGGTGACTGGAGCGGGCAGTGGGATTATGCATGCCTTTAGCAGTTATACTTCGCCGTTTATCGTGCTGGAAGCTTGTGTGATGGTGATTTTCTTTGGAAGTTTGAAATTGGCGGAGACAAAGAAGATAAGGTGGATTTCCGAATTGGGCGTGGCATCATTCGGGGTATATTTGATTCATGACAATCATTTTGTCCGGGAATATATGATGATGGAACGGCTGATAGGAATAGGACAGCTTAATCCGGTTGCATACATGCTGGCAATGTTAGGATGCGCAGTCGGAATCTATATGTGCTGCGCGGCAGTGGAATTGCTGAGAAGTTCTGCCGTGGATGGTATGAACTATTTGTATATCCGGATTAAACAGGGGGAAGCATGAAACAGGATAGGTCCGACGAAAAAATTGTATGGATAGATTGTGCTCAGGATAATATTTTTTGCTATAATAGATTAGAACATCATGTTTTGAGGTAGATGTCGAAATGAAATTGAGTTTCATATACAGACACACAGGAGGACAAGATAATATGAAATATTTAGGAGCGCATATGCTTGAGTTTCCGCAGCATGGAGATGAGAGAGGACATTTGGTCATTGTAGAAGGACAGAAGGATATTCCGTTTGACATCAAAAGAATTTTTTATATATACGGTTCTGATGAAAGTGTAGTCAGAGGACAACATGCGAATCGCAGAACGCAGTTTGTCTTGATTAATGTGGCGGGAAAGTGCAAGGTGAGAGTATGCGACGGTAAGGGCAATGAGTCGGTGTTTCTGTTGAACAGACCGCATACGGGAATTTATCTGCCCTGCATGGTGTGGAAGGAGATGTATGACTTTAGCGCGGATTCCGTGTTGCTTTGTCTCGCCAGCGAACACTATGATGCGAATGAGTATATAAGGGAATATGACGAGTATCTAAGGATTGTAGATGAAGAGGATAAATAGATGAAAATATCAGTGGTGATTCCGGTATATTATAATCAAGATAACTTAAAACCTTTGTATGAAGACATCTCAAAGAAGCTTTTAAACCATACCGAATATGAGTGGGAAATCGTTATGGTCAATGATGGCTCTAAGGATGAAAGTTATACGGTTATGAAGGAACTGGCATCTAAGGATTCGAGACTGAGAATATATAGTTTGTCGAGGAACTTTGGTTCGCATGCGGCAATTCTATGCGGACTATCTAAATGCACCGGTGACTGCGCGGTGGTGAAAGCGGCGGACTTGCAAGAGCCTACAGAGATGATTTTGGAGATGGTGGAAAGCTGGCAACGAGGCAATAACGTTGTTCTGGCTGTGAGGAAGGACAGACAGGAAAGTAAAGGGCAGACAATGTTTGCCAATCTGTATTATTGGATGATGAGGAAAGTTGCGCTGCCGGATATGCCAAAGGGCGGATTTGATGTATACTTGTTAGATAAGAAAGTTATCAATGTCCTCATGCAGCTTGATGAAAAGAACAGTGCATTGACAGGTCAGATTCTATGGAGTGGTTTTAAGACAGACAAGATATATTATACAAGACTGCAAAGAGAAATCGGTGAGAGCAGATGGACGCTGCGCAAAAAGATTAAACTCGTCGCGGATACGCTATTCAGTTTCTCGGCGCTGCCGATTACCGTAATCTCTGTGATTGGAACACTGTCTTGTGTAGAAGCGGTGGTAAGCGCGGTTATAATTCTTGTATTTAAACTGACGGGGAGGATTGACGTCAGCGGA
>VSOA01000003.1 GCA_009774585.1 Lachnospiraceae bacterium
CTATTAGAAGATTCAATCCGGATTAGACTGCGCGCGGATGTGGAAGTCGGGGCGAGCCTGTCAGGCGGACTGGATTCCAGTACGATAGTAGGTATTTCCGGCAAGAGATTTCATACAAAAATGCACACGTTTTCCTCCATCTATCAGGAGAAGAATTGCGATGAGAAAGAATATATTGACTGCATGAATGAATACGCGGATACGATACCGCATTACATCTATCCGGAGGAGTCAGAAGATATCTTGCAGGATATCAAAGATTTAATATATTATCATGACGGACCCTGTCACAGCGCAAGCCCCTACAGCGGTTATTGTGTGTATCGCGGCGTAGGTAAACGGGTGAAAGTTCTTTTGGATGGTCAGGGAGCGGATGAGCTTTTTGGCGGTTATCTGACTTTCTATAATGCAAAGCTTAAAGAACTATTACGACGAAATACTTTTATGTCTAAGATCAAGGCTGTGAAATTGGCGCTGATGGTTCAACAAGAATGGCAGCAACAACCATATTTGTTGAATAACGATTTGCTGTTAAGAACATTGGGTGCGCGAGGATATAGAGAATTACAGAAAGAAAGAGCAAGAAACGGTATTAGCAATATATCCGCTACAAGGATAAAATATCAGGCGGGATTCGATAAAATAGATTTAGAAAACAAATTATGGGAAAACGGGTCCATTGTCAGCGAACTTGAGAAGGATTTGTATCTGCGGTTCTGGTATAAAATATTGCCGCGTATCCTGCATGACGTCGACCGCAACAGTATGGCAAGTTCCTTGGAAGTGAGACTGCCGTTTCTGGATTACAGACTGGTGGAATTTTCTTATACGCTTTCGGACCGGTATAAAATAAACGGGAGATGGACGAAATATATTCTGCGGAAAAGCTGCCAAAAATATTTGCCAAGGAAAATATCCCGTAGAAGAAGTAAGATGGGATTTCCGGCGCCTTTTGATAAATGGGTGGGAGACGAACGGTTTAAAGGACAAATCAAAGAGTATATAGACGCATTTAAAGATAGAAACTTAGTTGACAGCGATTCGTTGGAACAGATCTACGCAGAGCATATAAGAGGTGATAAAAATTGGGCGGATGAGCTGTTTCGTATCATGAGCTTGGAGATGTGGCTTCAAAATGAAATAGACCGATTCGGAGAAAAGTGGAAGTTTGAAACGGTATAACCGCAAGAGTTGTTTTGGCAAATATTTTAAAGTATAATGTTCATAAAAGCAGCGAAGAATGTGCGATAATTTTGCATGAACGACAGGAATCGGAATATAAGACAGCCGGTTAAAACAAAAAATTAGAAGGAGAATAAGGAAGATGAAAAAAGGAACGCTTACAGGATTATCATTGTTGCTGGGAGCATCGACGGGAGCGGTGGCAGTAGGAATGAATCAAAAGAAAAAGAATGCGGCGACAGACGATTTACTGCAGAAGATGGGAGAGTTTTACAGACTGCTGTTGAAATGGCTGGAGATAGAGCAGAAAGGACGTTCTATACGTTCTTATTTTACGGAAAACGGCTATAAAACAATTGCAATTTATGGGATGAAAGAATTGGGAGAGAGGCTGCTTGATGAGTTGAAGGACTCTGAAGTCGAGGTGAAGTATATTATTGATAAGAAGGCAGATATGATGTATGCGGACGTAGATATTGTTACGCCGGAAGAACCTTTAGATGAGGTAGACGCCATCGTTGTGACTGCAATTCATTATATGGATGAAATTGAAGAGATGCTGGAGCGGAAAGTTGATTATCCGATTCTCTCGCTTACTGAGATTGTCGATGAGGTGTTGGAGGAAAGCTTATAAGGTTGGGAGAGTCAGGATTCATAGATTGCAGGAGAGTCATGTCACAAGAGGATGTCATCATGCCCAAAATATCAATCGTCATGCCTGTATATAACGCGTCCAAATATCTGGAAGAGGCTCTGTGTAGTGTATTGGGGCAGACATTTACGGATTATGAGTTAATTTGTATTAATGATTGTTCGACAGACGGGTCGTTGGAAACATTACGGACCTATCAAGAGACAGACAGCCGAATCAGTATTCTTAACAACCCGGAACACCGCGGAGCCGCATATTCCAGAAATCGTGGAATGAAAGTGGCAAGAGGAGAATATCTTGCGTTTCTGGACGGGGATGATATTTTCGATGAAGCGATGTTCATGAAAGCTTATCGGACGGCAAAGGAGAAGCTGGCTGATATCGTCACTTATCAATACCTGCATGTATCGTCTGAAAATATATATAATAAAATTAATCGGGATTATTCGGAAGGATATATGAATCGCTATTGCCGGCAGCCTTTTTCTTTATCGGAATACGAGCCGGCTGAATTGCTGCAGTTTCCGTTAGGACCATGGAATAAACTCTATAGGAGAAGTTTGATTGAGGACAATCATCTTACTTTTCAGGATTTGCCGAGCGGAAACGATTTGTATTTTGTTTTTATGGCGCTTATGCTCTCCAAGAGGACTGTCATGGTAGAGGACGATCAAGTGATGGTGCATGTCAGAGACCACTTCGCGGAAGGCAGAATCTCCTTGAATCGCGATCCTATGTGTACTTACCGCGCATTTATGAAGGTTGGGCAGGAGCTGGCTGCTCTAAGCATGTTTGATAAGTTGTATGCCCATTTCTATTACAGAGTATTTTATTCCTTAAGAGATGCTTTGTTGGCGGATGGCAACAGAGAGCGCGCAAAACAATTCTACGGATTCTTACAGCAGGAAGGCATAGACCATGTCAGTTCTATTGACAGTGGATGTTATGACAGATTGGATGAATATATAAAGAATGGCTTTCAATGTTTTATCGAGAATGATTTTGAATCCGGCTGGTACCGTGAAGAAAATATATTGAAGTTATTTTTATATCAGAACGTAAATAAGGTTACCGCATTATTTGAGAAGTGTGAAAGTCATGACAAAAAGATTGCCGTGTGGGGCGCCGGGGAGAACGGAAGAGTATTGCTTGAGTTCTGTAGGCGGCATAACCTGCATGTCAGCGCGGTCGTTGACAGGTCGAAGGATAAGCAGGGGACAGAATTATACGGGTTTAAGATTGCGTCTTTACAGGAAATTTCGAATGATATACAAGTTATTATCATTTCGGCATGTTTTATATATGAAGATGTGGTCAGGGCAGTGGGAGACAAGAATATTGAAGTAATAGATATCAACCGCTTTCTGTGCATTGCATAGGCGGAACGCGGAAGCGTTTTGCTGTATGGAAGTCCGAGGGGATATTTTGACAGGAAAAAGGAAAGGCAAGGTATGTCGGTATGAACATTGCCATCTGGGGTACGGGTACTTTCGGGAAATACATAGAACATCAGCTAAGAAGCAACGGCGCTTACAGTATTCGTTATTTTGTGGACAGCAGCAAATCGGTGTCCGGTCAGAAAATAAACGGCAGGGAGATTATTTCACCGGAACGCTTGCAGGAAATCTATGCCGATGAACTGGATTTCGTGCTGGTTGCATTTCTAAATGGCATAGAGATTTACGGATTACTCTCTAAGATGAATATCGGGCGGTTTGGTATTATATGGAACAGGGTGCTGGAAGCGGGAATGCAGCTTGCGGATGACTTAACGCTGGATCGGAACATCGTCTGGAACGATGCCGAATATCTTGGAGGACCTGTTCTTAGAAGCTTGGAAACCAATATTGTAGATGGCTGTAACCTGAATTGTAAGGGATGCAGCCACTTTTCTAATTTGTTTGATCGGGATACCCGCGTACCGTTCGAAGTATATTGCAAAGACTTAAAGCATATTACGGAACATGCCCATATCCATCAGTTTAATATGCTGGGTGGAGAAGTTCTGTTAAATCCACGAATTACGGAGTACATAGAATATGCAAGAAAACGGATGCCATATTCCGATATAGAACTGATCACAAACGGTCTGTTGCTTCCCCGGCAGACAGAAACGTTTTTCCGCTGCTGCGCAGAGAATGACGTAACAATCAGTATATCCGGTTATCCGCCTACTTTGCGGTTGAAAGACAGAATCACGGAAATTATGGATAAATATGGGATTGTTTATATATTTAGGGAAGATGTGAAGGAGTTTGGAAAGAATCTCGATTTATCCGGTTCGATGGATCAATGTGAGGCGGTGAAAAAATGCAGGGGAAGCAGATGTGCGTTTCTGCGATATGGCAAAATATATAAATGTCCTTTTGAGGCGCTTGGCAATTACTTTTTTGACCATTTTAATCTTGATATCAGCCTGCAGGGCGGAATTGATATTTGGGATGAAAATCTGGACTGGTCTATGCTGGCGGAGCGATTTATGCAGCCATATGAACCGGTTGACGCGTGCAGATACTGTGGCGAGGAAGTAAGGATCGCATGGGAAGCGGCAAAGGAGCCGGCATTAGAAGACTGGGTTGTCAACAAAGGAGTGTAAAGCAGGCGGATTGGGCGAAATGAAGAGTAATGTACAAGTATCGGTAATCATTCCGGTTTACAACGCCGGACACTATTTGGAGACATGTTTAGACAGTGTATGCGCGCAGGCGATTCGGGGACTGGAAATCATATGTATCGATGATGGTTCCACAGACGATTCCTATACCATACTGAAGCGGTACGCACAGCGGGATGACAGAATCAGGATAATCAGGCAGGCCAACAGCGGACCGGGATCGGCAAGGAACAGAGGACTGAGAGAAGCCATGGGTGAATTTGTTGCGTTTCTGGATGCCGACGATTATTATCTTGATGGCAGCGCTTTGGAACAGCTCTACCGATTCTGTAAGGAGAATCACGTTAATGTATGCGGAAGCGCTTTAAAGTACTTGAGACAAGGAGTTGTTACGGACGATACAACATTGGCGGATGTGAAAAAGGCGGCGCAGGTCAATCGCATATTGCAGTATTCGGCGTTCCAGTTTGACTATGGTTATACGGGATTCCTGTTTTCAAGAGAAATGCTGGAAGGAGAGCAGATAACTTTTCCAGCATACAGAAGATATCAGGATCCTTGTTTCCTTGTCAGGGCAATGTATGCAGCCGGACAGTTTTCATTCTGCGATGCGGCTTTATATGTCTGTCGTGTGCCGACTATGGCGTCTAGGTTTACCAAGGAAAAAGTGACGGATTTATTGATGGGACTGCGTGACAATTTATCGTTTGCACGTGAGAAGAGGATGGATAAACTGTTTGAGACGTCATTGATGCGGCTGGAATATGAATATTACAGTATTATCTGCCGCTATGTGAGCATTGAGGATGCTCGCCAGATCAGTCTGCTGCGTGAAATCAATTGTCTTGTGTGTGAAGTATTGAACGATGACGAATATCTGGTCAGACCTCTTTCTTGTATCTTGTCACAAGACAAGGACTTTTATCTTCACTATGAAGAAAACCTTTGCGGGAAAATAATGGACCGGGCATACTTATACTTGTATGGAGCGGGCGGTATGGCAAGAAAATTTATCCGGTATTTAAAGGACAATGTTCTTTTGCATAAAGTCAAGGGAATTATTGTGTCTGAGCAGACAAAGGATGGTCAATTTGTTGAAGGCATTCCGGTGGGAACATTGGAACGGCTTCAGGTGAAAACGGATGATTATATTCTGATTGGTACAGGAGCGGTCTTTCATAAGGAGATTTACGATAATCTGCAAAGCAAAGGATTCGGCAATGCTGACATTCTGGACAGCGTATTCTTAGAAGAATTGCCGGAAGCGGATGGGTAAAGGAAATTCAATGGATATTTGCAGCAAAAAACAAACAGAAAAGGAAATCAGAGATATCAAAGATATAAAAGGCATAAGAGAGTACGGAAATATTGTAATATACGGGGCGGGGACGATTGCCGGACATGTTTTCCACTGTTTGTCGGGCGCCCCGTTTTATTGCTTGGTCAGCGCTTTTATGGTTTCGGAGAAAATAGAAGGCGTGCATGAACTATATGGGGTTCCGGTTATCGATGTCCGTGAAGGCGGTAAGTATAGAGAAAATGCGGTGATTTTGATTGCTGTTATGGATCGGTATTATGAGGAAATTGTACAGACATTACGGCAAGAAGGATTTAGGAATTTCGTTTCTATGACGTTTGAGAGCAGGTTATGGGAAGAGGTGCGCGCGGTTTATGCGAGTGAATTATGGCGCAGGGAAGGCAGAGAATATTTGCCGCTGAAGCGGACACTGTTTGGAATGAGCAGTGATAATGATGCATATGGCAGTACCGTTTATGATAACGTTGCACGGCTTAGTGTGTCGGGACAGCCTTGCGACGGCGTTCACATTTATCGCGCCTGCAGTCATATGGACAGGCAGATTCATACAGATTTATCAGAATATGACTGGGAGATTCCGATTCAGGTCGGGACGGAACTGACACAGACGAGGACGAGTCCCGTATGCGATAACCAAGGTGAGAATATATCAGCTAAAAATCAAGAATACTGCGAACTAACGGCTTTATACTGGATATGGAAGAACGATACCTCAAGCTATGCGGGTTTATGCCATTACCGCCGTCATTTTGCATTGAATCAGGAGATGATAGAACTGTTGGCAGAGTCGCACATCGACGTTATTCTGACTGTGCCGATGCTGAATTTTCCTGATGTGCGGACGGTTTATATACATGATCATATAGAAGAAGACTGGAATATTATGATGCGGGCGATCGCTGACTTGGCGCCGGACTATTATGAAACAGCTCAGACCGTACAGAACGGTGTATATTATTATGCCTACAATATGTTAATAGCGCGCAGAGAGATTCTGAATGATTATTGTGAGTGGCTGTTTCCGATTCTTAGTTATTGCGAGGAAAGATGTTCCGGCGGGGCTGGCAGAGAACATAGAGACAGTTATCAGAATCGGTATATCGGTTTCCTCTCGGAGCGATTGATGACTGTTTATTTCCTATATCATGAGAAACGGTATCGTATTGTACATGCCGGGAAACGATTCCTGACATAAGACTTGTGGCATGGTGTGATAACATGCCAGATTAACGGTCATAGGAGGAGCAGATTCATGAGATTTATAGAGAAGCATTTGCAGTCCCCTTTCTGTATCTACGGCGCAGGAATCGTTGCGACAAGTGTTTATACGGCAATTAGAACGCTATATCACAAGAAGCCTCTTTTCTTCCTTGTATCGGATGCGGGGCATAAAGAAGGGCTTGACAAACCGCCGGAAGAGATTGACGGGATCTCGGTTAAGCGGCTGGAAGAGTGGAGACAGGAACAGATTACGGCACAGAGAATGTTAGCAGACCGAAATCAGGCAGAGCAAACAGAGACGACTGTCGGAAGGATGACAGATATTCCGGCAGCGTATATCATTGCCACTCCCGAGGAGCATCATGCTGTGATTATCGAGACGCTGCGCATTTGTGTGCCGTATTCTTTTGAACTTCTGAAAATGTCTGACGTATCGAATGCATCCGACGCGTCCTTATGTAATCCGTGTATAATCCCGGTGACAGGCGCAATGGAAAGCGAACTGATGGAGCGATACTATCGTGTTTGCATGGGGAGAGAAACAGTGTCAGGATTATTGTCAAAGACGAAGATGCCGGAACCCGGTAAGACAGGAGCAACCTTTCCGATAGAGTCCGTTTCAACGCAGGTGCAGGTTTTTCAAGCCAAATCCCATATGGACAAACCGCTTCGCAGGGCGGCACAGCCTACGTCCCATAAGCCGGTATGCTTCTCAAATCCGCTATATGGCGACGACACCGGGCAAGGTTATACGATGCCACATTATATCATACCGATACAGGCGGGAGCAGCGCTTACCTCGCAGGCGGTCGCCAATCTGCAGGATAACACGGGCGACAATATATCTGCCCAAAACCGCAATTACTGTGAGCTTACCGTCACATATCACGCATGGAAAAACTGTAGCGCAGCATATAAAGGTATCTGCCATTACAGACGGATTTTTGATATAGACGATGTGCAGATGCAGGCTTTGCTTACGGTACAGGATAAATGGGATGTGATTCTGCCATATCCTTCCGTCTATTATCCCGATATATCCAAGGAACATATGCGTTATGTCAAAGAATCTGACTGGAATGCGATGCTTTCGGCGCTTTCGGAAACTGCGCCCGAATATCTTGAGATTTATCGTGAAGGAATCCGTAATGGAGAACGATTTTTCCATAATTTCAATATGCTGATTGCGAAAGCAGAAGTGTTTGACGACTATTGCAGTTTCCTTTTCCGGGTGCTGCAACGGACGGAAGAACATGCCGTGCCCAAGGGATGGGAGCGTGCGGACCGCTTCGCGGGATATCTGGGGGAGAATCTGACGACGTTGTATTTCTTGAAGAACCGGGATAAACTTAAGATTGCCTATGCGGGGAAGATATGGCTGACATAAAAGGCATGGAAATAAAATATGAAAACAGAAATATAAAAATATGAAAATAGATGTATAAAACAGTAGGAAGTGATAAGGTATGAAAACGCGGGCATATACAGAAGACATCCGGTTACTGACACAATTAAACAGAAATCTTCTGTGGGAGAGATTAGCAGGCAAAACGATACTGCTCTCCGGCGCAACGGGCATGATCGGGAAATGCATTGTCGATATACTGATGCAGTACAATGATGATATCAGGGAACACGCAGGCATTTCAGACGCAATTGTAACGGAAAGACGAATCAATATCATTGCGCTGAGCAGAAATGAAGAGCGTGCAGAAGAAAGGCTGAGCGAGTATCTGGATAGAGAGGAATTTCGTTATATCTGCTGCGACGTGAATCAGCAGCTGCCGGAATGCGGCAAGGCAGATTATGTGATTCATGCGGCGAGCAATACCCATCCCCTGCAATATTCAGGGGATCCGGTTGGGACGATTACTACGAACGTGATAGGAACGAAGAACCTGCTAGACTATGCCGTGGGATGTGGTGCGGAACGTTTCTGCTTTGTCTCATCGGTAGAAATTTACGGGGAAAACCGAGGAGATACGGACAGATTCGAGGAGGATTACTTAGGTTATTTAGACTGCAATACGCTGCGGGCCGGCTATCCGGAGAGTAAGAGAGCGGGCGAAGCGCTTTGCAATGCATATGCACATGCATACCGACTGGATTTTGTGCTTCCACGTCTTAGCAGGGTGTACGGACCGACCATGCTTTCGTCTGATTCTAAGGCGATTGCGCAGTTTATCAAGAAAGCGGCGGCAGGAGAAGATATTGTCCTCAAAAGTGCCGGAACGCAGTGTTATTCCTACACGTATGCGTTGGACGCGGCAGCGGCCGTTCTCACGGTATTGTTAAAGGGAGAAAGCGGCGCGGCATACAATATTTCGGATGCGGAGTCGGAAGTGACGCTTAAGCAGATTGCGGAGTGGCTGGCGGAAGATAACGGCGTCAAAGTAATTTACGATATACCGGATGCAGCGGAACAAGCGGGGTACTCCATGGCGACGAAAGCGCTCCTTGACATACAGAAAATAAAAACGTTAGGCTGGCAGCCTACGATGCATATGCGGGAGGGGCTGCGCAGAACGGTAGAGAGTTTAAGGCGCTGACTGCCGTGACACAAATTTGCCATAGTATAAATACACCTTCAAAATGCTTGGAAAGATTCGACCGACAGACCAAGTACATGAGGGTGTATTTTTATGAGAATAGTTGTATTTTTGCCGACATTATGTTATGATACAAATAAATTATAGTTTAAATATAAACAATTAAGTTTTGGATGGAGGGCGTATGTCATTTGACAGCCAGAAGAGAGAAGAAATACGAAAATATATTTTGCGCAAAATTGCACTGAATGATAAGGAATTGATTGCCAAGAGCATGGATAGTTTCGGTATGTCAGTTACTTCGGTAAAACGTTATCTTAAGGAATTTGTCGAGCAGGAAGTGATTATACCGCAGCCTGACCGTGCTTGCGGATACTGCTTGGCAGAACATGTTGTTGATGAGAGGGTTTCTTTAGAACGGCCGCAGGAAGAGGACAGGGTGTATGATTCATTGATTCGAGGAAATCTGACGAAGTGCAATACAAATGCGATGCGAATTTGGCAATATGCATGTTCGGAGATGTTGAACAATGCGATAGAACATTCACGCGGTGGGAACATACGGATTATAATAAGCACAAATGCCCTTTACAGCAGAATCATTATTGCAGATGACGGAGTGGGGGTTTTTCAAACTTTATTGGAGTACATGGTGGAGCATGGCTGGGAGCATCCGCGTGTAGAGGATGCGCTACTCGAACTGTATAAGGGAAAGTTTACAAGCGATACGAGCAGACATTCCGGGGAAGGTATTTTTTTCTCATCAAAAGCAGTAGATGAATTTGCGATTTGGTCAGATGACAGAATCTATCGAGGCGGTTATGGCATTGGCGCCGAAACCACGGAGCATCGTCTATTGGCATATGCTTCCCGGATGCAGAAACTTGGAACTATGGTTATGATGACGCTTGAGAACGAGACGTCCAGAAATCTTTCGGAGGTATTTGATATGTATACGGACATGGAGGAAGGGTTCATACGCACGAAGATTCCTATAAAAGAGACATGCCTGACCGGAGAACCCGTGGCGCGCTCACAGGCTAGGCGGATATGTAACCGCCTAAATGAGTTTAGGGAAATTATTCTTGACTTTGAACGGGTCGAGGTGATGGGGCAGGGATTTGCAGATGAGATTTTTCGGGTATATGCATCAGCAAATCCGCAGGTTATGCTGCATCCGGTGAATATGGCGGCGGAAGTGGAACGCATGATTCGGCATGTCACCAGAGGATGCATGCCTGAGAATGTGCGGATGGAGAAGAGAAGATAAAAGCAGGTTATATTGCAGAACGACTATTTTTATAGTATAATAAGCCGTATACTCAAATGAGGAAAAGAAAACTATGGCAGAAAAAAGCTTAAAGGATCCGATATACGGTTATATCACAATTGATGAAGAGATTATGTATAATGTAGTTGATACACCGACATTTCAGCGATTGCGTAATATTGTGCAGACCAGTTATGCACCGCTTTATTCAGCAGCAGTGCATAATCGTTTTATTCATTCGCTTGGAGTATATCATCTGGGGAAGATTGCTTATGAAACGATTTATAGATCGATTGCCCAGAATGTAAAAGGAAATGTCTTGAAAAATCTGGACCGGTACAAGGAAATTTTCCTCCTTGCATGTCTCTTACATGATGTAGGACACGCACCATTTTCGCACACGGGGGAGGATTACTATTTAAATTTACAGGAAAAGGGGAATGCCAGATATGGTGAACTGCATAAGATGCTTATAGACGCGGTAGGCAATTCACAGTTCAAGACTGATGTTAAAAGCAGAGAGATGGGATTTGAACCGGCAAAACCACATGAGATTATGAGTGCAATTGTTGCGTTACGCCAATTTCCCGAGTTGTTTAGAGACGATAAAGAGCGTTCTTTTTTTGCCAGATGTATCACGGGATACTGTTATAGCAAATTAAATAAGAACCAAGATATTTGGAATTGTCTGATACAATTACTGAATGCTGACGTCATAGATGTAGACAAGCTGGATTATTTGATTCGTGATGCATATATAACAGGATTTGATACGGTGCAGATAGATTATACCAGACTTCTAGGTGCGATATGCTTATGGAAGGATGAAGAGAATGAGCCGTGGAGATTAGTATTTCACAAATCGGCGTTGAGCGTTATACAGAATGTCGTCTTTGCGCATGATGCAGAGCGGCATTGGATACAGAACCATCCGGTGGTACAATATGAAGGCTTTATATTGAATCATGCCATAGAACAGGTCAACCGTCATTTTTCAACGGCAAATCACAGACTCTTTTCTTATGAGACGCTGACGAAAGAGGGAAATCAACTGAGTGAACATATACATATATCATTATTGGCAGATGATGATTTGATTTATTTGATAAAAAATGTATGTTCAGATGAAACAACGGAGGAATACTTTAACAGACGGAAACGTAGACATCCAATATGGAAGTCAGAGGCGGAATATAGGAGCTTGTTTTATTGCAGGACGGGAGAAAATAGCGATATAACCAATTATATAGAAAAAGAAATTGATGATTTATCGCAATATGTTATTAATATAACGGGTAAAGATACAATTAACGAATCTACATTGGACGCATGTAAAGAACAGATTACTGAATTGGAAAATAGACTTGAGAGTACCAGAAAAAGGGAGAAAAAAGAGATTGTCAATCTTTTGAAGGAGGCAAAAAAGCATTTGAAAGTACTTCAATGTATGTATGACATAACGGCGAAGAGCGGTGTGATTTTTGATTTGCTAATCTTGAAAGCAAACCAGTTTAACAGTGGTTTCATGAAAAAGGAATTTGCGCAATTGCCAATTTTATTTCCGGAAAGAAATTGTATTAACAGATTTGGCGAGATTGTTAACACAATGAATGCTGAAAAGACAGAAAAAGATGAGTTTTTCTATATTTTTTATAGACGTAGCATGAGCGGAGAACAGAAAGACATAATAGATGTAGAAGCATTTGCACAAGGTTTGGCAGACATCGCAAACAATAAAGGTAGATAAACTTTGGTGAGTTTTGCTATGTACATGTCAGTTAATTTGGATATAATAGAACTATACTATTTTTTATAATCATACGAGGTGACACATGAGTATCAGAATCGGAATAGCAGATTTAGTTGCGAATGCACTGATTGAGTTAGTTGATAATGATGAGAACAACCGGGAAGTGACATATGAGCAGTTGAATGACTATGGTGCAATTGTTATTGAGACATTGAACGCCAAAAACGAAGATGCCGTGTTGATTATATCGAAGGAAAGAACGAAGGCATTTTTCCATGATTACTCGGATTTTTTTGAGGTCAGAATGAATGCTAAACGACAGAAATGCATTGCATTGAGAGAGGGCAAGACAACGAACGAACTTAGAGAATTGTTCAGAGGTTATTTGTCATTAGACATGTTGCTTGCTTTTATAAGTGAACATTCCTTGCAGGCTTTGGGAATATAGTCCGACTGGATAGCAGGATTGAATTATGTGAAAAAGACACCGCTTTAAGCAGTGTCTTTTTTTGGAAAAGCAAGGCGTCAGAAAAGTATAGCGAAATAAAAAACAGTATAGGTTTTCCCCTACTTGAAACTTTCCTAAATTTGTTATATGATAATCCTATATTTTCGTGAGGGGTTCTATCGGGTACAGTATATGCGCCGGACAGATTCAATAATAGAAACCAATGAAGCGCCGGAAATGAGCCGGGAGCTTCGGAACGGAGGAAAAATGAGTGAGACGTATGTAGAATGTCTGGTTGCCAGAAAATCTTCGGCAATCTTAACTTTCTTAAAGATGCTTCTGATTATGTTGACGGTGGTTTTTGTGGTAATTGGAGTTGTATTTATCCCGGGGCTGCTTGTGGCAATCGTAACGGGCGTGGGCGCGTACTTTGCGACTATGAACGCGAATGTAGAGTATGAGTATTTGTACTTGGACAGAGAAATCAGCGTTGACAAAGTCATGGCGAAGAGCAAGAGAAAGAAGGCCGGTGCGTTTTCTATAGAGCAGATGGAAATCTTTGCGCCGCTTAATTCCCACAGACTGGATTCCTACAAGAACCGGGAGTTGAAGACCTTGGATTACAGCTCGGGTATCGCTGCGCAGCCGGAGAGAAGATACATGATGGTGTGGAACGGCAGCACCAAGATTATTCTGGAGCCGAACGAGGCTATGATTAAGGCTGTCCAGAGCGTGGCGCCGCGCAAGGTGTTTACGGATTAGAGAATAGTAAGATGCGAAAAGTAATACTGTCAGTTATGTTTAACTGGCAGTATTCTTTACATAAATGTAATAAATTTGTGTCGGCGGTTTGCGCCGCGGGTGCAAATGCTGTAAAAGTACTAATAACTATCATAACAACACAGGAGGAGAGAAAATGGGTCAGATTATTGGAGAAGGAATTACTTTTGATGATGTACTGCTTGTGCCGAGTTACTCCAAGGTGATTCCGAATCAAGTGAATTTAACAACATGGCTAACAAAGAAAATCAAATTGAACATTCCGATGATGAGTGCGGGCATGGATACTGTGACTGAGCACAGGATGGCAATTGCCATGGCGAGACAGGGTGGTATCGGTATCATCCATAAGAATATGACAATAGAAGCACAGGCAGAAGAGGTTGACAAAGTTAAACGTTCGGAAAACGGTGTCATAACCGATCCTTTTTCACTTACTCCGGAACACACATTAGCCGACGCGGATTCTTTGATGGCAAAATTCAGAATTTCCGGCGTTCCTATCACGGAAGGCAGGAAGCTGGTCGGCATCATAACAAATCGTGACTTAAAATTCGAGACAGATTTCACCAAGAAAATTAAAGAATCTATGACTTCGGAAGGTCTTATTACCGCCAAAGTAGGTATTACCTTAGACGAAGCGAAGCAAATACTCGCCAAAGCGAGAAAAGAGAAGCTTCCTATTGTGGATGATGACTACAATCTTGCCGGTTTGATTACGATCAAAGATATTGAGAAAACAATTAAGTATCCGCTGTCGGCCAAGGATAGTCAGGGCAGACTCCTTTGCGGTGCAGGTGTGGGTATTACGGCTAATGTGCTTGACAGAGTGGGGGCGCTCGTAGACGCTAAGGTTGACGTGATCGTACTTGACAGCGCGCACGGTCATTCCGAAAATGTTCTGCACTGCTTAAGGATGATCAAAGATAAATTCCCTGATGTGCAGGTAATCGCCGGAAATGTAGCGACCGGAGAGGGAACAAGAGCATTGATTGAAGCAGGAGCGGACGCCGTGAAGGTCGGTATTGGTCCCGGTTCTATCTGTACCACACGTGTGGTAGCAGGTATCGGTGTACCGCAGATTACGGCGATCATGGATGCGTACTCCGTAGCGAAGGAATATGGTATTCCGATTATTGCTGACGGCGGTATCAAGTATTCAGGAGATATGACGAAGGCAATTGCAGCAGGCGGCAACGTATGTATGATGGGAAGCATGTTTGCTGGCTGTGATGAGAGTCCGGGAACGTTCGAACTCTATCAGGGAAGAAAATATAAAGTGTACAGAGGAATGGGTTCCATCGCGGCTATGGAGAACGGCAGCAAAGACCGTTATTTCCAGTCTGATGCTAAGAAGCTTGTACCGGAAGGCGTGGAAGGACGGGTTGCCTATAAAGGTACGGTGGAAGATACCGTATTCCAGTTGATGGGAGGACTGCGTTCCGGAATGGGATACTGTGGTACGTCATCGATTGAAGAATTGAAAGAGAACGGCAGATTTGTTAAGATTTCCGCAGCGTCTCTCAAGGAGAGTCATCCGCATGACATTCATATTACAAAGGAAGCGCCGAATTATTCTGTGGATGAGTAAAACGGAAAGATACGACAAACGAGAGGATTTATGAATGGACGGTTTATATCATGTAATTTTAGACCGCAGAGAGTTGCAGCAGCTACAAAATGAATTTTGCATGACGGCAGGAGTTTATGCATTCTGCGTAGATAGCGACGGTATAGATATGACAGAAATGTCAGGCGAAAAAGAGGAGATAAAGGTGTTGCAGCAGTATGTGCCGAGGGAGAAGATGTTTTCTCTTTTTCGCAGGGTGTCGGAAAGCGCTTTGGAAGATCAGGCAGTTGAGGAGACGGAGATTGACGCGCTCAAATACGCGGTGGTTTGCACCAAAGAAGAGGGACGAACACTTCTGACTTGGATGGTATGCGGTGTGATGTCCGATGCCGTATCGCAGGAGGGAAGGGATTTTGCAAAGAACTTTTGCTATCAGACGACGGAGAGACGGTTTAATAAGGGGCTTGACCTGCTGCGGGAGATAAGCAGACACATGATATGCGATAAACTGACGGCGCAGGAGGCGAAAGCGGAGAGTCTCAGGAACCTGTCTTCCAAAGAAAAGACAGAGAACATGCTTTATCGTGCGGCCGTAACGACGCAGATTGTGCAGATGTTAGACAGCGATGCACCGATAGAGAGTGTCATAACTTCTATACTTACGGCAATCGGAGGATTTTTGAAAATTGATTGTGCCTATTTATGTTCTATAGACGGATCGGATGCAGATACTATGGATGTGATCGTCGAGTGGTGTGACGACGGTGTGCTTTCTGCCTATGACCAGACTAGAAATCAGCCGAGGCCGGCTTATCTGCATCGCGATAAGCCGCTTGTCCTGTCTTCATCTTCCGGCAGGGAAGAATACGAAGGAGATTTAGATAAGGACCAGATTAAGGCGCTTGCCGCGTTCCCGCTTGTATTGCAGGAGCGCATCGGCATGTATGCATGTTTTACAATGAAGCGTGCTCCGCGTAATTGGGATGTGGAGGAGATTAAATTCTTAAATGATTCTGTCAAAGTGCTGCAGAGCATTATGATGAAAAGAATCCAGCAAAATTCTCTGGCAGAATCATATACGGCATTGGAAGAGGTATTAAATAATATTGGCAGCTATATCTATGTCAAGGATAAAGAGACCGGCAGGATTTTGTTTGCCAACAGATGCCTCAGGAATAACTTCCGGGAGGAAATAGAGCAAAACAGTCTGGAGTCTGTGTTTGAGAGCAGGATACCCAAGGACAGGCAGGAAGGCAGTTTGGAAATTTTTGCGCAAAATAATGACTGCTGGTACGATGTTTTTTATAAGAATATCAAGTGGGTGGACGGCAGAGACGTATTCATGTGTTCCATCTACGATGTGACCGAGAAGAAAATGTACCAGAAAAAGATAGAGCGGCAGGCGTATACGGATTTTCTGACCGGACTTTTTAACAGGCTGTGCTGCGAACGTGACTTGGCGAAATATGTGGACAGCGCTAAGAGTGCCGGAAGAGAAGGGGCAGTACTGTATCTTGATTTAGATGATTTTAAACATATCAATGACAGTCTGGGACATCAATATGGGGACGTGTTGTTGAAATCTATAGCCAACGGAATCAGGCAGGTGGAAGGGATTCAGCAATCCTGCTATCGTATGGGCGGAGACGAGTTTGTCATCATAGTTCCGCCGGAAAAGTATAGACGGCTAGAGCAGATCGTCGAAGATGTGAAGGCTGTTTTCAACAGGCCGTGGTTTCTGAAGAATGCGGACTACTACTGTACTATGAGTATGGGTATTGTGCATTACCCCGCCGAAGGCGAGGGCGTACAGGAGCTGATCAGGAAAGCGGATATCGCGATGTATGAGGCGAAGAAGTCCGGCAAAAACTGTTCGGCCGTGTACAACAGCGGTATTAAGAGCGACTCCGATAAGCGACTCGATATGGAAAAGAACATGCGTGAAGCGGCAATCGATGGATACAAAGAATTTGAGGTGTACTATCAACCGATTATTGATATTCAGGAGAATAACATATGTACCGGTGCGGAGGCGCTGATTCGATGGAACAGCGAGGAGATGGGATTCATGTCGCCGGCAGACTTTATTCCGCTTGCGGAGTATCTGGGACTGATCAACCCGATAGGAAGCCATGTGTTACAACAGGCGTGCGAGGCATGTAAGAACTGGAATGACAAGGGTTATCCGGGTTATAAGGTCAATGTAAACTTGTCTGTCGTGCAGCTTTTGCAGCAGGATATTGTGCAGACCATAGCGGATATTGTGAAGAAGAGCGGAATCAATCCGCATAATCTGACGTTGGAGGTAACGGAAGGACTGGCGATCAACGATTTGGAGAGAATGCGTCAGATATTAGCAGAAATCAAGGAACTGGGTGTGCGGATCGCATTGGATGATTTCGGGACGGGTTATTCATCCTTGAGCCATATCAGAGAACTGCCCTTTGACGTGATTAAAGTTGATCAGAGCTTTGTCAGGGATCTGGCGGAAGACACTTATTCGAAATCATTTATCAAGATGGTTTCGGATTTGGCGGATGCCATAGGGGTATCCATCTGTGTGGAAGGTATTGAGACGAAGAAGCAGTATAAGGTGCTGGAAGGCATGAAGGTCAGAATGATTCAAGGATATTATTTTGACAAGCCGATGCCGAGAGCAGAGTTTGAGAAGAAGTATGTAAAAAAGAAAAAGGCGGCGTGCGCTACGGACAAGCAAGGAGGAGAACATGGAACAAAAGAATTTGGCACAGGAACTTGCAGGTAATGCTTATCCCGGCAGAGGCATTGTAATCGGTAAGTCAGCGGACGGTAAGTATGCAGTTACTGCATATTTTATTATGGGAAGAAGTTCTAACAGCAGAAACCGTATTTTTGTGGAAGACGGGGAAGGGATACGCACACAGGCTTATGATCCCTCTAAACTGGAAGATCCCAGCCTGATTATCTATGCACCGGTCAGAGTGCTGGGCAATAAGACAATCGTGACAAACGGTGATCAGACAGATACGATTTATGAGCTGATGGATAAGCAGCAGACATTTGAACAGGCGCTTCGCACGAGGGAGTTTGAGCCGGATGCGCCTAATTATACCCCGCGTATTTCAGGTATTATGCATTTGGAGAACGGCAGGTATAATTATGCGATGTCTATTCTTAAGAGTAACAACGGCGATCCGTCCGCCTGCAATAGATACACGTATGCATATGAGAATCCGGCAGCAGGCGAAGGACACTTTATCCACACTTATATGAGCGACGGTAATCCGCTGCCGAGTTTTGAGGGCGAACCTAAGTTGATTGGCATTGAGGGAGACATAGACAGTTTCACGAAGATGGTGTGGGAGAATCTGAATGAAGAGAATAAGGTGTCGTTGTTTGTGCGCTTTATTGAAATTGAGAGTGGGAAGTATGAGACAAGGATTATCAACAAAAATACATGATACCGGCATTACAAAACATGGCTGGACGAAAGGAATAACAACATGAATGAATTGGAATTGAAATACGGCTGTAACCCGAATCAGAAGCCATCGCGTATCTATATGGCGGATGGAAGCGAACTGCCGATTAAGGTGTTAAACGGCAAACCGGGATATATTAACTTTCTGGACGCCTTTAACGGATGGCAGTTGGTGAAGGAACTTAAGAAAGCGACAGGGCTTCCGGCGGCGACGTCTTTTAAGCATGTGTCTCCGGCGGGTGCGGCAGTGGGACTGCCGTTATCCGATGTGGAGAAGAAGATTTACTGGGTGGATGATCTGGACATGGAATTTACGCCGCTTGCAAACGCTTATGCGAGGGCAAGGGGAGCAGACAGAATGAGTTCTTTCGGAGATTTTATCTCTCTGTCCGATGTCTGTGATGCGGCAACCGCCAAGATTATTAAGAGGGAAGTGTCCGACGGTGTGATTGCGCCGGGGTACGAGCCGGAAGCGTTAGAGATTCTGAAGGCAAAGAAAAAAGGCGGCTATAATGTCATTGAGATTGATGAGAACTATGTGCCGGAACCGCTTGAGGTTAAACAGGTATATGGTATCAGCTTTGAGCAGGGAAGAAATGAGTTAAAGATTGACGATGACTTTTTCAATCAGATTGTGACAGAGTGTAAGGAGATGCCCGAGCAGGCGAAGATAGATTTGGCGATTGCTATGATTACTTTGAAGTATACACAGTCCAATTCCGTATGCTATGTAAAGGGTGGACAGGCAATCGGCATCGGTGCAGGGCAGCAGTCCCGCATCCATTGTACCAGACTGGCAGGCTCTAAGGCGGACAACTGGTTCTTGCGTCAGTCGCCGAAGGTGCTCGGATTACAGTTTGTGGACGGTATCGGGCGTGCGGACAGGGATAACTCCATTGACTTGTATATTGGCGAGGATTATATGGATGTGCTGGCAGAAGGTGCATGGCAGAAGATATTCAAGGTGAAACCGGAAGTGTTTACTGCCAAGGAGAAGCGTGAGTGGCTTGATCAGATGAATGATGTTGCGCTCGGCTCCGACGCGTTCTTTCCCTTTGGAGACAACATTGAACGCGCACATAAGAGCGGCGTCAAGTATGTAGCGCAGCCGGGCGGTTCTGTGCGTGATGACAACGTGATAGAAACTTGTGATAAATACGGTATGACAATGTGCTTTACGGGAATACGGCTGTTCCATCATTAAGAGCATATTAGGCGGTTTTCGTTTGATTTTTCATCCTGATAGTGTTATTATTTTAACGATGGGATTATCTCAGTGAATCCTGCACATAGACCGATACAACGCAGCATAGGCATAAGAAAGTTGTATCATGTATTACGACGACAAAATAAAGGAGTGGAAGGTAAAATGAGTAAGAGTTTTGATGATCTGTTATCCAAAGTATCCGAGTGCAGCATCAAGAAAGTTGCGGTTGCGGTTGCACAGGACAGTGCCGTATTGGAAGCGGTAGTTGCGGCGAAAGAACGTAATATTGCAGAGGCAATCTTGGTCGGTGACGAAGACAAGATTAAAGAGGTGGCTGCGGCAGACAACGTTGATATAAGCGGATTTGAGATTATTGATGAGAAAGACGATTACACGGCGGCGTTGAAGGCAGTGGAACTGGTACATCAAGGCAAAGCTGACATGTACATGAAAGGTCTGATTGACACAAAATCTTTCTTAAAGAGCGTGCTGGATAAAGAAGTGGGATTAAGAACCGGCAAAGCGCTGTCCCATGTGTGTGTATTTGAGGTAGAGGGGATCGATCATCTTCTGTTCTTAACGGACGTTGCATTCATGACATATCCTACATTGGAGGATAAGGTACATATTATTGAGAATACGGTGGATGTCTGCCATGCATGCGGCATTCCGAATCCGAAGGTAGCGCCTCTTGCGGCGGTAGAAGTAGTGAATCCCAAGATGCCGGTTACTGTTGATGCGGATGAACTTACAAAGATGTGTGAGGAAGGTAAAATTACCGGATGTGTTGTGGACGGACCGCTTTCTTTAGACCTTGCCATCGATCCGGAAGCAGCAAAACATAAGGGGGCTGAGGGAAGAAAGATTGTCGGTGACGCGGATGTGCTTCTTTTCCCGGATATCCATGCGGGCAATCTGGTATATAAGTGTCTGGTACATACGGCAAAGGTTAAGAACGGCAACATTCTGACCGGAACAAAAGCTCCGGTTATTCTGACCTCTCGTTCCGACGACTTTGAGACGAAAGTGAATTCGCTGGCGCTCGGTGCGGTTATGGCAGGCGCAATGGCTAAGATGAACTAATATAGACAGGAGGTATTATAACATGGCAGTAAAAAGCTTAATAATCAATCCGGGTTCAACATCTACGAAAATTGGTGTGTTTGAAGATGAAACTCTACTGTTTGAGGAGACTTTGAGACACTCTACGGAGGAGATTGCACAGTATGCCACGATCGTGGATCAGAAGGATTTCCGTAAGAACATCATCGTTAACTTATTGAAGGAAAAGGATTTTGATATTAATTCTCTGAACATGGTCGTAGGACGCGGCGGAATGTTAAAGCCGATTCCGGGCGGCACATACGCGGTCAGCGATGATTTATTGGAAGATTTGAAAATAGGAAAACAAGGACAGCATGCATCGAACTTGGGTGGCATTCTGGCAAGAGAAATCGGCGACTCGATCGGTGCACCTTCCTACATCGTAGACCCTGTCGTAGTGGACGAGTTAGAAGCAATTTCCCGCTATTCAGGCGTGCCGGAGCTGCCGAGGACGAGTGTGTTCCATGCACTGAACCAGAAAGCGGTAGCGAAACGCTATGCGAAAGAGCAGGGCAAGGACTATAAGTCTTTAAATCTGGTCGTAGTACATATGGGCGGCGGCGTATCTGTAGGCGCTCACAAGCAGGGAAAGGTCATCGATGTATTTAACGCGTTGGATGGTGACGGCGCATTTTCTCCGGAGAGAGCGGGTGCAGTACCCAGCGGTGCGTTGATTAAGATGTGTTTCTCGGGAGAGTATACCGAGAAGGAAGTATACAAGAAAATCGTAGGCGGCGGCGGTTTCAATGCTTATTGCGGAACCAATGACATGCGCGACGTAGATAAGATGGTAGACGATGGTGATGCGAAGGCAAAGGAAGTACGCGATGCGTTTATCAGACAGGTATCGAAAGATATCGGATCCATGGCGTGTGTACTGGAAGGCAAGGTAGACCAGATTGTAGTGACCGGTGGTATCGCTTACGACAAAGCCGTAGTGGAAGGCCTGAAAGCACAAGCCGGATGGATTGCTCCAATGACCGTATATCCGGGCGAGGATGAGCTTCTTGCGCTTGTACAAGGCGGTTTACGTGTGTTAAACGGTGAAGAGAAGGCAATGGAATATTAATAAAAATGTGTAAGTCCGGCGGAGGAGATACTCCGCCGGTTTTTTTCGGTTGAATTTGCTTTGTAAATCTGATAAAATATACGTTGGTGTTTTATGTATAACGATGAGGATCTGTGAAGAAAGCGAACAGCGTATCCTATGCAGTATATTAACCGCTTGGCAGCGTTTATCTTTGCTGCATATATTTGATACACGGAAATGAGGAAATCATGGGCGTAGTTCAGAAAGTGTTTGGAACACATAGTGAAAGAGAAATCAAACGTATCGAGGGATTGGTCAATAAGATTGAATCTCTCCGTCCGGAGATGATGGAATTGACGGACGAGCAACTGCGTGATAAAACAAAAGAATATAAAAAAAGACTGACCGAAGGGGAGACTTTGGATGATTTGCTGCCGGAGGCATATGCCACGGTGCGAGAAGCGGCGAGGCGAATTCTTAATACGGAACACTACCGCGTACAATTGATTGGCGGAATTGTTCTGCATCAGGGGCGTATTGCCGAGATGAAGACCGGTGAAGGTAAGACGCAGACCTGTCTGCTGCCGGCATATTTGAATGCGCTGGAAGGAAAAGGGGTGCATGTCGTCACTGTCAACGATTATCTGGCGAAGCGTGATGCGGAGTGGATGGGACAAGTACATGAATTCCTTGGTCTGAAAGTCGGCGTTGTGTTAAACGATATGAAATCTGAAGAGCGCAGGGAAGCATATAATTGTGATATCACCTATGTGACCAACAATGAATTGGGATTCGATTATCTGCGTGACAATATGGTTATCTACAAGGAGCAGCTTGTGCTCAGGGATTTGCATTATGCCATCATCGATGAGGTGGATTCGGTGTTGATCGACGAGGCTCGTACCCCGCTTATCATTTCCGGTCAGAGCGGCAAATCTACGAAGCTGTATGAAGCGTGTGATATTCTGGCAAGACAGCTAAACCGTGGCGAGGACATGGAAGAATTGTCGAAGATGGACGCCATTATGGGTATTGAGCGTGAAGAGACGGGCGATTTCATTGTAAACGAGAAGGATAAAGTGGTGAACCTGACGGCGCAGGGCGTCGCCAAAGTTGAGCGGTTCTTCCAGATTGAGAATCTGGCTGATCCGGAGAATCTGGAGATTCAGCATAATATCATACTTGCGCTGCGTGCGCATAATCTGATGTTCCGCGATCAGGATTATGTGGTGAAGGACGATCAGGTATTGATCGTCGATGAATTTACCGGACGTATTATGCCGGGACGCCGTTATTCTGACGGTCTGCATCAGGCGATTGAGGCGAAAGAACATGTGAAGGTGAAGCGTGAGAGCAAGACGCTCGCTACGATCACGTTCCAGAATTTCTTTAATAAATTTGAGAAGAAGTCCGGTATGACAGGTACGGCGCTCACAGAGGAGAAAGAGTTCCGTGATATTTACGGTATGGATGTTGTGGAGATTCCCACGAATAAACCGATAGCGCGTATCGATCGTCAGGACGCCGTATACAAGACGAGAAAAGAGAAACTGCGTGCGATTGTCGAGGCAGTCAGAGAAGCGCATGGGAAAGGTCAGCCGGTGCTTGTCGGCACGATTAATATTGACGCTTCCGAAGAACTCAGCGGACTGCTTAAGAAGAACGGTATCGAGCATAAGGTTTTGAATGCGAAATTCCATGAAATGGAGGCGGAGATTGTTGCTGACGCTGGTATGCACGGAGCAGTGACGATTGCCACCAACATGGCGGGTCGTGGTACGGATATTAAGCTGGATGCGGAAGCGAGAGAAGCGGGCGGTCTGATGATTATCGGTACGGAGCGTCATGAATCCAGACGAATTGATAACCAGCTGCGCGGCCGAAGCGGGCGTCAGGGAGATCCGGGTGAGTCTAAGTTCTATATTTCTTTGGAAGACGAACTGATGAGACTCTTCGGTTCCGACAGAATGATCGCGATGTTTAACGCACTTGGTATTCCGGAAGGACAGGAGATTGAGCATAAGGCTTTGACCAAGGCGATCGAGACGGCGCAGAAGAAGATAGAGAACAATAACTTCGGAATCAGAAAGAGCCTGTTAGAGTATGATCAGGTTATGAATGAGCAGAGGGAAATCATCTATGAAGAGAGAAGACGTGTCTTGAACGGCGAGAGCATGAGAGATGCGATATACAAGATGATTACCGATATCACCGAGGAATGCGTTGATACATGCATCGGTGACGACACGGATTTCGAAGATTGGGATTATAATGAATTAAACACATTGTTGTTACCTGTGGTTCCTTTGCAGCAGCTTAAGGCTTCGCGTGTGTTGAAACCTAAGAAGAACAGCTTGAAGCAGCAGTTGAAAGAGGAGGCCGTGAAGCTTTATGAGAGCAAAGAGGCGGAATTCCCTGAACCGGAAGCAATCCGTGAGATAGAGCGCGTGATTCTGCTCAAAGTTATCGACAGAAAATGGATGGATCACATCGATGATATGGATCAGCTCCGTCAGGGCGCCGGCTTACAGGCGTACGGACAGAAAGATCCGCTGGTAGAGTATAAACTGAACGGCTATGAGATGTTCGACGAAATGACGCAGAATATCAAGGAGGAAACGGTTCGTCTGCTCTTCCATGTCCGTATCGAGCAGAAGGTGGAGAGAGAGCAGGTTGCCAAGGTGACAGGCACCAACAAGGACGACACGCTTCAGAAGGGGCCTGTTAAGCGCATGGAAGCCAAGGTATATCCGAATGATCCGTGCCCGTGCGGTTCCGGTAAGAAGTATAAACAGTGCTGCGGTAGAAAATAACATCATAAAGTGATACGAAAGCAGCAAAGTATGCAATAGTATAAAGTATGCAATAGTATAAAGTATGCAATAAAATGAAAGTATAGAATTTAGAAAAAGGTGGTGACGTTAAGTGGTTGAATTGGATAACATGAAATCCGAGCTATTGAGCTATGAAAGTCCCTTGGCGGAAGTGAGGGATTCACTTTGACTTAGCGAATAAGTCGAAGCGGATTGAAGAATTAGAGATGGAAATGCAGGCGCCGGGATTCTGGGACGATCCGGAGAAATCCAATCAGAAGATGAAGGAATCTAAGAGCCTTAAGGACGTTGTTGATACGATGAACGCACTTTCCGGTCAGTATGATGATATTCTGACGCTGATTGAGATGGGATATGAAGATAACGACCCGGCAATCATACCGGATATCGAGCAGGAACTTACGGAGTTCAAGGAGACGTTTGAGAATATTCGTATCAGTACGCTCTTGTCCGGTGAATATGACAGGAACAATGCAATCCTGAAATTGAACGCAGGCGCGGGCGGCACGGAGAGCTGCGACTGGTGCAGTATGCTTTACCGCATGTATACAAGATGGGCGGAGCGTAAAGGATTTACGCTTGATGTGATTGATTATCTGGATGGAGACGAAGCCGGAATTAAATCGGTGACTTTCCAGATTAACGGCGAGAACGCATACGGTTATCTGAAATCGGAGAAAGGCGTCCACAGGCTGGTGCGTATCTCTCCTTTTAATGCGCAGGGCAAGAGACAGACATCGTTCGTATCGCTGGATGTGATGCCGGATATTGAAGAAGATGTGGATGTGGAGATTAAGGATGAGGATATCCGCATAGATACCTATAGAAGCAGTGGCGCCGGAGGTCAGCACATCAACAAGACTTCTTCGGCAATCCGAATCACCCATTTTCCGACAGGAATTGTGGTAACGTGCCAGAATGAGCGTTCTCAGTTCCAGAATAAGGATAAGGCAATGCAGATGTTGAAAGCCAAGCTGTATATGCTTAAGCAGGAGGAAAATGCACAGAAATTATCAGGAATCCGGGGCGATGTGAAGGAAATCGGCTGGGGCAATCAGATTCGGTCCTATGTCATGCAGCCCTATACGATGGTCAAGGATCATAGAACAGAGGAGGAATCCGGCAATGTTGGCGCGGTTATGGACGGTGCGATCGATCCGTTTATTAATGCGTATCTGCGTTGGGTGAACGCGTAGAACAATATAGAGAGTATGTATGGAAAGCCCGGGTGAGGATGATATATCCTTGCTCAGGGTTTTTCTGTCAGAAGGAAAAGAGGAAATCATGAGCGGTTACGAGACAGCGGTTAAGTTGAGGGAGAACATCAATCAGTTTTTTGTTGGAAAAGAAGACGTGGTGGATAATCTGCTGATTTGTTTGCTGGCAGGAGGACATGTTTTGTTGGAGGACGTACCCGGGGTTGGAAAGACGACGCTGGCGCTTATTCTTGCGAAGAGCATCGGGTGCAGCTTCGGCAGAATACAGTTTACGCCGGACACTTTACCGGGAGATGTGACAGGAGTGTCAGTATATCATATGAACACGGGTGAATTTGCCTATCAGGACGGCGCAGTGATGAATCAGGTGCTTTTAGCCGACGAGATTAACAGAACTGCGCCCAAGACGCAGGCGAGTCTGTTGGAAGCGATGGCGGAAGGGCAGGTTACGGTGGACGGAGTCGTTCATGAACTGCCGAAACCTTTTTTCGTTGTGGCGACACAGAATCCGATAGAGTTTGTCGGCACCTATCCGCTGCCGGAGGCGCAGATGGATCGTTTTATGATGCGGCTGTCTATCGGATATCCGGACAGAGAGCAGGAGATGAAGATGGCGGAGCAGTTTATTAAGGGGAAAACGGTGGAACAGGTAAAGGCAGTCTGTCTGTCGGAGGATATGATTGCCATGCAGAAGGAAGTGTCTGCAGTTACCGTGAAAGAAGCGGTGTTAGGTTATATGGAGGATATTGTGTGTCTTACGAGACAGGAAGAACGTTTTGTGCTCGGCGCAAGCCCCAGAGCTATGCTTTCGATGGCACGCGCCTCGCAGTCAAGAGCTTTTATGCAGGGACGGGATTATGTGAAACCGGATGATGTGAAAGCCGTGGCAATGCAGGTGCTCGGTCACAGACTGGTGCTCTCCTCGGAGGCGAAGATTCGAAGGGAAGATAAAGATAAAATCTTAAAGAGTCTGATTGTACAGGCAAAAATCCCTGTTTGATGCAGAGACGGTATTTTTGATGCAGAGATGATAGTTTTGATGCGGAAATGATATTTAGGCACAAGAGCAGTTGACTTAGGGGCAGGAGAGGCAGCTTACTATGAAAATGCGCAGATGGATTTTACTTGATTTATGGGTGTTGTCGCTGGCGATCATCAGCATCTATGGCGGTGCCGTCAGTTACGGTATCTTCTTCGGAATCACTCTGATACCGGTGATTTCGTTGATTTATCTGGGGGCGGTCTATTTCAATCTTAAGATATTCCAGCAGATAGAGAACAAAAACATGGTGTGCGGGCAGGCGGTGCCGTACTTATTTGTCTTGAGGAATGAAAGCTTCTGTGTATTTGCTGGAATTCGTGTCGGTATGTTTTCTTCTTTTTCTACGGTGGAAGAACTTCCCGGCAATACGGAATATGAATTGCTGCCGAAAGACAAGAAGACCTTTGCGACGAAACTGACATGCAGATACCGTGGCGAATATGAGGTGGGGGTCAAAGAGATTATTATGACGGATTTTCTCAAATTGTTTCGGATCCGCTATCAGATTCCCCATGCGGTCAAGGCGCAGGTATTGCCGAAGATAACCCGCGTGACAATGCTTCAAAGTATCAGCGAACAGACGGCGCTTGTCCGGAGAGAATCCTTAAGGGAGCATTCGGAAGCAGACGTCGTGGTAAGAGATTATGCCGCTGGGGATGCGGTGAAACAGATTCATTGGAAGGCGACTGCCAGAGAGCAGAAGGTCAAGGTGAGAAACCGGACAGGCGAAGAGAAGCAGGGCATCGCCCTTATTTGGGACACCAGACGCTGCAGTAAGGAAGAAAGAAAGTATCTGCCCGTGGAAGATAAAATATTGGAGACGGTAATATCCGTAGCAATGTTTCTCGCGGATAAAAATATCCCTTTTACAGCTTACTACGGACAGAAGGGAATGGTCACGGAGCAGGTGAGAGGAATCAGCGATTTTGACGGATTCTATCAGAGCGTGTCAGATATATGCTTTGACAAAGAGGAGAATTTTCACGAAATACTTGCGCTTCTTGCGAGTGGAGGCAGCCTGTATGAGAGCGGGATTGTCTTCTGTATTCTGCATGGCATTGATGATGAGATACTGCGAATCGCAGAAGAACTTGACAGGGCGGGTATCATCATGGTTTTCTATGTCGTTACGGATGAGAATATAGATCATTATATCAGGCAGAGTACGGAGAGGCGCAGAATTATCGCGGTCTCTATGGATGCAAAACTGGAAGGAACGTTGTAATGGACGCATTGTATCGGTTGAACGATAAGAGTATATGGCGCGTAATGAATACGACGCTTTTAGTCTGCATCGGTCTGTCTTGTGCAAAAAGCCTGTTAGGAATTTCTGTCATAGGCATAAGAATCATTCTCACATCCCTGATTATGATATTCATAGTGATGCTGACGGACAGGATGAGCGTGCGGGGACGGCTGCTTGGACTTGCCGGAATCGGTGCGGTTCTGTTTGGCGTAAGCTTAGCGGTCGGATTTGACCAATGTCTGCTGTTTGCCGGGACCTATTGCCGGTGGCTTGTAAATAACCGTGCGGGATGGCAGGAAGAGTGGATAGCGGGATATGAGGTGGTGCAGACGGTGATACTTGTCTGGTTCGCCTATCTGTTTGCGCTGTTTACGGAAAAGAATTTCCGACTGAAAGTGATAGGATCGGCGGCGTTTTTAATTGGGATATTATATGCTCTTTTTAACCAAAAGGAGATGTCTAAGCAGGGAGTGGCCTTTCTGATCTGCTATGTCGTGCTGACTTATGCGGAATGGACCCAGAGACGCTGGAAGAAGGAGAAGGATGGGAGCATTCAGGCATATATGATGTGGATCGTTCCTTTTGTCGCCGTGTATTTTGTGCTCATAATGCTCTGTGCCGTTCCGGATGAACCTTATGATTGGAAATTTGTTAAGAATGTCTATCAACATCTTGCGGAATCTTTTAAGAAAGTATCTCAGAATATTGTGCGAAGGGGAAGCGAGGACTATGTGCTGAGTCTGAATGGTTTTTCTGAGAACGGAAATATTGACGGCGGCAGGCTTGAGAACGAGCGTGAGATTATGAAGATATGGGATGCCGACGGACTTGTAACGAATGTGTACTTATGCGGTGACGTTTATGACACGTTTGACGGCAGACAGTGGCTGTGTTTCAGCGAGGACGCTTCTAAAGAGCGCTATATGGATACGGTGGAGACCATGTACGCAGTGAGAAGATATGATAATAAGTATTTTACGGATTATATGAAGTATGCAGAGTTTAAGATTGATTATCAATATTTTCGTTCAGGCTATTTATTTGCCCCGTTAAAACTCTCGAACGTTATATACAGGGGCGAGAGTTTTGACTTCCGTGAGAAAGCAGGCAGCCTTTTCTTCGACAAGGCTAAAGGGTATGGGACGGAGTACGCCGTGTCTTTTTATCAGTTGAATGTCGGACAGGATATTTTCAACCGCTTCTTACGTGAGGCCGGTGATCTGCAGGAGGATGGGGGAATACTCGCAAGTCTTCTTAAGGATTTGGAGAAGAGGACGGGCGCACAGGTTACCGCAGATGATTTGACAGCCCACAGGCAGGAAGTGTATGCGCACTATACAGAGAACGTTGAGCTTTCCGATGATGTACAAGAGTATATAGATGAGGTAACGGAAGGCGCGCAGACGAACGCGGAGAAGCTGGAGATGATAGAAGCGGAACTTGCCGGATATGATTATACATTACAACCGGAAGTGCTGCCGGGGACGGTCACGGACAGCGGTGAATTTCTCGATTATTTCCTGCTTGATGCACGGGCAGGGTATTGCAGCCATTTTGCGACCGCATTCGTGCTCCTTGCAAGGGCGCAGGGGCTTCCGGCACGTTATGTACAAGGATTCTGCGTGCCGTTTGACGGAGAGGAGGAGAAGGCTGTCCTTGCAAATATGGCTCATGCATGGCCGGAAGTGTATCTGGACGGCATCGGATGGATTCCGTATGAGCCAACGCCCGGATATCAACAGGTGCGGTATACGCCTTGGACGCTTATAAATGCTAATGACGATTCGGACGGCGGGCAGGGCGTCCGGAGTGCCGGTGGAGAAAAGCTGGCGCTTGCGCAGCCTGAGTATCAGGAGGAAGCTAAGACAGAGGGATCCGCAGCCGTAGAGGATCTGTGGCAGATTGTGAGAATGATGGGTATAGCACTGGCATTTGCTGTTGCCTTCATTATTGTCATATGGGTTCTGAACCGTCTGATTGCGGCGTATCGTTATCGTAGAATGAATGCGGAACAGAAGTTGCGGATGAAAGTACATCAGAATATGCAGATCATGTTATGGATGGGTATCGGCAGAGAGCAGGAGACACTGGAAGAATTCCGGATCAGAGTGCAGGATTTGCTGCCGGATAAAGATTTGCTGCGGTTTGTGGAAAAGTATGAAGGCGTTTTGTACGGAAATGACGAGGCAGATTACGATATGATCGATCTGACACAAAAGCAGCAGGAAGAACTGCTCCTGCTGCTTAGAAAGAAAAGGCGATGGTTATATATTTACTGTCGGTTTTTGATGAGATCCAAATAAAATTCGGTCAGAGTGGCGTTCATGTAAGGGACAATCCACAACATTGCGATACCGCAGGAAAGTACGCTTAGCAGGAAGAGGGGAACAAAGCTGATGTGAATATAGAATAATTTCAGCTTGTGTCCGCGCATCAGTTTACGGCTTGAAGATAACAGTTCCACAGCCGAGTACTGCGGAAAATCATGTAGCAGAAAAAAAGCCTGCGCATAGAACAGACCTAGCACAAAAGATATCAGACTTGACAACGCCGAGCAGAGAAGGTAAGGGATGTAATCCGCTGCTTCGGGACGTGCCGGAAGCTGATAGATTGCGGCAAATTCAGGTATGCTGCCAATATAGGTAAGCAGAGAAATCCAAGCCTGTATGCGCAACGCTTTCTCGGGATAAAAGCGGAATCCATAGAAAACGTCTCCTGTAGTCACATACTGTCCGCAGGCAATTTTTAGATAAAAATAAGTGATGCCGGAAGTAAACAGACCTCTCAGAACAGATAGCGCGAAGGCTGTCATGATATAGATGCATGTTCCGATAAGTGTGCTGGTGTCTCCGGTCAAAGAAAGCACCATCAGCGTAAAGATGCCTGTGCCGAATGTCACAAGCAGGTATGCGCCGATGGCAGTTCCGTAGTGTCCGAACATATGCTCTTTAGCGGAAGCTTTTAATTCCGCAGAGGACCGATAATTATTCATTATATAAACTCCTGTCTGTCCGTGCCGTATGTCAGCATGCTATATCAACATTCATGCCCCGGTATTTGTTAGCGGCGTCGGAAGATTTCATTTCCTTCTGATAGGGATTTTCCTCGTTAAAATATTTAATCTGCGTGGCGGTCGTACCGCCGGACACAAATGTACGTCCGCATTCCGGACATACCGAAGTGTGTATGGACACATTGCAGGAAACGACCTTACCGTTGTTTTGCGCGGCTTTCTTGTAAGCATTGCTCACATGCTCCTGCTCGTGGCTTCTGACACGGGCGGCAGCGGCGTTTGGGTCAATGTGCGCGGGAGTCTTGAAAGAAACGTCTTCATCGGAGCCGTCCTGATATTTGCGTTCTTTACATGTCTTACACTCGGCAGGAGAGGACTCCTTACCCGCCTGTTTCTCCGTGGACTCGCCGGGATTGCGGATAATGGGGCGTTCAGGAGCAGCTTCTTCGTTATAAACAGCGCTGCCTGCCGCGTCGTATGCGGAAGCGTAAGAATTTACATTTGAATAGGGATTGAAACTGTCATAAGAATTAGAAATTCCACCGATCATATTGCACCAGCCTTTCTTGAAATCATTCAAATGAGTTTGTATAGTAAATTGCTATTCTATATTTACATTCACGGGGACTTCTTCACCGTTTAACATCATATTCATCAATTCGCCGTAGGAAACGCCATATTGTTTCTCAAAATTATCTAAAGCTTCATCCAATAGCTCGGGGTGCTCGCGAACAGCCTGAACGGTTGTGACACATACGGAACCGTTAAAAAGTATGCCGGCTGTGGCGCAGATAATGCTGATTTTTGCCTTGGAGACAAGCTTCGGCGCATGCCCCTTAGAGAGCAGCGCCAGCACGATCGCGATGCTGCCGAATACGAAGGCGGGGTAAATCGTAAATGTCATAGCCGTTACGATGGAGAGTATACCCAGCACCATGCCGGCCGTTGCCAGCCCGTCTCCGTTTGCTTTCGGGCGCCTTTGAGGATAGCCG
This sequence comes from Lachnospiraceae bacterium, assembly GCA_009774585.1. GTDB lineage: Bacteria > Bacillota > Clostridia > Lachnospirales > Lachnospiraceae > UBA3282. The sequence goes on from VSOA01000003.1 coordinate 32,500, forward strand.
TTATTCACATAGGGATTATTGTTTTGGTAAGGATTCATGGGAAACTTCCTTTTGTTTTTATTTGCATCTATTGTAGCATACTTCATCGGTAAAAACCAGAGGTCTTTGTACGGATATCGGCTGTATATTCCATTTTGGGCGGATAAGTTCCCTTGAGCAAAATCAGCAGCCGATTCCGCTTAGGTGAACTATTGACCAAATTTTGGATTATGTGTAATATATAAGCTAAAAGAACCGATATATTATATGTATTAACGGCTTATGCGCGTAATAAGATCCATTTTGTATTTCAAGTGTGAGAACTGGGGGCGGTAAATATGCGAAAGAACTGGAAAAGATTGTCTGTAATGGGCATGGCAGTGCTCATCGGGTGTTTGATGCCGGTTGGTACGATGATGGCGGCGGAAGAAAACATGGAAGCTGTTCAGACGGCGGGTTCTGTTTCGGACAACACGTTGTCCGATGATAACAAGGACAATCCGGATGACAAATTGAACGCCGGAAGTGGTGAAAATGTAGACAATGCAGCAAATGACAGCGGAACTGGCGCGGAAGACGATGCCAAGGACGACGGAGCAGATGCGGACAATGACGTAAAGACTGACGGAGAAGGAACTGCGGAAAGCATAGACGGTGAAGCAAACGCAGATGATGAAATAAGCGGTACTCTTGCGGCTATGCCGGCAGTAGAACTGACGACAACTGTAAGCGGCGTGACGGCTCCACAGAGCGTGGGCGCTCCGGTAATTGACATTAAGTGGCAGGGACAGAGCCGGACTTATGGTCTGGGCGGCAAGATTGAATACGAATATGTAAATAATTATTACCAGTCGATGATTTTCTCCGCAGCGCAAGGAGGTCAGGCGGTTTCGCTTTATTATTATCAGGATAAGGTCAAAGATATGACTGCGGCGGCGAAAGAAGAGGAGCAGATGGCGTCTCTGGCATGGCAGACGGCAGATGGTTCCTCACTCACTTTTATAAGCGATGGAAATTATGTTGTATATGTGAAGGCAGAAGGAGCGGACGGACAGGTTGCGTATGCAAGATCGGGCGGAATCGTGGTAGATACCGAGGCGCCTAAAATAACAGGGGTGCAGGACGGTAATGCTTATCCGGAGGGAACATCTTTCTATGTGCAAGACCCCAACTTAGAGAGTGTAACAATAAATGAGAAGCCAGTCGCACTTTCGCCGGACGGAAAATATCAGATAGCAGCCAGCGGAGTTTCCTGTGTGATTAAGGCAAAGGACAAAGCGGGAAATAATGTGACATACAGTATTACCGTATCGGGAAGGGATCCGGCACAAGACGGTAACGTGATATCCAAGAGCGGAATTTATGCGCTTAAAGAGGGTGTTTCATACAAGCTTTCGGAAGGAAGATGGAGCATAGTCGGCGACAGAACGGTTTATGCTGGCGAGAATGATTTCTATATAAAGAGAAACGGTGACTATACATTTGTAAAGTATTAAAATTAGCAAGTGCATTGAGGCGAAAGAGGGGCGTGGTTCATCATGCAGAAACAGATGTTAAATAAGAAAATTATCATTTGTATATGTGCGGCGGCAGCCGTGATTGTCACGGCGGCGCTTGTACTTTTATTAAATAAGGAAGAAGCATTTCGCTCCATCATGGTGTATGATGTGGAAGGAACGGCTGTAATTGAGCGTGAAAGCGTAGGGAACATGGATGCAGTGGAGAATTTGTATCTGGAATCCGGAGACCGTGTCAGTGTGGCGCCAGATTCCGGTATGCGTATGAAGCTGGACGATGATAAATATGTGATGGCAGAGGCAGACACAATCTTTTCTGTTGAGGCGGAAGGGAACGAAGCAGATTCCAAGACAAGAATCTGTCTGGAACATGGCGCCATAACTAATGAGATTCAGCATCCTTTAAGCGCGGGGTCCCAATATGAGACTTCCACACCAAATTCTGTCATGGCGGTTCGAGGAACTATATATCGTGCGGAATTATATGTTGATGAAAACGGTGATATAAATACCAAATTATGTTGTTTTCAGGGGAAGGTCGGAACGACTCCCGTTCTTCCTGACGGGACGTATGGGGAAGAGGTGCTGGTTCCGGCAGGAAGTGAGCTGGTTATATACGAGGACGGAACCGTGGACGGTCCGAGAAACATTACATACGAGGAGCTTCCGGTGCAAGCTCTCCAAAATCTGAGAAGTATGTCGGAAAACGGTCAGTTCATGACAGGTATTACATTGGAAGACTTAACGGCTTTAACTGATGAGATGGCGGATATAAGCGCAGAATCCGAAACGAGCGAACCGGAGCAGGCGGCATTGTCTGATGCAGTGCAGGATTCCGGACAGACCGATACGGATGAAGATACAAACGAAGATACAGAGGCGGAAGAAAAAACAGTAGTGAGCAATACGACTAAGAGCGCTTCTGCGAAGACGAATGAGAGTGCGGCTGACTCAGAGGCGCAGGCGGAGGAGACAGAAAAGCCGGAACAGACGCCAGCGACAGCGGAGGATACAAAACCTAAGACAACGGAAACTGCAAACGGCAGTTCAAGCAGTGACAATGGAGGCGGAGACAATTCTCAGGACACGAATCACGGCACAGGTTCGAATAACAATCATAAGCCGGATCATGATAAACCTGATTACCGACCGGTGATTCCGCCGCAGATTGTAACGCATATAGTAACTTTTGAATATCAAGGAGATACGTTTGCCACGCAGGAAGTAATAAGCGGTCAGACGGTTTCGGAGCCATTACTTGTTCCGGCGCAGAACGGGGAATGGGATTTCGATTTCGGGACTGTGATTCAGGCGGATACAACAATAAAGTGGATAGATAATACTTGATTTCGGAAGGATATTAGATAGAATATTATGAAACATCTGAGCGGAATGAAAGCGGCGGCGTTTACAGCCGCCGTTATTCTGGCATCTCTTACATTTCTGTATTTTGGCACAGCGGGCTTTCTGGATATGGGAATATCCGACAGGCTGAACCAGAGAGAGACTGTCACCAACAAAAAAATCTATATTATCGGAATTGACGATAAAACCTTGGAACAATATGGTTCCGTTAACACATGGAGCAGGGAGATTCCGGCGAAGCTGGTATCGATATTGAACAGCGTAGAGGACGCGCGTCCGGCGGTCATCGGCTTCGATGTGATATACAGTGAAGAAGCGGATAAGGAAGCGGACGATTATTTTGCTAAAGTCTGCGGGGAAGCCGGGAATGTTGTTGCCGCCATGAGTTTTTCTTTTAAAGAGCAGCCGGAAAAAGGTGAAGACGGCAAAATTGTCTATAACCCTTATTATGTGGATTATGTGATAGAGCCTTATGCCAGTCTGAAAAGTGAAGTACTGTGCGGTTTTGCCAACACTTTCGTAGACACGGACGGATATGTGCGTCAGGCTATGGCGTATCTGGATCACGAGGGAGAAAGAAAGTACAGTCTCTCATCCAAAGTCTATCAGGTCTATCAGGAGAGTAGAGGAGAAGAACCGGTATTTCCGGACACCTACGGAAGAAATAACAGATTCTATTTTACCTATTCCGGTAAGGCGGGCGGGTACAGCGTAGTTTCCATGGCTGATGTACTGGACGGGACTGTGGATGCCGCAGTCTTTCGGGATGCGGTGGTATTAGTGGGAGCCTATGCCGTTGGAATGCAGGATTCCTACATGCCGGCTATTGCGCATAACAGCCAGATGTACGGGGTGGAAATACATGCAAATATAATTGAGGCTTTGCTGGAAGGTAAGACGCAGCTTCCGGTATCGCCCTTTGCCTATGCGCTTGCGGCGGCGCTTCTGTGCGGATTGTTCTATCTGTGCAGTGAGAAGATGCGGCTGCTGTACTCGACAGTTCTTATGGCAGCAATGATAATCAGCAATTTCATATTTGCAAAGGTAATGTATACGCAAGGCAGGATTGTTCCGACCATACTTGTACCGGTTTGTCTGCTGGCGATTTATTTATTACAGATGGTGCGCGGGTATTTGTCAGAAATCATGCGCAGACGGCGTGTGATCAATGTGTTCAAACAATATGTGGCGCCTCAGGTGGTAGACAAGATTAGTAAGGATAAGGACTTTGAACTGGTGATTGGCGGGGAGAACCGTCATATTGCTGTGCTGTTTGTAGATATCAGAGGATTTACGACCATGTCGGAGAGTCTTAAGCCGGAGGAAGTGGTGGAAATCCTAAACGAGTATTTGGGACTTACCACAAAAGCAATCTTTGATAACGGCGGAACGCTTGACAAGTTCGTAGGGGACGCTACGATGGCGGTTTTCAATGCGCCTTTTGATTTGGATGATTATATTTACCGCGCGATTTCTACTGCATGGGACATGCAGGCAGGAGCGAATGCGATTGCCGAGAAATTCCGAGCCAGATATGGTAAGAGCGTATCTTTCGGTATCGGTATAAACTGCGGTAATGCCGTTGTGGGAAATATCGGTTGTGACTTCCGTATGGACTATACGGCAATCGGCGATACTGTCAATACGGCGGCGAGACTGGAGAGCAATGCGCGTCCGGGACAGATACTGATTAGCAGCGAGGTCTATGAGGCGGTCAAGGACAGAGTCGCCGTGACGCCAATCGGAGAGATTCCCTTGAAGGGAAAGAGCAACGGCGTCTTCGTATATCAGGTGGATAATGTAGAAAATCATTGATAAAGAAAGCGAGAGAAAATGAATAAGCTGTATTTGGTTCCCGACAGGGGGGATATGGATAGAATGTGCAGTCTGGCTAAGGAATACGGATGCGCATTCGAATATAATGATTTCTTTAAGGCGGATGTGATGGAAAATCCCGGGAAGCAGAAGGAAATTATTGCGGACTACGGAAAGTTCCGGCATGATTTTTCACAGGATACGATGCACGGGGCATTTCTGGATGTGACCATACACAGCGATGACCCGCGGATTAAGGAAGTATCTATGCTTCGGGTCAGACAGTCTATGGAGACGGCAAAGCGCATGGGTGTCAAAGGCGTTGTGTTCCATACAGGGAGACTTGCCGGATTCCGCGTATCGAATTATCTGAGAAACTGGTGTGACAGGAACGCCGCATTCTTTACGGAGATTGCCGCCGAATATCCGGATCAGCAGATATATATGGAAAATATGTTTGACGAAGCGCCGGATATTCTGGCAGGGCTGGCGGAAAGGATGAAGGACATAGAGAATTTCGGAATATGTCTGGATTATGCGCACGCCATGCTTTCAAAATGTCCGGGTGATGAATGGGTTAGGACGCTGGCGCCTTATATCCGTCATATGCACATTAACGACAACGATTTGGAGAATGACCTGCATCTTCCTGTGGGAGACGGGCGGCTGGACTGGCAGGAGTTTGACCGGCTTGTCAGGAAGTACCGGATAGAAGCGCCGGTGCTTGTAGAAGTAAACGGGTATGAAGCACAGAGAAAATCGTTGGAATATATGCGGCGCAGCGGCATATATCCGATGAGCAAAGAGAGGGAGAGATAAGATGCATTTACAATACGAAGATTTTGAGAAGATAATGGATATTGGAATACGTCTTTCTACAGAAAAAGACAGAAACCGTCTTTTGATGACCATTTTGGATAAGGGAATGGAAATTACAAACTGTGATGCCAGCACCTTGTATCTGTACGAGAATAATGAACTGATCTTTAAATATATGAAGACGCTGTCTATGGGAGTCAGCCGGGGAATGGGAGGAGAAATCATTGATTTACCGCCGGTCCCTATGAAGGAAGGAAATGTGTGCGCTTATGCGGCGCTTCATCGTGAAGTGGTCAATATATCTGACGTCTATACCAGCAGCCGGTTTGATTTCTCCGGTCCGAGACAGTATGACAACCTGACCGGGTATCGCACGCAGTCGCAATTGGTCGTGCCGCTTGCCAATAATGAGAATGAATTGATTGGCGTGCTGCAGCTTATTAATGCGATGGAGGAAGACGGGACAGTTGTTGCTTTTGACGAGCAGTATGAAATCATCATCCGTGCGCTGGGCGCCATGGCGGCGATTGAACTGACGAATCTTTCCTATTTGGAAGCGTTGAAAGAACAGATTTATTCTTTTGTGGAGGCGCTGACAACGGCGCTTGAGGAGCGGACGCCGTACAATGCCCTGCACACGAGAAACGTTGAGAAATATGCGAGTCTTCTGGCTGATTATATTACGCACTTACATAGAGAAGGCAAATGTGAAGAGACGTTTGATCCTGCGAGAAAAGAACAGTTGATGCTGGCGGCGCTTATTCATGATATCGGCAAAATGGTCGTGCCGCTCAGCATTATGAACAAATCCACCAGACTGGACAAGGAACTTGAGAAGGTGGACGACCGGTTCGCGCTGCTTACGGCGCTGTACGAAGTTGATATGCTGCGGGGCAGAATTACGCAGGAAGAATACGAAGAGATTGCTGCAGAGCTTCATTCGGAACTTGCATTCATCCATGAAATCGATGTGATCGACTATGTGGATGATGATGCCTATGAGCACATACAGAGACTTGCCGGGAAAAAACATGTCAATGAAGACGGAACAATACTTTCCTATCTGACTGACAGAGAAGTCGCCTGCCTGAGTATCAGGAGCGGCACGCTGACGATACAGGAACGTAAGGAGATGGAGAATCACGTTGTCATGACTTCCAAGATTTTGGAGAAAGTACAGTTCTATAAAGGATTTTCCATGGTGCCCAAATGGGTTGGCGCCCATCATGAATATCTGGACGGCAGCGGTTATCCGAAGCACTTAAAAGGTGATGAACTTGATTTGGAGACAAGGCTTCTTACGGTAGTGGATATCTATGATGCGCTTGCCGCAACGGACAGACCTTATAAGAAACCGATTCCGAGAGACAAGGCAATCGAGATCTTAAAAGGTATGGCACAGAAGGGCAAGGTTGACTTAAGACTCGTGGAGTGGCTGGACGAGGCGCTTGCGGCGGGCCTTCCTGAAGGTGAAACAGCGGACAAGGCATTATAAAAAACTTAAAACGGAGGAAAGCATGGATATTATATTAAAACTGAAAGAAGAACTGAAAGTAGAAAAATGGCAGGTGGAAGCTGCCGTGAAATTGATAGATGAAGGAAACACGATTCCTTTTATCTCCAGATACAGAAAGGAAGCTACCGGCTCCCTCAACGATGAGGTGCTCAGAAATCTGGATGAACGACTGACCTATCTGCGTAATCTGGAGGAAAAGAAGGAACAGGTATTAAAGAGCATCGAAGAACAGGGGAAACTGACCGATGAATTGAAGGAACGTATTGTCGCCGCCGAGACGATGGTGGTAGTCGAAGACTTATATCGTCCGTACCGTCCGAAGAAAAAGACGAGGGCGAGCGTGGCGAAGGAGAAAGGGTTGGACGGTCTGGCACAGTTCATTCTGGCGCAGGAGACTACGGAACCCATTGAGAATGAAGCTGAGAAGTATATCCGTGAAGATGAAGACGCTGCAAAAACCGTAAAAACAGCGGCGGAAGCGCTGCAGGGGGCGAAGGATATTATTGCTGAAATGGTATCTGATGAAGCGGATTACCGTATCTATATCCGCGGAATTACCGTGGAAGAAGGCAAACTGGTAAGCACGGCAAAGGATGAGAAGGCTGAGAGCGTTTATGAGATGTATTATCAGTATGAAGAGCCGATTAAAAAGGTGGCAGGACATAGGACGCTTGCCATCAATCGTGGTGAGAACGAGAAATTCCTTGCGGTGAAAGTGGAAGCGCCGGTGGAACGTATTTTGCAGTATCTGCGTACGAAAGTGATCACAAAGGACAATCCGGTCACCACTCCGGTTCTGGAAGATGTGATCAAAGACAGCTATGACAGGCTGATTGCACCTGCTATTGACAGAGAAATCAGAAACGACTTGACGGAGAAGGCGGAGGATGGAGCAATTTCCGTGTTCGGTAAGAACTTAGAACAGCTTCTTTTGCAGCCGCCGATTGCCGGTAAGGTCGTTCTCGGCTGGGATCCGGCGTTCCGTACAGGCTGTAAGCTGGCGGTCGTGGATGAGACGGGCAAAGTATTAGACACGAAAGTAATTTATCCGACGGCACCGCAGAATAAAGTTGCGGAGGCGAAAGCAGAACTGAAGAGACTGATCAAGAAATACAATGTATCCTTGATTTCCGTGGGCAACGGGACAGCATCCAGAGAGTCCGAGCAGGTCATCGTGGAGCTGCTCAAAGAATTGGATAAGCCGGTACAGTATGTCATTGTCAATGAGGCGGGCGCATCCGTGTATTCCGCCAGCAAACTGGCTACGGAAGAGTTTCCGAATTTCGATGTCGGGCAGAGAAGCGCGGCTTCTATTGCGAGAAGACTACAAGATCCGCTGGCGGAACTTGTGAAGATCGATCCCAAGTCCATAGGCGTGGGGCAGTATCAGCATGATATGAACCAGAAGAAGCTGAGCGAGGCGTTAAACGGTGTGGTAGAGGACAGCGTAAACAAAGTAGGTGTGGATTTGAATACGGCGTCGGCGTCTCTCCTTGAATATGTCTCCGGGGTAACGAAGGTGATTGCCAGAAATATTGTGGATTATCGTGAGACGAACGGCAGATTTACCAACAGAGCCCAACTCCTGAAGGTGGCGAAATTAGGTCCGAAAGCCTATGAGCAGTGCGCCGGGTTTATGCGTATTACGGATGGAGACAATCCGCTCGATGCAACCAGCGTTCATCCGGAATCTTATGAGGCGGCAACGAAGCTGCTCGATAAGATGGGGCTGACGATGGAAGACGTGAAGGAAGCGCAGAAGAAAGCGGCGGCAAACAAGGTGGCAGGCAGGAAAGAGACTCCTGTCAAAGAGAAGAAAAAACCACAGCCTAAGGTGGTCATCCGTAATACGAATACCGCTATGGGCAAAGCCTTGGCGGCGGCAATGGGCGGCGTGACGTTTGCAAATGATTCTGACACAGATGTCAATTCCAGAAAAGGAGCAGGGAACGCTAAGAACGGCGGTAAGACCGAGATTACGGTCAGCAGTCTGGAGAAGAAGATTAAAGATAAAAAGAAGCTTGCGGAAGAACTTGGTATCGGTGAGATTACGCTCACAGATATTTTAAAAGAACTGGAAAAACCGGCGAGGGATCCGCGTGACGATATGCCGGCGCCGATTCTTCGAAGCGATGTACTTGACATGAAAGACTTAAAACCGGGTATGATTCTGAAGGGAACCGTGCGAAACGTCATAGATTTCGGTGTGTTTGTGGATATCGGCGTGCATCAGGACGGGCTTGTGCATATCTCTCAGATTACCGATAAGTTTATCAAGCATCCCCTCGAGGCGGTGAGCGTGGGCGACGTGGTAGATGTTCAGGTGCTTACCGTAGACGTGGCGAAGAAGCGAATCGGACTGACGATGAAGATTAAGCAGGAAGCGTAGATGATTCACCTTTTTCTGATATGCTAAGAAAGTTCTAAGAGGTTATTATGGCTACAATAAAAGAGATTGCCCAAATAGTAGGCGTTTCGAGCGCCGCTGTGTCAAGAGTGCTCAATTATGATGAGGGAATTTCGGTCAGCGCAGATACGAGAGCGGCTATTTTTGCCGCAGCCGAGCAGGTTGGTTACAAGAAACGCGTCATTTATCCGAAGATTGACCATGTGGCGTTACTGTATTTTACGGAGGAGGAAGATGAGCTGGAAGACATTTTCTACAGTAACGTCAAAGAGGAACTTGCAAAACAGGCAAAACAGATGAATATTCAGCTGAGCGTCTATACAAAAAAAGACGGTATGGATGCGATTCCCGATGATCTGAATGCCTTTGTGGCGATCGGCTGGCTGAACAGACAGGAAATTAACAGATTATACCAAATCTGCCAAAAAGGCGTTTTCATCGGGACGTCTCCCGATGAAAAACTTTTTGATGCGGTCAGACCGAATATGGATTCCTTCGTGACACAGATTGTAGATTATTTCGTACAAAAAGGTCATAAGTCCATCGGCTTTATCGGAGGACCGGACAGAAATATTGATACGCTGCAAAAATCCATGGATATCCGAGAATGGTCTTTCAGGCAGAGCGCGCAGTACTATCAATGTCTCAGAGAGGATTATATCTTAATCTCAGAGAAGTTTACCGTGCAGGAAGGATACCGTTTAGGGCAGAAGCTTGCACAGATGAAGGAGTTTCCGACGGCGCTGTGCGTGGCGAGCGATACGCTGGCGGTCGGGGTCTTGCAGGCGCTCAATGAGGCTGGGATACAGATACCGGAACAGATTGCGGTTTTCAGTATCAATGACGTGAGTACTGCGAGATATGTCTCTCCTCCGCTCACGACGATCCATATCGATATCCCCAGCATTTGCGAGACGGCATTGGATTTGTTACGAAACAGGGTGTTAAACGGCGGAGTGATCACCAAATCCATTTTTGTCAATGGGATTCCGGTTTATCGCAAGAGTTGTTAGGTTGTTCTGGTTTGGATGAATTTAGAAATGGGAGATGCGATAAAATTTTGAAAGTTGTAGTTTTTGACTTGGGCGGAACATTAATGCAGTATGTAGGAATGCCTCACTCATGGGAGGATTTTTATTATCAGGGATTTGAAGAAATTATACGGAAATTCAGGCACCCTGTTTCACAAGAGATTGTTGAAAAATCATTTCAAATGCTAAAAGAATTTAATCCGAGAATTCATTATAGAGAGGTTGAGTATTCAGCGGAATATATATTTACAAAAATATTAGAACCTTGGCATATGGATATTCCTATTCAAAGCTGTATAGAAACTTTTTGGAGTGGATTACGATTAAAGGCGGAAATATATCCCGAGACAATTAATGTGTTACAAGAACTTAAGGAAAAAGGTTATGCAATAGCTGCATTGACAGATTTACCAAGTGCGATGCCTGATGATATTTTCAGGAAGGATATCTCAGAACTTTTGGGCTATTTTGATTACTATGTTTCATCTTCTGTTGCAGGATATAGGAAGCCGAACTGTAAAGGATTGCAAATGATTTCTGAAAGATTTTCCGTTCCCATCACAGAGCTGATTTTTATTGGAGATGAAGAAAAAGACAGAAAAACGGCAATGAATGCTAATTGCAAATTTATTTGGATACAGCGTACCGAGAAGAATGAGGAAAGTATTGGAAATTTATATGAATTATTAGACGTTTGTATTCTGAATTAGAGATTGACGCTGTAAAATATCAACCAGAACATTTTGTAGTGAGCTATCGTAACGATGACTTTTTTAACTCAATATTTGAAAGAGGCAATCAGGATATTCTTGTGGCAGAAGTTAATGGAAAAGAGTTTGAGAAAGATACGGAATTCCAGTTTGCATGTGGAATGTGTAATATTTATGCACACGATTATGATATAATTGACAATGACATTATATGGGAAACGATTACAGAAGAAATTCCGGAACTTAGGGAAAAATTGCAGGCAATATTTCAAACACTTTGAAAATGGTAGCGAACGAGTTCAAACCGTTTGAAGACAAAAAAGAAACCTCATCCTTCCCGCAATGTCACTAAGTTAAGATTAATAAAAAGGCTTCTATACTATATCAAAATAGTATAGAGGTCTTTTTTTACATTATGTATGAATACAAACGGAGAAGATAATGGATTAACAATACTTGTTGAAGATATTTCAATTGACAAATTTCTCGAAAAATGCTATATTTCATGTAGTAAATAAGTTATTTAAAAT